>JAYZDB010000251.1:0-4169 GCA_036338025.1 Planctomycetota bacterium
CGCGCGCAGGTCCAGACGATGGGTATCGCAGTACTCGGTGATCGGCACGCCGTCGACGTATTCCATCGCGAACCAGGAGCGCCCGGCCTCGCTGATGCCGGCATCGAAGATCTTGGCGATGCCGGAGTGCTGCATCATGGCCAGGGCCTGGCCCTCGGCCTCAAAGCGCGCCAGGATCTCGCGGCTGTCCATGCCGGGCTTGAGCAGCTTGAGCGCGACGCGCCGACGCACCGGCTCGGCCTGCTCGGCCAGGAACACCTCGGCGAAGCCGCCCTCCCCCAGCGGCTCGCGCAGGCTGTAGGGACCGATGCGCTCGCCCACTTTTGCATCTGCCTCGGGGCTGTCGCTGGTCTCGCGCATGCGATCGAGGAACTGCAAGGCTATCTGCTCGCTGCCCAGCAGGCGATAGACCTCGGTCAGCATCTCGTCGTCGTCGCCGCAGATCTCCAACAGCCAGGTCTGGCGTTCCGCACCCTCGCGCTCGCGCGCGGCGAGGAAGACATCGCGCAGTCGCTGGTAGTCGGCGGGTTTCATGGCGGGTCCGGCAGTGTAGCTGTCGGGCTGTCGGCCCCAGTGTCCCGGCGTCAGGAAATCGTTCCCGCCGCCCTGTAGCGGAGCTGGGCCGTTCCGGAAAATCCCCAAATGGCCGGGAACCTGTGCTGTGGCTTGGGGTTCAGCGCCTTGTTCACTGTTCCAATTTCACCGACACACATATGATCCACCTGCAACGTAGTGCTTTCCTGGGCCTCCTGACCCTGTTTACCGCCTTCTCGTCCTCTACGATCCTCAGCGCCCAGGGCCTGGTCGTAGGACCTGGCATCCAGCAGGTCACGCCGAATCCACGCGGCGGCCTGGTGCTCAAGAGCCTGGAAATCCAGGCGCGGATCGTCGATGGCGTCGCTACCACCACCCTCGCCCAGGTGTTCCACAACCCCGGCAAGCGGATCGCCGAAGCCACCTGGATCATGCCGCTGCCACCGGGCGCGACTGCCGATGACTTCACCATGACCATGAACGGTAAGCAGGTTCGCGGCGAGGTCCTCGACCAGCATCGCGCTCGCCGGGTCTACGAGAACATCGTACGGCAGCAGCGCGACCCGGGGCTACTCGAGTACATGGGCAACGGATGCCTGCGGGCCCGGGTGTTTCCGATCCTGGCCAAGGCCGACATGCGGGTCGAAGTACGCTTCCGCCAGGTGCTACCCGAGACTGGCGGAATACACCAGTGGTCGTTCCCACTGCGCGCCGCCAATGTCCACGGCAAGCCCGCCCAGCGCATCAGCCTCGACCTTCGCATCCAGTCCCAAAAGCCGATCAAGAACGTCTACTCACCGACCGACGGTGTCGACGTGATGCGCAAGGGAGAACACGAGGCCCGGGTGTCGTTTGAGATGCACGGCTCGCAGATGGCGAAGCGCGACCTGCAGGTGTTCTACGGTCTCTCGGACCAGGAGTTCGGACTCAACCTCTTGACGCACCGAGCAGGTGACCATGCCGGCTACTTCATGATGATGCTGGCGCCGAAACTCAGCTGGGACGATTCCAAGTTGCTGCCCAAGTTGGTCAACTTCGTGGTCGACACCTCGGGATCGATGAACGGCAAGAAGATCCAACAGGCCCGCGCGGCGCTGAAGTTCTTCCTGAACTCGCTGCAGACCCACGACTACTTCAACGTCATCCCATTTTCGACTGACGCCCGGCCGTTCTTTCCGCAACCGGTCCAGGCATCCGCCGACAACATCGCCAAGGCCCTCAAGCAATCTGCAGAGATCCAGGCCCGCGGCGGGACCAATATCGAAAAAGGCCTGACCACGGCGCTGGCAGCCGACACACCGGCCGAGGACGTGGAGCTTTTGAAGATGACGGTGTTCTTGACCGACGGTCTACCGACCGTCGATACGACCGATGCAGCCAGCCTGCTCAGCATCATCAAGGGCAGCAACAAGGCCAAGCAACGCATCTTCGTGTTCGGCGTCGGGCACGACGTCAACACCAGGCTGCTCGATAAGATCGCTGACCAGAGCCACGGGGCCCGGGACTACGTCAGGGAGAATGAGAGCATCGAAATGAAGACCGGGGCGCTGTTCACCAAGCTCAGCCATCCGGTGATGAGCAGTGTGCGCATCGATTGCAAGGGCATCGAGGGCTTCGACGTGTTTCCGAAAGACACTCCGGACCTGTTCAAGGGCAGCCGCCTCATTCTGACCGGGCGTTACAAGGGCAAGGGAAATCACGCGATCCGCTTGACCGGCGTCGTGAACGGCAAGGAGAAGACCTACGTCTACGAGTCCTCGTTCCCGGCGAAGAACCCCAAGAATGACTTTCTCTCGACCCTGTGGGCCCAGCGCAAAGTTGCGGTGTTGTTGGACAACCTTCGACTCAATGGACACAACCAGGAGTTGGTCCACGAGATTCGCCGGATTGGCGCTGCGCACGGCATCATCACTCCTTACACCTCGCACCTGATCCTGGAGGAGGGCCAGAAGCTTTCGCGGCATCGCTTCGGCTTTGCTGGTGGAGAAAGAGCGCTGTTTGTGGCACCGGGCGCGCCTGCCACAGTGGGATCGACTACGCGGGATCGTCTCCAGAAAGAACTGCGCCGATCCGGTGCTGTCACGACAGACGGTGCTGGGATTTCGTTCAAGGGCCTGGGGAGCCAGGTCGCGGAATCGAAGAAGGCGGCTGAAAAGAGCCTCTCGGAATTTGGCGCTGTCACCGGCCAAGCTGCCGTTGACAAGAGCGCGGCCCTGCAGACTCTTACCAAAGCCAAGGCGCTGCGGGGCAACCGAGGCGCGGTTGGCCTGGTGACCCGGAGCATCAAGGGTCGAACCTTCCACCTGATCCAGGGGATCTGGATCGACAGCAAGTTCACCGCTGCCATGAAGGACAAGGTGCAAGAGATCAAGGCGTTCTCGAAGGAGTACTTCGCGCTGCTCCAAAAGCACCCGGAGCTGGCGAAGGTGTTTGCCTTCAGCACCCGGATGTTGGTCGTGATCGATGGCAAGCGCGCCATCGAGCTCCGCTAGAGACTGCCGATACCGATGTTGCTGGTGGATCAGCCAAACCAGGGCGGATCCACCAGCAGCAATCGGAGCACCGAGGTCGCGTAGCTGCCGGACGGCAACTCGAATTCAACCCGCGCACCGTCGGGCGCTTCCTCGACCACCGGCTTGGTGACTGGCAAGCGCAACGACCGCCGTCCACCCCGGTGCGCACGCGAGAATCCAAACGCATCGAAGCTCAGATCCATCTCCGCCATCACCCGGTCTTCCAGGGCGCCTGGCTCAGCCTTGGCGCGCAGCATCTTTGGCCCGGGAATAGGACCGGTCGGCGAGATCTCGAAAGCGTCGCAGCGTGGCCGCTCAGCCGCCACATCATCCACCGTGAATGAGGCGCCGGTGTCATGGATCCAGGCGAGATCGCCATCCTGTAGTTGATCGAAGCTCTCGATGCGTGCCCGCAGCACCCGGTTGAATACTTCGCTCTGCACTGCCGACAGCAAGAGCTTGAGGATCCGTGGTGCGAACTTGTAGGACTTCTGCTTCGGTTTGGGATCGCGCAGGATTGCCAGACCTTGATCCAGGTTGGATCCTCGCTTGCCGAATCTCTGTTCGCCAAAGTAGTTCGGCACACCGCGAGTCGAACACCATTCGAGATTGGCGCGCAGGTGCGGTATCTGTTCGGCAGCGGCGCCGCGCAACAGGATCGAGAAGCGGTTGCCTAGCAGATGGCCGGGCTTGAGCTTGTTGCCGTGTTGTCCGACCTCCAGGACCCGCACCGCGTCGAGTTCGAGATCGCGGAACGCCGCTGGATCAGCATGCTCGATGGAGATCCACTGACGGGTGACTGCCTGGGCATCCTTCAAGCCGGCGTAGCCGTAGTCGCGCGCCTGGGTGCCGGTGGCTTCCGCCAGGACGCGGATGGCATCCAGGGTCGAGAGTCCTTGCTTTTCCATCCACACAAAGGTGTGGGTGCCATCACCCGACGGCAGATACGCAGGCAATTCGATGACCCCGAAGTCCTCGCTGCGTACCTTGTAGCGCCCGTCGACCCGCGCTTGCGGAGGTTCGGGCATCACCGGCCGGATCGGCTTGGTCACCAAGAGGTCTGGTCCGAACTGGAGAAAAAGAGGTTGCTAGGCTTCCTTGGCCTTGTGCCGGTCACGCTTG
>JAYZDB010000252.1:0-21318 GCA_036338025.1 Planctomycetota bacterium
CGCTTAGCTGGACGTTTCCCGGTGCCTCGAATCCTCCCCATCGGGTCGGACACTGGGCGGTGGTGTATTTCTTGTAGCTGTAGACTCCGAAGGTCTGCTCCATGATTTTCATCCACTTTGCATGGTGGCGGAGTGAGGATCGTGCCCGTTTTGCGTCCTGCTGGTAGACCAGGTGTGGTCGCAGTCGGGGGTCGCCAGTTTCAGGGATCAACACGAATGATCCGACGATCAGTGCGAACATGTACGGAGGAACCTGGGTATCCGATACCGATTCCATCACCTCGAAACCGTCCGGCACGGGACCCGTAGGGTCATCCAGCCGCTGGCCGTAGGCCGTCGCCTGGAGCCCCTTTGGGTAGACCATGCGGAGCTTCCAACTGGCGCGGTCCGCTGGATGATCCTCACAAGGTAGCCACCCGCGCGCCCTGATCGAATAGTGATCCGTGAACGCCATCATCTTGCCGTAGCGACTCTTCTTGAAGTAGAAGCCGTCGACCGGCAGCCCGGCAATCCTGGCCCGCAGCACCACCACCGAGTCCTTGGCGGCTGGCTCGGGGAGGGTGACGTGGACCTCGTTCTTGAGCCAGTCCGACTGCAGGGGGCGACCCTCGGTGTCTTCGAAATCGACGCGCCAGGAATCCGATCGTCGGGCGTGGAAACGCAGCTTCGACAACTCAGCCAGTGCCTTGATCCGGTATTCGATCGAACCCGATAGGTGCGGCTTCTCGAGGTTCAGTTTCAGGTCCAGGGAATAGGACAGGGCGTCCTGCTTTGGGAAATCCGGGAACCGTGGTGGCTGCGCCGCCTGCACGATCTGGAGGATGACAGTACCTAGAATCAACATGCCGATAGTGTGATGGACTTGCGCCCCGATTCCAAAGGAACTGGTCGCGGGGATTCGGAAGCGGAGTTCGCCTAGCCCTTTTTCTGCGCCTTGGCCCAGCTGTCACGCAAGGCGACGGTACGGTTCATCACGAGTCGATCCGTCTTGCTGTCGTGGGCGTCTACGCAAAAATACCCTACTCGCTCGAATTGGAAGTTCTCACCAGGCTTCGCCTGGGCCAGGGATGGTTCCAGCTTGCAGCCAGTCTGGATCGTCAGGGAATTCGGGTTCAGGTTGCCGCGGCCATCCTCGCCTCCTGCCGGATCCAAGGGATCTTCAGTGCTGTAGAGGTTCTCATACAAGCGGACCTCGGCGTCGAGGGCGTGAGCCGCTGAGACCCCCTGCAAAGTGCCCTTGACCTTTCGGCCATCGGGAGCCGAGCCTCCGCGGGTAGCCGGGTCGTAGGTGCACCGCAACTCCACGACCGCCCCGGCGGCGTCCTTGATGACCTCCGTGCAGGTCACGAAGTAGGCATAGCGAAGTCGGACTTCGCGCCCAACCGACAGGCGGAAGAACTTCTTGGGTGGGTCCTCGAGGAAATCCTGGCGTTCAATGTAGAGAACCCTGGAGAACGGCACTGTCCGAGTGCCGGCGCTTTCATCCTCGGGATTGTTGACCGCCTCCAGCTCGTCGACCTGGTCTTCGGGGAAGTTCTCGATCACCACGCGCAGGGGATTGAGCACTGCCATTGCTCGTGAAGCTCGCTTGTTCAACACTTCTCGAAGACAGAAATCCAACAACTGCACTTCGTGGATGCTGTTGAACTTGGCGACCCCGACGCGTTCACAGAATGTCCGAATCGCTTCGGCGGTATACCCCTTGCGTCGCATCCCCGAGATCGTCGGCATGCGCGGGTCATCCCAGCCGTCGACCACCTTGTCCCGCACCAACTCCAGGAGCTTACGCTTGCTCATCATCGTGTGGGTCACGTTGAGCCGCGCGAACTCGATCTGCTGCGGGTGATGAACGCCGAGCCGCTGCAGGAACCAGTCGTATAGCGGCCGATGGTTCTCGAATTCCAGGGTACAGATCGAATGGGTGATCCCTTCGATCGAATCCGATAGCCCGTGCGCAAAGTCATACATCGGGTAGATGCACCAGGAATCGCCCGTCCTGTGATGGTGCTCATGCCGGATCCGGTAGATGGTGGGATCCCGCATGTTGATGTTGGAATGCGACATGTCGATCTTGGCGCGGAGAACGAACTTGCCATCCTCGAATTCACCGGCGCGCATGCGTTGGAACAGGTCGAGGTTCTCTTCGACGCTTCGGTCTCGATCCGGACTGTTGCGTCCCACATCGTGGACGGAGCCGCGATAGGCCCGAATCTCCTCTGCATTCAGACTGTCGATGTAGGCATCACCGCTTTGAATCAACTGGGTGGCGAACTCGTATAGCTGTTCGAAATAGTCCGATGCAAAGAACAGGCGATCCTGCCAATCGAATCCCAGCCACTTCACGTCCTCTTGGATGGATTCAACGTATTCGACATCCTCCACGCCAGGATTGGTGTCATCGAATCGGAGGTTGCACTTGCCGCCTTCGTTCTCGGCAGCGATCCCAAAATTCAGGCAGATGGACTTGGCGTGTCCGATATGCAAGTAGCCATTGGGTTCCGGCGGGAAGCGGGTGTGAACGCGTGAGTCGTTCTTACCATCGGCGACGTCTTGCGCGACGATAGAACGGACGAAGTCCAGCGGCTGGCTGTCTCCCGAATCCTGCACGGCCTCTGATGTCATGGTCGGATTGGCTATTTCTTGGTAGTTTTCAGCTCGGGTTCCGGGTCAAGCTCGAGCCGGAAATTGCGGAACCGCACCTCGGTTGCCCCGCCGGAGTGTACCTGCACACCGAGGATTCCCCGAAGTTCGCCTTTCGGGTCATCCAGGTCCACGCAAACCTGACCATTGAGGGCAGTTTGGATTCGATGCCCCACCGCGAGGATCTCATACGAGTTCCATTCGCCGTGCTTGACCAGCTTGTCGCGGTTTTCGTTGGCGAGCTGGCCGCGACCATGCTCATGGTAGAGCTTGCCCCACCAACTCTTGCCGATATCGGCCTGGTAGCCTTTCATGGCGCCGCCATCGAGCACCGAGCTCCGGAACTGGATGCCGGAATTGCCCTGGTTGCCGATCAACTTGACGTCGACCACCAGCCGGAAATCACCAAAGGTCAGGTGGCTCTTGGCGAAGTTGTTCTTCTTCAGGCCAGTGGTGGTGCGCCCGACGATTTCGCCGTGCTCCACCAACCAGACTGCTGGGTCGGCGTCCCAAGCACTGAGGTCCTTGCCGTTGAAGAAATGCACCAGGCTCAGTTTGGTGGCAGCCATCGGTACCTGCTTGGGATTTTGCAGATAGGCAACCAGATCACGGACTTCGTCCTGGGCAAGCGCCAGGAGTTGCCCCTCTGGCATCATCGAGGTCGGCATGGTGGTGATCGCGGGTTTGCCATCGTCACCGTTGGCGATGTCCTTACGGGCAATCTGTTCCACCGCCCCGGTCACTGTCCGAAGGCGGATCGTCGAGTCATTTTCTTCGGCCAACAGCCCGGAGAAGAAACCTCCATCCTTGGTCTCCACCACCGTCAGCATGTACTCCCGAGCCACTTCACTACTGGGGTCGATGATGTTGGATAGCAGGTAGTCGAGATCTGCCCGGTTGGAACCGGTGATGTCGGGACCGATGTCTGATCCGGCACCAAACAGTTTGTGACATACCATGCAGGTCTTGGCATACACCGCTCGTCCGGCGCTCAGGTCAGCCTTGGCCAAGGTCTTGTCGGTAAGGACCTTCTTGTGCTTCTGGATTTCCTCGAGCTTCGATGCGCCGGTCGGTTGTGACCGTCCCCAGGCTCTCGTCATCAGTGCATCAACATTGGCGTCCTTCAGGCCCGCGATCTGGCGGCGGGTAGTGGCCGAGTGGAGAGCGGTATTCGGAATGCTCTTGCCGATCACGGCTTCCAGGAGTTGACGGGCAAACGATGCCCGGCTGACCAAGGTGTTGACTGCGGCGAGGCGCTCTGCGCCACCGAATTCCTTGTAGCTGCCCAACAGCAGCCCTGGCGTCTTGGCGTCATCGAACTTGCCGAGGGCGTCGATCACCTGGCGCTGCATTCCGACATCGCCCAGGAGGTCCTGGAGCAAGCCAACACAGGCTGGGTCCTTGACTCGCACGAGGATCTTCAGAGCCCACTCACGTCGCTTCAGTGTTGCTTTGCGGTCGGAGAGGATTCCACGAATTTCTGGCAACACCTGGCGATCTCCAAAAATGACCGCCAGGTTCTGAGCGTTTTCCCGGACTACGGACAAACGTGACGTACGTAGACCTGGGTACAGATTCTCCCAACCCTTGGGGCTCTCGATGGTCTCGTGTTTTTCCAGGACGTGCACCAGCTCCCCGATGATGTCCCGCGTCACCAGGTCGTTGTCATTCTTGGCCAGCAAGCTCATCAGGATCTGGCGGCCGGCCTGGTCGTCGGCGAGGCGTCGATAGATGAATTGTCGAACCTTGTCGAGTTTACAGAGCGTAATGAGGTTTCTGGCGCGGGCTGGGTCCTTGACGATCAGTGGTTCACACGCGTACCAGACCATCAAGGGCAAGTTGTGGTCCTCCTCGTCCTCCCCGTGGCCCACCAGACCTTCGACCAATGCCCAACGCAGGCTGTCGTTGACGCGCTGCGCAGCAGAGCAAAGGTAGAGTCGGACCACCGGTGAAGGATCTTCCTTCGCCATCGTTACCAGTTTCCCGGCGATTGCCTGGCTAACTGAGCGGTTCTCGGTGACCAGTTGGATGGTCCAGGCGCGCAGATACTCGGCCTTGCTCTCGAGGACCTGCAGAGCGAGACCCTCGGTCAATCCCTCTGTCACATGCAAGGTCCAAAGAGCGCGCAAGCGCTGCCGGACTTGAGCTTGAGAGAGTAGGAGTTCACGTAACCCGGCCCAGACTGCCTGGTCCCCACCGCGCTGCTGCAATACCCGTCTGGCGGTGCGAACAAACCAGTCGTTGTCGTGCGATTGCAACTCTACGAGCTGGGCGTTTGACATCGTGGCGACATCGACAGTGACTGGCTCCGGATCGCCGTAGCTCACTTTGTAGAGTCGCCCGTTACTGCGATCCCAGACCTTCGGGTTTCGCAGATGGCAGGCCTGCTCATCGTACCAGTCGATCAGGAATACGCTGCCGTCCGGCCCGTACTGCATGTTGATGCCGCGGAACCACTTGTCGTTGGCGTTCAGGAAATCCTGTCCGTGGGTTCCGATGAAACCGGAACCATCGCGCTGCAGGATGTCCGTGTTGATGCGATTGCCGTGCACGTTGTTCATGAACACGACATTGCGGTACTGCTGCGGGAAGGCTCCTCCCAAGTAGATCATCGCACCGCAGTGTGCGTGACCTCCGCCCACCGAGTCTGAGACGCCATTGCCTGCGTGTGGTTTGGATCCGAGATAGTGGAGGTGATCCGCGATCGTCTTGATGTCGTCGTAGATGTAGCGGTTGAAGTGCTTGCCGCCCTGACGGTGGTAGCGAGCCCCCTGCACGACGTGGTAGAGGTGCGGAATCACGCAGGCAGTGATGATCGCCTGACCGTTGTCATCGAAGTCGACGCCCCATTGATTGCTGGCACCCCTCGCAAACACATCGAACTCGTGGCGTTTTGGGTGGTAGCGCCAGACCGCGGCGTTGACCTTGACGCGATCTTCGTCCTTGGTGCCGGGCTTGCCGACCTTGGAATGGGTAAACACCCCATGGCAACCGTAGAGCCAGCCGTCCGGACCCCAGATAAAGGCATTCAGGGTCTCGTGGGTATCCTGGTAGCCCCAACCATCGAGCAAGATCTGCGCCTCTCCGTCGGGAACTAAATCCCGATTGGCATCCGGAATAAACATGAAGTACGGCGCTGCTCCGACCCAGACTCCACCATGTCCGACAGCCAGTCCGCTGACCAGGTTGAGGTCATCAGCGAAGACAGTGCGCTTGTCGTACGCGCCGTCACCGTTGCTGTCTTCGAAGACCAGGATCTGGTCCTTGGCCTTGTCGCCCTTTTTTCGGACCGGGTACGAGTGGGCTTCTGCTACCCATAAACGTCCCTTGGCGTCTGTGCACAGGGCGATCGGCTGGTGCAAGTCCGGCTCGCCGACCACTAGTTCCGCCTTGAACCCCTCGGGTACCTGCATACGTCCGGCGGCTTCGGAAGGTGAATAGCCAGCATTGGCCTTTGGATCGGCTTTTGAACTCTTGCCGCCAGTCCGGCTCCAGGGATCCTTGGCGTGTAGCAGGAAGTCATCGAAGTTGATGTGGCCCCAGGGACCTTTGGACTCGTCCACCAGCCGAATGAAGATCTGCTTGCCGACGTACTTCTTGAGGTCTACGGACTCCGGGTGCAGGTTCTCCTTGTTCTTGCCGCGAGATGTGTGGATGACTTCTCCAGTGTCGGCGCGGACGAGTTCGACCCGTGTCTTGCCGGTCCGGCCACCGCCGATCAGATAGCTGGCGTAACGCTGGGTGACTTCGAAGTTCACCGAGGTGAGGGTGCCCGTGGACTTGTCGGATTGACCCGGTTCGTAGGTGCCGACCCAGTATTCGCCGGCGTGTTCGCTCTTGCTGTCCGAGCGTCGTGGATTGACGGTGTCACCCTTGATCGGGTGCTTGGCAAACGCGTTCCCAGTGGCGGTCCATCCGCCTAGTTCACCGGTCTCGAAGTTGGTGTTTAGATCGCGGCCATCTTTTGAGACAGGCAAGCGACCTTTTGAGCGGTCAATCACTCCGCCTTCCCGGCGGGCTGCCGCTGCTTTCAGGAATTCGCGTCGTTTTTCGTACCACTTGGTACGTGCGACTTTCCGGATCTCGTGGGTAAACACGAAGGTGCCCATCTTGTTGCCGACGACCACGTCCGGGATTCCGTCGCCGGTGACGTCACCCGCGACCACCTGCGTCCCGACACCTGAGTGCGGATCGATTTCGTGGGGTACGAAATGCGCTCCTTCACCGGCAGCAGAGCGCACCAACTGGAACCAATAGACGGGGGCCTTGCCCAGGTCGGCTTTGTCACGACCGCTGTGAGCCCAATACCGATTGCCGGTGACGATGTCGCGCAGACCGTCGCCATCCATGTCAACCAGGTCGATGGCGTGGAGGTTTCCGATCGCCACGCCGTAGCGGTTCTGGCGTGGGAGTTCCCCCATGATCCGGTGCTTCTTGAAGGTCAGTTTGCCGGCTTTCTTGACCTGCTCGAACCAGAACAGGCCATAGCCGTGGGCGTTGTAGCTCGAGACGACATCATTGTCGCCGTCGCCATCGATGTCGTAGACATACATCTGCGCCCCACCGCGCCCGGCGAAATTGAACGGGTGCGGTGGCCAGAGCGGATCGTCTTGCAGGGTGGCGGGTTGTTCCCACCATCCGAACCGGAACAGGATGTCCTTGCGGCCATCGCCATTGACGTCCCCGACCCCGAGTCCGTGGGTGAACTTCCCGCCGATCTTGGCCTTGGGATCCGAGATGCCGTGGAACTTCCACTTCTTGTCCGGATTCTGCCAATCGACAGTGGCGTAGCCCATGCGATCTCCGATCTGGCAGATCAACTCTGGTTTACCATCGCCGGTGATGTCCTCGAAGGTCGGCGATTCGTTGTCCACCACATCGAACACGATATGGCGTTTCCAATGACCTTCGGCGCCCTGCGGGTTGCGGAACCAGGATGCGTCCTTGCCGGGGAACCCGATGATCAGGATGTCGTTCCATCCGTCGGCATCAAAGTCGTGGACGAAGGCAAAGAAATTGTCTGAGTAGCGGTTCTTGTTGAACGGGTGGGGCTTGTAGTACTCGTGACGCTTTTCAAACGATGGCCCCTCGTACCAGTAGGGACCTGCAATGATGTCCGGTTTGCTATCCCGATTCAGATCGCCAAAGGTCGCGCCTTCACAGTGAAACTCCGATTCGAGTTGCTGTTTGGTGAAGCTGTGTAACTGGAACTTGTTCTGCGCCAGCGCGGAATTCGCCAGCAACAAACCCGAGACAACGGAGACCAGCAGTGAACTCTTCAGCATCGAAACCACCAAGGCTATTGGAAGGTGAAGTCAGGCAAGTCGATAGGCCGCCCACCGTCCATGGCGGACTCATGGGCCAGGATCCCGACCGCCGTCCAATTTGCGGATCGTCGGGCGTTGGGATATGGGGCGCGGTCCTCAAGCAAGGCAGTCAGGAACTCATGGGCCAGGTGCGGGTGGGAACCACCGTGCCCCGAACCTTGGGTGAAGGAAAGGTGCTGGTTGGCATCCGAGTCATAGACTCCCTTCGTGGTGTAGTCACGGATCGCTTCGGGTAGCCGCTCCGCATAATCAGGTACCGTGACCTCCGTGGGTTCTTCCCCGGTGTGCACCACACAGGATTGACCCTCGATGAGCGGCCATTCGAACGACTTCTTGCTGCCGTACACCTCGAAACTCTCGCGATACTGTCGCGCAGTGTTGAATAGCGAGCGGGTGATTTCTGCCGCTAGTTCGGAATCACGGTACTTGATGTGGCAAGTCTCAACCGCGAACGGTGACCCGTACTTGCTGATCAGGTCCTCGTCAATTCGACCGGAACCGAGGCAGGAAACCCGCTCCGCCTCAGCATTGGTAAGTGCCAACACCGGACCGACGCAATGGGTGGCGTAGTGCATCGGGGGCAATCCTTCCCAGTAACCCGGCCAGCCGGCCATTTCCTGCTGGTGTGATGCACGCAGGAATTGCACGTGGCCAAGTTCGCCTGCGTCATAGAGATCCTTCACGTAGAGGAACTCCCGACTGAAGACAACGGTCTCCATCATCATGTAATGCTTGCCGGTCTTTGCGCTCATCTCGCAGATTCGCCGCATTTCGTCGATGCCGGTGGCCATCGGTACTGTGCAAGCAACGTGTTTGCCAGCTTCCAGAGCGGCAATCGATTGTGGCGCATGGTCCGGGATTGGGGTGTTGATGTGTACGGCATCAACGGAAGGATCCTTCAGTAGCTCTGAGTAGTCCGTGTACCGATTCTCGATCCCGAATGCGTCGCCGATGGCGTTCAACTTGTCCTCTGACCGCTGGCAGATCGCAGCGATCCTGGCGTTCGGGTGGGACTGGTAGATGGGGATGAACTCCGCACCGAATCCGAGGCCGACGAGTGCGATGTTGATGGTCTGATCTGGCATGGGCTTGCGCTTGAACGGGATGCGTCGCGCAGAATGTAGCACGCTCGACGGGGCATACACACGTGGATCCGCTGCTCTCCCCACCAGCACTACGTCCCGCCATCGGTCACCGGGGATCCGACCACTCCAGAGGCGGTGACTCCAACTCCTTCGCGGTCCCGGCTGGACGGTCGGAGACGGGATAACGGTCCACCACAAGATGAGGTGAACACTGCAATCTACCGTGGTATCGCCGGGGCGAGGACCGTGCGGAGCCAGTCCAGTGGGTGGATTGCCATACCTTGGTCCTAGGCGGGCCCGGACACTGGCCAGATTGTGTGCAAGCCCTAGAGTCTAGGGGCCTTGCCCGCAAGAGCCCGCTCACGCCACCATGTTCCGACTCCCGACGGACTGTCCGACCCTAGCCTGGTCCATGCTCGCTGCCCTTTTCCTCGGCGGTCTGCCAGTACAGGCCCAGGATCTTCGACTGCCCCAGGCAATTGACTACAACCCGCACCCCAGGATCTTCGAGACGGTCCTGTTCGCCCACGAGATTGACCTCCAACTTGTCGATGGTCAGACCAAGACCCAGGTCATGGCGTACAACGGGAGCGTGCCGGGTCCAACGATCGACGCCAATCTCGGCGATCGGCTGATCGTTCATTTCATCAACCTGCTCAACGAACCGACCACCGTGCACTGGCACGGGGTGGAACTGCCAGCAGTGATGGATGGGAGTCACATCTCTCAGGCCTTGATACCTCGGTTCGGGTACCACCGATACGAGTTCAAGCTCAACAACGCCGCGACCTACTGGTACCACCCCCACAACAAGACCAACGAACAACTGGAGCGGGGACTCTACGGAGCCCTCATCGTGCGCGACCCAAGTGATGACCGCCGCTTGAGGATTCCGTCCTGGCGAGAGCGGACCGTGTTCCTGGATGACGTCATGGTGGATTCGAACTACCAGGTGGCGCCCTTCGCGACGGATCTGACCCAACCGATGATCCCGTGGCGGCGAGCCGAAGATCTGGCCAATGGCAGACCCGGGACCCACACCCTGGTCAACGGTGTCGAGTCACATGCCGGGAAGATCCCGACGCTGCATGTCATCGCAGGTGCACCGTATCGTTTGCGGTGTGTCAGTTCGTCGAGCGGTGAGACCTTCCGGCTCAGTATCCGCGACGACCGCCAGACCTGGTATCACATCGGCAGCGACCAGGGCTTGTGGAACCAGGCGGAGTTGATCAAGCCGATCAACACGGTGCTCGATCTTCGGGGTCACCACAACCTGATGATCTCGAACCCGGACACTAGGGTTGGAGTCACATTGACACCGAGTGACAGGGTCGAAACCGTGCTGGTAGCGAATGGCGAGATCGATGAGGAATTCTACATCGAGGCTCATGACTTCGTGCGCGGCGAGCACGTCGCCTTTCGCGATCCTCAGAACAACCTCTTGTTCGGCCACTACCACTTTGATGGCGCTAGCGCGCCGCGGAATCTGATCCGGGTGAAGATCATCGGGCAATCCGTCAACCGACGACGCGGTCCCTGGGATCCTCCAGCACGACTCCGCAGTCGACCGATCGTGCCCTTGACGATTGATCCGAACATGAAGACCTTGCCGGTGGTGTTTGGCCACGGGTTTCCCGACAAGGTTACTGGCGACGTGATGTTCTTTGCGCAGGTGCAACGACCCGAACCGTTGCTGGCGGCGGTCCGGGCCAGGACCATGGTGATGCCCCCACCATTCGGACCCATTCCGATGATGAAGCAGACTGCGGCGACCGGGTACCACGTCAAGATCGGTGAGACCCGGGTCTGGGAGATCGTCAATTTCACTGGTGGCGACCACAACTTCCACACTCATGGATTCCGGTTCCAGCATCTGGACACCGAGTACATCGACCTGGATGACGCCCGAAACAACTACATCGAGAAGGCCCAGCGTTTGACCTACGAGGACACGTTCCGGGTTCCAAAACGCCCCAATCTCATCCTCGGGCGCAGCTTCACCATCGTGCGCGTCATAAGTCGCTTCGATGACCGTTCGCGGCAGCGGCGATACCGACGAAACAGCAAGGACCTGTTGGCCGGCGGTCTGGTGCCGACTGCGACCAACTCGGGGGGTTGGTTGGTGCACTGCCACCACCTGCCGCATGCAGCTCGCGGAATGATGTCTTTCATCACCGTGACCCGCTAGTCGCCTGGACTCACGAGCTTCCCAGGAGTCGCTCGAACAGTGCGTAGTACTGCGGAACAACCACATCTGCGCGATGTGGTGCGACCAGTTCTCGGCGATCTGCACGCAGGCGGAGGCCCTCGTGCTTCCAGCCGTGGCACAATCCACGGAGTGCGACCTCCAGATCCCGGTAGCGGAACTCTTCGGGTAGCAGTTCCCGGTATACGAGGCGATCTGGAACCAGCGGCCGAGCACCACACCAGGTGGCTTCGAGTATTGAGAGACCGAAGAATTCGTGCACTGCCGTCGACACCACGATTTGGCTGCGTTGCAAGAGGTCCTCATAGGCGGCGCGGTCCGCAACGAAACCAAAGTGGTCGATCCGGTCAGCCAGGGCTTGATGCCCGAGTTGGATCGGATCAGGAACCTGCTCGAATTGCTCGCCGCACACGATCAGCCGGAACGCCACGCCCGCGTCTGCCAATCTCGTCAGAGCCTCGAAGAACTCCGCCGGGTTCTTGTCATGCTCCCAGCGGTGATTCCACAGCAGGGTCGGTCCATCCTGTCGCTGGTTCGCTGGGGTGTCATCGAAGCTGGCCACCACCGGCAGGTGCATAGGTACCCCCAGGACCTCGCTGTTGTCCTCGATCTGTTCACGCCAGGTTCGCAGGCGGGCATCCGGCATTCGACCAAGCAGTTCCGTCCCAGCTGTGCAGAAGGTCTGGCGGTTGTACTCGCTATTGAAGACGCAGCGGGTGGCCGCCAGGGCCGACACCATCTGGGTGAACCCGAAGTGGGTGTCGCGTTCGACTCCCGCGAGCTCTTCCCGGACCGGATACGCCAGCTGGTTCTCGTGGAAATACAGTACTCGCGGAATCCGACCGAGACCCGGATACAAGCCGATCAACTCGGCCAGGGCCAGGTAGGAACTGGCGAATAGCAGGTCGTAGGAATCACGCAATGCAGCATCGTGTTCCTGGGCCAGCCAGGGCACAGCCCCCCGCATTCGCCACTTCCAATGCCGGCCGGGCATTGTCAACACAGTGCAATCCACACCGTGGCTATCGCGCAGCCCGGTAGTGAGGTCGCGTAGGAAACGGTGGTGTGACCCACCGTCGAAGGGCTCTAGGAACAGCGCTCGCATCTCGGGGCGACACTATAGGGAGACCGCGGTTTCGTCGCTAAGATCCCACGCATGCCGCCCCCACTCCAGCCCCCTGGCAAGCTCAAGACCGAGGGCTGCTACCTGCTGGACGCGTCGCACAAGCGTTACCTGAATCTTGGCTACGAGGAGCCTGAGCCAGCTCAACCGCCGGTCTCCGAGAGCTTCGCGGGCTTCCATGCCCAGCTGGAGCGTGCCCTGCGGGAGGCACTCGAGACTTGCGGCATCCGCCACCAGCTCAGCGGTGCGCCGCCGGAACTCCAGCTTGAGTTTGCTGGTCAGGAGAACGCGTCGGCGGCTCGCCTCCTGCAGGCCTTCCAGGACGAGTCGCAGGCCGCCGGGATCCTGGCTGGCGAAGTCTTGCGATTGCATCCGGCGATGACCCAGGCCGACGTCGACCTGGCCGAGCGAGGCTTGCGAACCGTCGCTCAGAGGCTTCGCACACTCCTGATTGAACACAACTCCTACCTCTCCGGTGGGCTGCGCTACCCGTTTCCTGAAACCTGTGAGGGTGTCGCGGAGCGTGGTCTGGCGATCTATCGCTTCCCGCAACTTGGCGAGGTGGACGTGGTGGCCGAACAATCCGGCGTCCGGATCACCTTCGCAGCGGCCGAACTCGGCGAGGTGACTTCGTCGGGCTTCTACCTCCCGACCTTGTTCGGCGGTGATTTTTCCGTCGAGCTCTCGTACGAGCTGGGTACCTGGCGACCGTGCGCTGAGGAGGCGGCGTGCTTTGCCCTGTTTGCCCAGAACGAGAGTTCTTCGCACCGCTACTACGCCCAACGGATGTCAACCGGCGACCAGCCGCACCGTATCCTGGCCAGCATGGCCGAGGTGCTTGCCCCTGAGCAGGATGTCGAGGGGATCGCCGGCCGGTTTCGGGTCCAACGTCAGGCCGATACCATCACCTGTTGGCACGGTTCGCCGGACGCCTCGGATCCGTGGACGCAGCTCGGTTCGGCCGCCGCTCCGGCAGAACAGGAGATGATCCTGGGCGCCAAGATCTGGTCGAAGATCCGCTGTGACGGGCTGGAGGCCAGGGTATCCAGACTGTGTATCGACGGTCAGATGGCCGATAGACAGATACCCCCGGTCGAGGTTCGGCCAGACCCTCGGAGTAATCCCCGCGGTGAATCGTAAGACCACGGGGCCTCCTTGTCCCAAGAACCGCTAATGCATCGAACCCAATACCTGACAGTTCTTTCGCCGCTTCTGCTGGTCACCCTCGCGGTTGCCCAGGGCTCCACCAAGCCGGGATCTCTGCGGGCCAAGCGGGCGCTGAACGAGGTCTTGCAACCGAGTGAGGCAGAACTCAGCAAGCGCGTCACCCCAGTGGTGCGCGCGGTCCGGTCCACCGCCAACTCGGTGGTCAGCGTTCTGATCACCGGCAACCGCTTGAGTGGTTTCAGGCGTGGTTCGATGGTCGAGGGGCAAGGTTCGGGGGTGATCATTGACGAGACTGGACTGGTCCTGACCAACTGGCACGTGGTGGCCCGAGCCGCCGCCGCCAATTCTGGATCGCAAGTCGAGATCCGCTTGAAGAGTGGTGCCAAGTACAACGCCCGGGTGCTCAGTACCTCCCCAGAATACGATCTGGCGCTGCTGCAATTGAAGCTGCCGGCCAACACACGGCTCGAGCCATTGACCATGGGTGATTCCAGTTCGCTGATGATTGGGGAGACGGTGATCGCGATCGGAAATCCCAAGGGGCATGCCAACACGGTGACCGTTGGCGTCCTGTCGGCCGAAGACCGGGAGATCACCGTCCGCACTCCGGACGGCAGGGTTCGCAAGTACCAGGGACTCCTGCAGACCGACGCCGCGATCAACCAGGGCAACAGCGGCGGCGCCCTGCTGGACATCACCGGTCGACTGATTGGTATCAACAACGCGATGTCACCAACCAGCGAGAACATTGGCTTTGCGATTCCCGTCAACACGGTGCGTCGCGTGTTCCACGAGGTCCTGCTGTCCTCCGAGAACCTCACCAGCGTCTACCTGGGGATGACAGTAGCTGAAGCCAACGGCGCCCCGGTGCTCTCGAAAGTTGCCGCTGGCGGTCCGGCGGATCGGGCGGGACTGAAGAATGGCGACCAGATTCTCAGCATCAACGGCAAGCGGGTGTCCTCGACGATCGAATACGCCCGGGCCATCCTCGGCGTCAGTTCTGGCAAACCGCTGGCGATTCGGGTTCGTCGCAAGAACCGTGAACTTACCGGGCGGCCGGTGCCACTCAGCAACGCTGCGTGGACGGTGATCCGGAGAATTGGTGCCGAGTTCGAGGTGGTCACCCGGAAACAGGAACCCAAGCTGTTGGAAGTCGCATCCAAGCAGCTCTACCGCGAACTCCGCAAGCGCTCCGGACGTGGTCTCAGCGCGATCTTGCGGGTGCGCACCGTGCACAAGAACTCACCTGCCCACGATCTGGGGATCGCCAAGGGTGACGTCCTGCTCGGTATCGTAGACCAGGTGCCGGATCTCTTTACCACCCGCAACATCATCAACACCTTTCCGGATCTTCGCAGCCTGAACGATGCCCTGCACGTGATGGCCAATCGCCGGGTGCGGGAATTCAACGTCTGGGTACTGCGTAAGGGCGAGGTGATGGATGGGCAGATGGTAATTCCGCGACTGTAGTTGTCCGCGACCGGCTATTCATGCCAGCCCGACACGAAGAAGGACCCACCCTCGGTCAGCCAGGTCTGGAAGCTGTCGTGGTACGGCGCTCCCAACAAGTCTGATATTTGCGGACGGGGTACCCAACGCACCGCGAGTACCTCAGAGTTGGCCACCGGTTCGCCCCGAAAGTCGGACACTTCGAAAAAGAACGAGCGCCAGGCATAGTCCACCTGCCCACCGGTAGTGCGCTGGCCTTCTTGCACGAACAGGAATCGGAGATCACCATCGACCGAGAGACCGGTCTCCTCGGCGAGTTCGCGCTGTAGCGCTTCGGACAATCCCTCGCCGGCCTCGACTTGTCCCCCTGGTAGATCCCAGGTCAGCACCTCCGCGCCCCCGATGCGCCGACGGTTCTGCACCATCAAGATGCCGGCCGCGGTTTCCACGACCCCGAAGGCGCCGAGAAAGTCCCGATGGCGCAGGTGGGTTTCGCGAAAGTCGTTTTTGCGGTCAAGCATCTCGCAGCATTCTAGCCGAGACTACGATCAGACCTCAGCCTGCAGTGCAACACGTCGGTGGCGGGCGCTGACGTAGTGCTCGACCAGTTGGGCCGCGACCTGTGCTGGTTCGAATCGGCCTAGACCCGCTCGCGCCTGTTCGATGCGCTCCGTGACTGCAGCTCCGCCGGCCTGCACCTCGCGCAGCGCAGAACGCAGGCCCTCGAGACCATGTTCCGGCGGCACCAGGATCCCCGTGCCCCACTCTTGTAGCACATCTCGTATCCCGGGGACGTCGAACCCGATCACCGGCACACCGGCGGCGAAGGCTTCCAGAGCGACCAAGGGACAGCCCTCGCGGCGACTGCAGAGCACCAGGGCATCGAGACCGGCGAGGTACTCCTCGGGCCGCTCGACCGAACCCAGAAACCGGATGTTCGGGGCCGCCTTGAGGCGCTCACGTCGCGGACCATCTCCGAGCACGACTCCCAGCATCGAAGGCATGCTGGCCAGCAAGTCGACGAAGATCTCCGGCCGCTTTACAGGCACCAGGCGCCCGACGAAGCCGACTACGAAGTTGCCTGCTACCCCGAGACGGTGCCGGGCGTCGAGACGATCGGCTGCTTGAAAGGGCGCCAGGTGCAGGGCGGGTGGCAGGACCTGGATCCGGCCATCGGCGATCCCCATCTGGTGCAGTTCGCGCTGGCAACTCGGGCTGACGGCCAACGGAAGGTGGGTTCGCCGAGCCAACTGGGCCTCCAAACGACGCAGCACGAAGTTGACCGGCGCCGGGTAGTAGTCCGAGAGAACATGCCCGTGGAAGGTGTGCGCGATGACCGGGACATCTTCCAGGAACGCCGCCCGCCGCCCGAACAGTCCGGCCTGGCTGGTGTGGGTATGGACGATGTCAGGTCGAAAGCGCCTGATCAGGGCACGCAAGGCTCGAACCGCCCGCAGATCTCGCCACGGCCGAGCCGCCCGACCCAGACGTCGAACCCGCACCAGCCCACGGCAGCCTTCGTCGATCTGGTCTGCGACCAACACCGGACGATCGCCGAGATCTATTTCAGGCTCGCCAGCCGCGCATCTACCGACCGCCAGCAGCGTCTGGGTGCCGACCGCCGGGTCTTGATCCCAGAGCGCCAAGGCCTGCCGCGTCGGCCCTCCGATGTTCGCCCTGGTCAAGATGCGCAGCACTCTCACGCGTGTACCTCCGCCGCTACCTCCAGATCACGCAGGTAGAACTCCATCGCCGCGACCAGGTAGAGAGCGTGACCGAGTTGATGGCGTCCGGCGCGATGGGCGTCGAGCATCTTGCGCAGCCCCGCCGGACGCAGGTGCGAACGTTCGAGGGTGCGACGGTCGAGCAAGAGGTCAGGGAGATAGTCATCATCACGCAACCAGGCATCCAGCGGCAGACCGAAGCCGGTCTTGCGATGGTCCAGGACACCGGCGGGTAATGCATCACGGAACGCCTCGCGTAGGTGATGTTTGCCGAGAATTGAACGGGCGTCCTTGGCGCGCGCAACATCACAGTTCACCACTGCCGGATCCAGGTATGGACAGCGCCCTTCGATGCCCGCCGCCATCAGCGCGGTATCCAGTTTTGGCAGCAGATCGCCGCGTAAGTAGCTCGTTCGGTCGGTGTGGCGCGCACGTTCGAGGCTCGAGCCGGTCGGCCCCGTCGGCAACCGGCCATCGACGTAGTCGGCAGTCAGCACCGCGCGGCGGAATCCAGGCGGCGCGACCTCGAGCAGCGCGTCGTACGGTTGGGGATCTGCCAGGCTGCGCAGCACCCGCATTGGAGTCGACATCGACACGCCCGAGTTCGGCCAGCCAAACGGGTTTTGCAGGGGACCCCGGCGTGGCAATCGTCTCGCTACGCGATGTCGTCGGTAGCCCAGGAACAACTCATCGGCACCCTCCCCGCTGAGCAGGACCCGCACACCATCGCGATGGGCCTGCCGGGCCAGCGCATGTACCGCCAGCACCGAAGGATCACCGAGTGGCATCCCCACCATCCTGGTGAGGGTAGGAAGGTATTGCAGGACCTCCGGACCACCATCGACGCAATGCAGTGGCATGCCGGTGTGCTGTGCGATCTGCTCGGCTCGCGCGCGTTCGGTCTTTGGAGTGCCCAGTGCCCAGAACTGGTAGGCCGGCACTACGTGTTCGGCCTGGGCGAGCACCGCCGCCAGACAGGCACTGTCGACACCACCTGACAAGCACAGCCCGACCGGGACTTCGGCCGCCGCGCACCGACGTGTTGCGGTACCGAGCGCCTCGGGCAGAGGCAGGGGGCGCTCGGGTGGTGGGATATCCAGGTGCTGGCTCACCGCTCCTTCAGCCTGGTAGCACAGTCCCCTGAAGTCCGAGTCCAGGCTTAGTCGGGGATCCTTGAGTGTCGGCTGGAGTCCGAAACCGAAACGGAAGAACCTGGCCCGACCCGGTTGATCGAATTCGATTTCGACGCCGAGACAGCGAAGACTGGCCAGACTCGATGCAAAGGCCACCACTCTGTCCGCCTGCCGCAGGACGTACAGCGGCTTCTCACCCTCGGGATCGCGGGCCAGCCAGAGTCGATCGCCGGCCGGTTCCACGATCGCCAGCGCGTAGTGTCCGCTGGTGCGGAGAATCGCTGAGGGTCCGCCGCTGGCCAGGCGTTGCAGAGGTAGTTCGGCGTCGTTGTCGGTGGCCAGCAGATCCTCGAATTGCCGGCGTTCGCGGTCGGCAGAGGTCACCACTCCGTTGAAGGCGATCACCCGGCGACCGTCACGCGACCATAAGGGCTGACCATGATGAGGGTCGGAAATCGCCAGCCGGGCGACGGCCAGACGCCAATCGCCGGCATCCACCTGCTCGATACCATCCGGTCCCCGCCAGGCCATCGCAGCGATCGCAGACCGGAAGCTCGCCTCATCATCGAGGAACGAACGCCGGATACCGAGAATGCCGCACATGGAGCCAGATGGTAGCGCCACCTGGGACAGCAGGAGCGTCCGGTTCTTCCCAGAACCTGGAGATCCTGCAATGTACGGCTAGGGCATCAGGGTGTAGAGGTAGCCGTGCCAGCCGAGCAAGACGGTGTATCCGACACCGACGATTCCCAGACCGATCCGGGATACCAGGAAGTTCTTGGTCACGGTCAGGAACAGCAGGCACAGACCGATTCCCAGGGACTTGAGGATGATGAACCACCAGATCCCGACATCCAGGGCCATCTGGACGATCGGGTTGATCTCCTTGCCGCCGAACGACAGGAACAAGACGGTAAAGAAGGCGTCGAGGATGTTCAGGGTCGCCACTCCGGTGACCACCAGGAAGAGGGCGGTGCCATGGGTATCGACGAAGGAGCCTTCCCGTTCGCTGTGCCGCCGCGCTTCGCGTCGGTTCCCGCCGAAGAACGCACGCCGGGAGAACATCGCAGTGGCAGTTTTCCGTCGATCGCCAGATCCGCGCCGCTCGTAGACCTTCTCTTCAGAGCGATCCAGCAGTTCCGTCGAGCCCTTTCCCATGCCGAAGGCTACCTCGGATTCTCGCTCCGGGCCGAAAAATCCCAGGCCCGGGGGCCTACTTGCGCTCGGCCTGGTGGCCGTGCGTACCGGCACCGCCGGGGAGAATTCGGACCGAATACCAGCGGCCCTTGCGACGGATGCGGTAGCTCAACGGTCCGGGCTCCACGGCCTCGATGGCGCGGGGATCTAGCAGGTCCGACAGCAGGCCGAATCGGTCGATTTCCGCCTTCGAAGCCGGTCGCGGCTGGGCGTTCTCGAACACCTCGAGGGAACCGTCCGGTCCGCCCAGGAGCGTGATGACGCGCTCCTGCTCGGTGAGCTTGCAGGAGAAATATGGTTTGGCCCGGGAGAAACTGAGCTCATAGGAGCTGGCTTGCTCGCTGCGGTCGGGGGTCACCTCGATGCGGCCGGCAAAGCTGGATACCGCGTGCAACATCAAACCCCCATCCGGCCGCGAACAGCCCGGTAACAGCAGGAATACAGCGAGGGCAATTCTCATGGCAGTAGCGGAAGGAAACGGCGCGGGGGATCTGGTATGGGCACCAGCCTAGACCAGCACCACCAGGGACGCAAAACCGGTCTGCCATGGCAGATTCCATACCAGGCTGCCGGTTGAAGGTGCTGCCACGAATGCCCCAGGGAGGACTCAGGACCGGAACTGCGCTTCCCAGTCGGCACTCAGGTCATAGAATTGTAGACCGGGCATTCGTTCGATAGCACCTATCGGACCCTTCTTTACCGACACAAACTCATGACTCACGCAGCAGGACGTCGGAGCACCTTCCTCCCTGTGCGTTGGCTGATATCAACCAGCAGCGACATCATGTGGCTGTTGGGCAGCGTGCTTGTCGCCTATGCGATGTTCTTCGCGTTCATGAGTGGTTGGCTGAGCTTCGTCCAGATCGGACTCATCTGGGTGTTCTTGTTCCACGGGCCACACTTCTGGGGCACCCTGAGTCGCACCTACGTCGATCGGGAACAGTTTCGCAAGCGTCGCAAGCTGTTCCTCACTGCGCTCTGGTGGTTCGCCGTCGGCCCGGTGATCGTGGGCCTTGGCCTCCTGATCCAATACGCGACCCCGGCGGAGTCGGTCAATCCAGGCGGGCGAAACGATTTGATCCGGCTGTTCTTCTTCTTGGCGGCGGTGTGGGCCTTCCACCACGTGGTCAAGCAGCACTTTGGTTTCCTGGCCCTCTACCGGGCCAAGCACGCTGAGTTCAACAAGAAGGACTTCCTGTTCCACAAGTACTACCTGTTGGTCTCACTCTGGATGCCGGCGCTGATCATGATGACCAACAGCGAGTACTGGGTGCAGGACATACCCGGCGCCTACACCTACGTCGCAGCCTATGGCGAGACCGGCGTGGGTGTCGTAGTCAGCACCCAGGCGATCTTCAAGATTGGCTGTACGAGCATCTTCTGGGTTGCTCAGGCGGCCTATGTCGGTTCTCTCGTAGTGCGTGTCATTCGCGGCCAGGGGATCAACCTGCCGCTGCTGCTGTTGATCTTGTGTTGTGTGCCACTGACCTGGATCGTGATCATCACCACCCTCAACTCGAAGCTACCCTTCGCACACTTCGTGCTGGTTCCCATCCTCACGACCTACCACAACCTGCAATACCACGGTCTGATCTGGCACTACAACCGGTTCAAGTACCGAGCCAGTGCCGGCGACCTTGGGCGGCGTGAACGACACGGTTGGGCGATCCCGCTGAACAAGAACATCCTGGTGTACGGGGTGTTTGGATTGCTCTACACGGCTTCGACGATCGGCTTCGAGAAATACGGTCTGGATCTGAGTCTGGGCGGTACCGCCTGGGCCACGGTGTTGTTCCAGGCGTTCTTCTGGGGTTTCGCCTTCCACCACTACTACATCGATTCCAAGATCTGGAAGGCCAGTGAGGACGCCGACCTCCGCGCCGTGCTCGGGTTCAACAAGCCGAAGAAGGCCGCGGAGCCGGCCGAGCTTGCTGGGCCGGAGGAACCCCCGATCGCCGATCCACATCGGCGCTCCGGAACGTCGCCGGCCTGAGTCGGGCATCTGACCGGACACAACCGTGTTTTCCGCCCCCGATGTCGCCTAGTGTGCCTGCGTGCTCCCCGAGCTGAGACTACGAATTCGGGTGACAGGTCGTCACCCGCACTTCTTCCGCAAAATGATCCGCAAGCCGCAGGATGTCCTGCCGGCTGGCGGTGCGGTGTTCGTACGGGACAAGGACGGCAAACCGGTCGGAACGGGTTTCTACAACCCACGCACCGAGCTCGCGCTGCGCATGCTCGCCAGGCAACCGGTCGAGGATCCGACC
>JAYZDB010000253.1:0-12114 GCA_036338025.1 Planctomycetota bacterium
GTTGAGATGTTTTGCGAGCGAAACGGTTTCGAGTGCACTCTGCACGTCTCGGACAATGGCCCTGGCGTGCCTTACGAGATGCGTGAGGACTTGTTTGAATCATCCTTCTCTGACCGTCCGGGCGGTGGCCTGGGATTGGCGCTTTGTCGAGATGTCGTGGAGTCCCACGGCGGGACGATTGCGTTGGCGCCGTCGGTGAGGGGAGCCGTGTTCAAGGTTTCGATTCCAGATCGTGCCGCCAATCGTAACGGAGCGGAAATTCAGCCATGACATACCAACTCCTTCTCGTCGAAGACGAGCCTGGGATTCGAGAGGGTCTGACGGCCTTTCTCCAGTTGAAGGGTTACGGCATTATCACCGCTGGTAGTTGTGCTGACGGTCTGTCGCGGATCGCTGAGAATGACTTCGATATGGTGATCACCGATTGGCATCTCGGCGATGGAATCGGTGCGGCCATTGTCGCGGCTAGTCAGTGCCCGGTTCTTGTGATCAGTGGAGCTGCCGAGCGCGTCGAGATCGAAGGTGCCGTTGGCAAAGTCGAGGTGATGCGGAAACCCGTGCTGCCCCCCGAGCTGGTGGAGAAGATTGCAGCCATGGTTGCGGAAGCGGAGATTCTTGATGGTCTTGCGCTACCTATCGATGCACAGGAGCGAGTAGCCCTGATTCGGGCCATGGTCAGGAGCCGACATGAGGTGGGTGATGAGGCGGTCACCGTGCGTGAAGATGGAACTCTTGTCACCGTGGAGGCTCGGCTTTCGCACGATGATGACCAACTGCAGGAGAGCGTCAGCAAGATCGGTGGTGATGTCCGCTGTCTTGAGCGGGGTGGTCAAGCGATCCTCGAGATACGGTTTTTCCGATCGGGTCAACGAGAGGAAACGGACCGATTGATCGGACCCCACGAACCGTGGCCCGAGGAAGATGGGACGGTCGCTGTGGATTTCTCCCGTGCCGACCATTGCGCCCCGATGCGCTTTGTCGAGTTGCTTGACCGGGCTGAGGCGGCCCACCAATTCGGGCGCTCGGCCTACTTCCTCAATGTCCCCGCACATCTCCGGCTCTACCTGGAGCTCCTGGGACGAGCTCATGTCATGCCGATGAGAGAGACGGCGGGACCGGCATTGCCGGCGGTCATCACAGAGTTGTGGCGCTAGGGGCCCGATGGGTCCCGGCCAGGTCGGCGATGCTCGACAACTTGACCGGTGAACAGTGAGACCTCACCGGGGGTTTGACGCTATTCTCGAAGCTTCCAGCGGGCCGATTTCCGATCGCCCTGAAAGCCAAGAGCATGCCTGAATTCCCAGACATCGTCGAAGCGGTCGATTCCCACACCGCTGGCGAACCGACGCGCATCATCACCAGCGGTCTACTGGCGATCCCGGGCGAATCGATGACCGACCGCCGGCAGTGGTTACAGGACAACCTCGACCATTTGCGGACCGGGTTGATCTTGGAGCCGCGCGGCCACGATGCGATCATCCTGGCGTATCTCACGCCGCCGATCAGTCCGGAAGCTCACTCGGGCGTCGTGTACGCGAATGAAGTCGGTTATCTCGGGATGTGCGGGCACGGCACCATCGGAGTCGCCACCGTGTTGGTCAAGACCGGGGTGGTCGAGGCTGTCGAGCCCACGACGCGTGTTGTCTTGGATACGCCGGTGGGTCAGGTTGAGGCTCTCGTGCATGTCGAAAACGGTGAGCCGGTGAGTGTGAGTGTTCGCAACGTAGCCTCCTTTCTGCACGCTCGCGACGTCACGGTCATGGTTCCGGATCACGGCGAGGTGACCCTCGACATCGCTTATGGCGGCAACTGGTTCGGGATCGTTCCACAATCACAAGTCGGTATCGAAGTGGAGATGGCGAATCTGCGTGAGCTGATGGATTTCGCGGTTCGGGTCAGGGAGGCACTGCTGGCAGAGGGCCATCACGGATTTGATCCGGAGACGGATGCGAGCCAGACGATCGACCACATCGAGATCTACAGCCCCAGAGACGTCCCAACTGGCGTCGGTGCCCGCACGCTGACACTGTGCCCGGGTATGTCCTACGACCGTTCGCCGTGCGGAACCGGTACTTCAGCAAAGCTGGCGGCGATGCACGCGCGCGGGATCTTGGATGTGGGGGATGAGTTCCACAATCAGAGCATCTGTGGAACGGACTTCGTCGGGACAGTGCTCGAGGCAACGGAAGTCGACGGCCGAGCCTCGGTTGTGCCGCAGGTCCGAGGGTCGGCATATATCACCGGATTCCAGCGGTTCGTATTCGATCAAACCGACCCGTTGGTTTCCGGAATGAGCGGATCGGTCTGAAACCACTGCTGCCACACGTAGCGCGAATCCATCGCATCTGGGATGCTGTCGCCATGCGTTGGTTGGCATCGCTACCGCTGTTCGTGTTGCTGGGCGCCTGTGCCCATGCATCGATACGCCTACCGCCGCGGGTTGCGACCCGCCCTGCTGAGATGGTGATTCCAGGCTGGCGCTCCATCGGAGTCAGCGTAGAGGGCCGTCCGATCCGTTGCCGTGCCATCGGAACCGGCCCGCGCCAGGTCCTGTTCATCGGCGGCATCCATGGTGATGAGATAGAAGGGATGGTGGCGACTGCGCGGTTGCCAACGGCGTTCCTCCGCGCGCGCGGTCTGGCGAACCGGGTTACGCTCCACATCGTCGAGGACATGAATCCTGATGGACGGCATGCTCGCAGGCGTACCAATAGCCGAGACATTGACCTCAACCGCGATTTTCCGGCCAGCAACCGCAAGCAGGGCCGGGGACTTGGCGAACCTGAATCGCGGGCGATCCATGACCTGATTCGCCGCCTGCGCCCGGACCTGGTCATCGTGGCTCACAGTTGGCGACAGCGTCGTTGCATCAACTACGACGGGCCAGCCAAGAGCATCGCGCAGGCCTTTTCCAAGCACAGCGGCTTTCGGGTTGTGCCCTCCTCGAACATGTCGGTGACGCCGGGTTCTCTCGGGTCCTGGTGTGGGTGGGACCTGGGAATCCCGATTTTGACCATCGAGTGGCGGCGCGGAACTCCTCCCGCTGACGCGTGGCAATCCACACGGATGGCTTTGCTGATGACGATCCGAGGCTCTGTATCCCAGTGAGGAATTGACGAGTCGAGCGCATGGGTGCCTATCTCCTGAAGCGAATACTTTGGATGGTCCCCACCCTGGTGGGGATCTCCTTCGTGACCTTCCTGCTGATGGACCTCGCGCCAGGCAACCAGGCAGTCGTTGCGGCGCAGAGCACGTCGGGCGACTCGGCTGAGTCCGTCATTGTGCGGCATGAACGTGCCAAGGCACTGATGAACCAACTCGGTCTCACCGACTCGGTGACCGGCGAGAAGCGACCGATGGTCGATCGTTACCTGCGGTGGTTGTTGAATGCCGCCTCCTTGCAGTTTGATGGGGAGGCTGGTGATCGGTTTGGGCGCAAGATCCTCGATGCCCTGCCGGTCACGATGTTGATCAATGTGCTCGCGCTGTTGCTGGCTCTGAGCATCGCGATCCCGCTGGGTGCGCGTGCCGGCATGCAATCAGGAGGCTTGGTCGACCGGTTGTCAAATTACGGGGCCTACGTTATCTACGGGATGCCGGAGTTCTTGATCGCCACGCTTCTCCTCTTGGTGTTTGGGGGAGCGTTTTTTGCACCGGTCCTGCCGGTGGTCGGACTCAACTCCGACGATGCGGTGAACATGTCGACCTGGCAACGCGTGATCGATACCGGCCTGCATTTGATCTTGCCCGTGTCCACTTTGGCCCTGGGTTACGGTGCGCTGTTGTTCCGATTCCTGCGTGGTTCGGTGGAGCGCGCGGCTGGTAGTGACTTCGCACTGGCGCTGCGCGGCTACGGCATGCCCGAGGCAGTCGTTCGCCAGCGCGTGCTACGAAACGGCTTGTCACCCGTCGTGACAATTCTCGGCACCATGCTGCCAGTCTTGGTCGGCGGCACTGTCGTTGTGGAGTCGATTTTCTCCCTGCCGGGGATCGGCCAGTTGACCGTCCAAGCGGTTAATCAACGCGACATGGCCCTGGTCATGGCGCTCACCATGCTGGTGTCCGTTGCAACGCTGGTGAGTTTCGTCTTGTCCGACATCGTTCAGCGGGTGGTGGATCCGCGGGTGGAGTTGCGATGACGCGTTCGGTAGCCCGCTCGATCGCCTGGTGTTTTGTGGTAATCGGTGTGTTTGCACCATTCCTGGCCAATGACCTCCCGATCGTGGCGTCGGTTGATGGTGTCTTGCGTTGGCCTGTAATCAGTAGCTATGCCGATTCCCGGCCCGCACCGCCGGCTGGTCACCAGTCGTGGAAGGCCTGGTGGATTCGGATTTCCGACGATGACGAAGACTGGGCGGTCATGCCGCTCATTCCCTACGGACCGAATGAGGCCCACAAAGATCACAAACGCGCCGCGCCGACGCCACTCGTCCACTACCTCGGCAACGACGCCTCTGGTCGTGACGTGTTGGCGCGCCTGATCCACGGAGCTGCGACAGCGCTTTGGATCGCGCTAGGTAGCGTGCTGCTGGCATTGTTGGTGGGGGTGCCACTCGGGGCTGCGGCTGGCTACTGGGGCGGTGTCCCGGACCTGTTGGTGACTGCTCTCGTGCAGGTGTTCCTGTGCTTCCCGCCGGTGTTTTTTGTCCTGGCCGTCATGGCTTTCGTGGGACAGTCGCTGTGGGGGGTGGTGCTGGTCTTAGGCGCGCTGTACTGGGTGAGTTTTGCGCGCATCGTGCGTGGTGAGATTCTCAGCCTGCGCGAACGGGAGTATGTCAAGCGGGCGCGCGGACTCGGCGTGGGTTCGCTGCGGGTGTTGTGGTCGCACGTGCTGCCGCAGGTCCGAGGTCCGATCCTGGTCAACGCGGCGTTCGTCGCCGCGGGAGCCATCGTCGTCGAGGCTACGCTGTCTTTTCTCGGCCTGGGTTCAGGCTTGTCGACGGTCTCGTGGGGCGGCCTGCTGATGGAAGGCAAGGACTCGGCACACCTTGGCGCCTGGCACCTGTGGCTCTTCCCGAGCGTCGTGTTGGTTGGCGTCGTCTATTGCTGCCACACGCTTGCCGGGAGATCTCACAGGCGACCAATCTGAGGCGCTTGTGCCCACTCCTGAAACGTGGAGGTCTCGGCATCAAACTGGCGTGCGCTGAGTTCGATCTCACCATCTTCGATCGTGAGCACGTGATAGATGCGGCCACGGCGTCCGTGTGAGACGGAGCCCGGGTTGGCAAAGGCCACCGGCGAGCCCTCTCCTCGTCTGTGCACGGAGCGGTGGTGTACGTGTCCGCAGATGATCAAGTCGATGCCGAGATCCTCGGCCAACTTCAGGACTTGCCGGTCGTTGCGAAGGCGGTGGAAGTACGAGTCTCGCGATTGATCTTGCATGCGGATGCAATAGTGCATCGCGAGGACGATCACTCGACCTTCGAGTTCTCCGACGATGCGCCGCAGCCGCTCGATTTGGTCTGCTGGCAGGTGACCTGAAGAATCATGGGGTAGGCACGGTCGGACATCCTTCACCGCAATCACCGCTGCTTCGTCTCCGTAGGTACGGACGATCGGGTAGGTCTCCGGTTCATCGCCCTCACTACGGATCCAAGCCGCGAAGTGCCGCTCAAACGCGCCCTTGGAACCGAAGGTGTAGACATCGTGATTGCCCGGGATGCCGAGTACGCGATGATCCTCGAGGAGTGGGGCCAGGCCCTGCTTGGCCGCCGCAAATTCTGTTTCCAGCGACAGCCCGGTCAGGTCGCCGGTAAACACGATGCCATCGAGGTTTTGGCTGGCGAGGTCCTTGGTCAGTGCCTGCGCCACCAGGGTGGTTTTCTCGAAATCTGCGTAGCGCCCGAACACCTTCATGTTGGCCCAGCCGAGCAGTCGCTTCGACAGGAGTTTGCGGAGCGGCACCCGCGAGGGAAGTTCGGTGAAGTGGATGTCCGTGAAATGGGCGATGCGAATCGTCATCAGATCTCTTTCCAGACCTTGGCGAGAGATTCGCCGTGCACTTCCAGGTCCCATTCACAGAAATATCCGAATGGTGTGCACTTGACGGTGTAGTCCGTGGCGGTCAAGCGGTCTGCAAGTTCTCCCAGAAAACTCTCGGCGAACGCCGGGGCGGCATTGTCCGCTCCCAGGTGTGTGAAGGAGTGGAGCACGACGTTGCGGAAATCACGTTTGTTGGCGAGCCACTTCACGTGCTTGAGGGTGTGCTTGAAGACCCTGCGCCGGGTCTCGGCATCCTCGTCCCTGGATTCGGCATGTAGGAACACTACGACGCAGTCCCGGAGTTCTTCGTCGACCGATTGGTCGGCGGCTTCATCGAGAGTCTTGCTGAAACTCTTCCAGTGGAATCGCTTGGCTTGGAAGCAGAGTAGTCTCATCGAACCACGTGGCAGGCGCAATTCGATCCAAACCGATGGGCAGCTCCCATGAACGGGAGTTTTGGTGCCTTGGTCTGTACTGGATAGATCTGTGCCATTGTCATCGCGTCAAACAAGCGGCCGTTCTTCATGACCATGGCGATGTCCTGACTCTTGCGGATGTCATCGAGTGGGTTGCTGTTCAAGATCACCAGATCCGCGAGTTTGCCGTCAGCCAGCGACCCGACATGGTCGTCGAACCCCAAGGCGCGCGCGGGGTTGATGGTCGCCGTCCGCAGGGCCTCATGATTGGACAGGCCGCCCTGATGGAAGTTCCATAGATCCCAATGAGCGCAGACCCCCTGCATTTGACCGTGGGCGCTCACCGACGCGATGACGCCGCGGCGCATCAACTTTGCCGCGCTCTTGGCCAGCGGAATGTGGTGCCATTCATCGTCAGGGAACTTGGTGCGTCGTCGACTGCGGGGATCGACCAGGCTGCGGGGTACGAAGTTCAACAAGCGCTGGTTCTTCCAGACCTCGGTCTTCTCGTACCAGTAGTTTTCGCCCCAGATGCCGCCGTAGCCGACCACCAGGGTCGGGTTGTAGGCGGTCTTGCTGGCGGCGAACAACTGCAGGACATCCTCGTAGAGGGGGGCGACCGGCAGGGCGTGTTCCAGCGTCGTGTGTCCGTCCAGGATCATCGAGAGGTTGTGGAAGAACATGCTGCCACCCTCCGGCACGACCATCATGCCGAGGTCCGAGGCGGCGGCGATGACCTGTTGGCGCTGGTCCCGTCGCGGCTGGTTGTAGCTCTTGGCGCTGAAGGCGCCGAAGGCCTGCAATCTGCGCAGGTGGGAGAGGGCGTCTTCCTTGCTGTTGATGACGGCTTTGAACTTGCTCTCTGCGCCGTACAGGATGGTGCCGGTGCTGAAGATGCGAGGGGCGAGCAAGCCACCGGTGTTGGACAGTTCAGAGGCCGCAAACGCCAACTTGGTGTCATGGCTGGGGTCGTGTGTGCAGGTGACACCGAAGGCCAGGTTGGCCAGGTACGACCAGTTGTTTTGCGGCATCATGCCGTCGGAACCCGACCGCATGTGTGCGTGTACATCGATGATGCCGGGGATGATCGTCTTGCCGCCGAGGTCGTGGATCTTGCTGCCAACCGGGGTTTGAAAGCGAGACATCGGACCCAAGGCCTTGATGCGGTTGCCGACCACCTGCAGGTAGCCGTTGTCGATCACTGTCTCGCCCTCCATCGTGATCAGGCGCGCGTTGGTGAACACGATGTTGGATTTCGGCAAATCAGCGTTGGCCTCGAAGGTCAGGTCAAAGGTCTGGTTGGCCGGTAGCCCCTTGCCTTGGTGAGCAAACGCGGTGGCGACGTCGTTGGACTGCAGCGTGCCCGCCAGGTTGTGGTAGATCGTCTTGCCATCAGCGGCAAAGCTCAGGAACTCGCCAGCGTCCTTGGTCAACTTGACGGCCGCGAGGTCCTTGCGTTCGGCGCTGAGGTGGAGTTTGCCGCCGACCGCAGGCAACGGACTGAGGTAGACGTGAAACAGTTCTTCCCAGGCGATGGTCTGGCCATCGGGTGACAGGGCAATGTCCACTGCGCGACGCGAAGTCGCGATGACGCGTCGATCGTGACCGGTCATGTTGAGGCTTGAACAAGCGGTGTTCTCGCCCTCCGAGTCCAGCACCACGACGCGGTCTTGGGTGGGGTGGAAGCGCGGGCGGGAACCGCGCTTGGTGACGAACCGGTTGACGCCACCCATCATGTCGTAGAGGTAGATACCTGGCCGGGTGGTGAAGGCGTCTCCGCGGGTCGATCCTGACCCGAGGCGCCGGTACAGCACGCGCTCGCCTTCGAGGTCGAAGCTGGGCTCTGCGTAGTGTCCTGGCTTGTCGATCAGTGTGCGCCGCTCGCCAAACTCAAAGTCGTAGACCATCAGGCGCCCACCTTTTTGATCATCCCAGGTCGTGTAGACCAACTGCTTGCCGTCGGCGGACAGGCAGGGGTAGTACTCGAGGTGCTGGTCCTGGGTCAGCCGTCGCGGTGGTTGGTTCGGCAAGTCCTTGACCCAGATATGCCCCAGGGCGTGGAAGTAGACCCGCTTCCGATCCGGGCTGACCTGCGGCCAGCGGATCACCCGCACCTTCTGTTTGGGATCGCCGATGTCAACCTGGTGGCGCAGGGCATTCCGAATGACGTGGTTGGCAGTGGCGAGGAAGGCGACGGTCTCGGCTTCTCGGGTGCGGAGATCGATGCGACGGATCTTGCCCTTCGCCCAGATCACGATCTTGTCGCCGCTGGGTTCCCACCCGAAGTTCGGATAGACGCCGAAGATCGACCAGGTCTCCTGGCCATCTTTGCTGAGTTCGGAGTAGATCGGAGTCTCGAAGCCGGTGTCGAGATCGCGGACCATCAGCGCCGTCTTGTCACGGATCCGGCGTACGAACGCGAGCTTCTTGCCGTTGGGTGAAATCTCGGGGCGCGCGCTACCGCCGTTGGATCGACAAAGAGAGAGCGTCTTGCCGGTGACCAGATCGAGGCGCAGAACCGCGTAGATCACACCGTTCGGATCCCGGTTGTATTCGAATGTTGATCCGGGGCTGACGTCGCGACTGAAGTACAGGTAACGCCCATCCGGAGATACCTCTGGTTCGCCGGTGTCGTGCTGGTCGCTGGTCTTCTTGGTGAGTTGGATCCCGCTGCCGCCGGCGATCGGGTACATCCAGAGTTCACCCGCTCCGAGCGAGCGACGAGCGGTGAAGTGCTTGCGCCCGACGAGGTACTTGCCGTCCGGCGTCCAGCATGGGTTGTTCAGCAGGCGAAAGCTCTCCTTGGTGACCTGCTTCTTGTTGGATCCGTCGGCGTCCATGATCCACAGGTTGTCGCCGCCGCCGGCGTCGGAGGTGAACGCGATCTGCTTGCCGTCAGGGCTGTACCTGGGCTGCACGGTGTAGGCCGTGCCGGTCACCAAGGGCGTCGCCTCGCCTCCCTTAGACGGAATCGTGAAGATGTCCCCGAGGAGATCGAAGACGATCGCCTTGCCGTCAGGCCGCACGTCGAGGTTCATCCAGGTGCCCTCTTCCAGGGTCAGCTCGACGTTCTCCTTCGGACCCAGCACCTGGTTGACATTCCAGGCAGGCGTTTGTTCGGAGGGCTTCTCATCTGTCGTTTGGGCGGACACGACGGGGCCGAGAAACAGCGCGAAACAGGCCCATACGGAGCGACGGTTCTTAGGAAGGGTCATGGGGAGATTGTCCATTGGCTCGCGGTTGGTGCAACTCAATCTGGGTGATCGCGAGGTGGTTGGCACAAGGCTGGATCCTTCGACTCGCGATCGAGGCCGAAATTGCTACCGGAAGAGCGGAGCTACGGAGTCGGCAACCAACTGGTGGCCAGCTTCGTTCCAGTGAACATCGCCGTCGAGAAAGTACTTCGCCCGAATGCTGGTATGCGATCGCTGGTCGATGAACTTCGGAAACAAGTCGGCAAATTGCGCTCCGTGCCGTTTGGCATAGTCGCGCCATGCGGTGACCTGCAGGTTCTCGAGCAGGCGGTGCTGGATCTGCTGGGGCCAGGGATAGACCGCTACGGTGAGTTTGATCCCGGCTTTCTTGCACAGAGCGGCCAGCTTGTCCATGTTCTCGATCGCCAGGTCCAGACCGCGCTTGCCGTACTTGCCAAAGACCTCCTGCTTGATCGTCCACAGCGAAGCGGTCTCCTGAAACAAGGGGTCGGCCATCGTGGCCGGGTCCATCCCCACGAGGCAGGGGAAGAGGTCGGCATCCTGGTTGGTCGGGGCGTGGGCGGAGGAGATGGCAGGTTGCGTGAGTTTCGAAATCGTGTGGTACACGAAGGACCGCCGCTGTCCGAATTGCTTCAGTGTGAACCGGAATCGATTCATGCTACTGAACTCGGCCGGCTCGAATGCTTCGTACGAGATCTCGTTTTGGATGTCGGAGATGTCGATGAACACGGCCAGTTGATCAAACTTCAACTGCTCGACCTCGATCAGGTGCCTGGCCTTGAGGTAGTAGAGCTTTGGGCTGTAGCTGACCGCCGCTGCGTTGAGTACCTCGATGCCTTCGGATGCCAAGGCCTGCTCCAGGAGCCCCGCAAAAGTCTTCTCGTAGCGAACGCCAACTCCTTCGGTGAACGAATCCCCGAGGATCAGCAAGCGTCGCTTGCCAGGTTGGTTTGCGATCTGGCGAGGTGTGTGGTCGCGAAACCCGAGGGAGTTGGTGATCATCGCGACCCTGTGCTTGCCCCAGACCGTCGATTCGTCTCGATTGGGTAGCAGTCCGTGATGGTAGAAGGGGTGGGGGCAGCGAAACCGGTTGTCCTGCGGGATCATCAGCCAGCCGAGCAGCAGGTCCAGCAACAGCCCAAAACCGACGACTACGACGGTGATTGCCGTTTTTGGGTGCCGCCGGAACCAACGCTGGTGTTCGACCATGGGTAGCCGTCACTGTATCGGTGCGCATGTGGTCATCAACAACCAGCTTGGGGCAAGCGCGAACCGGAAGCGCGACTATTTGAAGTTGCGTTCGATGTAGGTACGAAATCGCTTGGCCCGGCGGCTGCTTATGGGCTTGCAGGTTTCCGGGTCCACCGGCGGTTCGTCCAGGTGGATGGCTCGCTCCAAGATGAACGCGGCGGCGTGCCGCCCGGGGTTTGGCGTCGAGCTCTTGCGCGTCAATTCGACCAGTTCGATCAGGATGTCCTTATTGGGCTTGTGCAAGATTGCCTTGACCAGGTCGTGGGATATCATCGTCTTCTTGAATTCGCGGCGCAACTTCTTGACGTCGCGCTCTGTGACGACGCGCTTGCTCTCCTTCGAGTAGCGATCACGGCGGATTTCGGCGAGTTTGTAGACCTCTTGCAGGCTGCGCTTCTCCTTGCGACCGAAGGCGAGTGTCATGACAGCGCGCAGGATCTCGCCTTCGTCCTCAAAAGTCAGCGCGTCGCCCTTGCCGTCCCTGGCGATGCGCCTGAAGGTCCGCGTGGCGTCCTTCGAGATCCTGTCCTCAGAGCTGGGCCTGGTCACGATGGCGTGCACGTGAGATCGTCCGTTGCGGGTAAAGGCTTTGACCATGCTGGATATCCGCCCTTCGTGCTTCTTGTGGGGTGGCGCGTCACCGATCAGGACGATGAGCCGACGGGCGGACTTGTTCCATTTTTGGGAGGTCGCCTGGCGTAGAGCCTGGTAGACGGCTTCTGGGATGTCACCGCCACCGCCGGCGTAGACACCCTTGAGGAAGTTCATGGCGCGGTAGAAATCGCGGCTCAGTACTACATCACGGGTGAGGTATGCCTCGGTCTTGTCCTCGTCGCGGTAGGTGACGATGCCGATCCGGGCGTACGGCACCAATTCCTGCAGGACCGCGACCATCTTGGTGATGCGCTCCTTGGCTGCCGAGAGGACCGAACCCATCGAGCCTGTGCTGTCGAACACGAACATGATCTCAAGGCCATTCCTGCGCAGAGATCCGATGGTCTTCTTGAAGGTTCCCGAAAGGCTGCCCTTGGCCTCCTTCAGGATGTCGCCGAGTCCGGTGCCTTTGATGTTGGTCAGCAGCTCGCTCATGTCGGTAGCGCCGGATTCGTAGATCGCAGCCTCTTCCTTGAAGATCTCGAGCTCTTCAGCCTCCAAGAGTTCTGTTTCCGTGAACTCAGTGTCCTCCATGACTTCTGTTTCTTCGACGGATTCGACTTCAGCGGTGTCCTCTTCGACCTCGTCTTCGGCTT
>JAYZDB010000254.1:0-12018 GCA_036338025.1 Planctomycetota bacterium
CATGGAGCCTCTCTCGGCCTGCATCATCTCGTTCAACGAGGAAGATCGGATCGAAGCCTGTATCCGTAGTCTACAGTTTTGCGACGAGATCCTGGTGCTCGACAGCGAATCCACCGATCGGACCCGTACGATTGCCAGCGACTTGGGAGCTCGGGTCGAGATTCAGTCGTTCCTTGGCCACCAACTCCAAAAACAACGTGCGGCCGAACTCGCAACCCACAACTGGGTCCTGTCGGTGGACTGCGACGAGACCATTACGCCTGAGCTCGCGCAAGAGATACAACAGCAGCGTGAGCAAGGGCTCGGAGACGCGGCGGCGTTTTCCATGCCGCGTCGCAACATCTACCTCGGTCGGATGATGCGCCACGGTTTCTTCTGGCCGGACCGTAAGGTCCGCTGGTTCGATCGCAGACGAGCACACTGGGGCGGCGTGGATCCCCACGACCGTGTCGAGGTCGATCCAGGCGCCCACGTCACCCGCCTGCAGGGTGAGCTTCTCCACGACAGCTTTCGCTCGCTCGCAGATGCCCGCGCCACCAACTGGAAGTTCGCGCTGATCGCCGCCAAAGCACTCGCCGAGCACGGCGTACGGGCTGGCCCTTTGACCCCCTGGGTCCGCGCGGTCGCGGTGTTCGCCAAGTGCCTGGGCCCAAAACTAGGCTTCCTCGACGGATGGCGGGGCGTGCTGGCGGCCTGGTTGTCGGCCCGGCACAACTACTGGAAATACCGCGAACTTCGTTCCATCCAGCCCTGATGCCGCAGGTTCCATGTCGGCTGGGTCCGCACAGCGACCTGTTCGACGCAGTATCACCATTCTGGTACGCCACCCCGAGGCGATTCCGGGGATCGTATGCATGCCATGAACAACGCACCGCTTCCCATCATCCTCGCAGCATTTCTCACCAGTGCCCTGCCCAACCTCTCCAGCACCGCACTACGCGCCCAGCACCCCAAAGAGGCAACCAAGCAGGAGTTCCAAACTCCCTGCGAAGCTTCCGGGTTCAAGGAGTACACCAGCCACAAGGAGATGTGGGACTATCTACAGAACCTGCAAGCGACCACCACGGAGATGAAGTTGGGGTCGTACGGCAAGTCCTGGCAAGGCAGGGAGCTGCCCTACGCGATCTTCAGCCGCCCTACCATCACGCAACCCTGGGAAGCGATGGTCTCCGGCAAGCCCATCGTGTTGTGCCACGCCAACGTACATGGCGGCGAGCGCACACTTCGTGAGAGCCTCCTGATCTTCGTACGAGAACTCGCGACCAAGGGCACGCCAGCCAACAAGCTCCTCGATGACTTGATCATCCTGGTCGCGCCCCAGATCAATCCCGACGGCTTCGAGGCCACCCCACGTGGTACACGCGGCAACTCCTGGGGCATCGACATGAACCGCGACTACATGAAGCTGGAGCAGCGTGCGCTGGCCAATCTGGTGCAGAACATGCACAACTCCTGGCACCCGCACGTCATCATTGACGGACACAACGGTGGTTCACGGCCATACGACCTCTGCTATCAAGCCACCAGCAATGCAACTCCTGCCAAGAGCATCGGTCTGCTGTGTGATAAGGAAGTGTTCCCCTACATCAACAAGCGGATGGAGGACAATGGCTACCGGTCCTTCTACTACAGCGGTGGCAACAATGAGCGCTGGAAGGTCGGCGGCAGCGACCCCCGTATCAGCCGCAACTACAGCGGCTTCATCAACTGCGTCGGCATCCTGTTCGAATCTCCGCACGGACGAACCACCTTGGAGACCGGCGCGAAGGCCGGCGTGGTCGGCTATCGGGCGGTCCTGGAGTTCACTGCGCGCAATCCAGATCGGGTCATCAGCCTGGTCACTGAAGCACGGCGTACCACCATTGCGATGGGTGAAACTCCCCAGGGCGAAGTGATGGTCCAGATGAAGAATGGTCCCGAGGACTTCAAGGTTGACTACGAATTGCGTGATGGCACCAAGGTGACTGGCGCAGACATCATCAAGAAGCCAATCGTCACCAAGTCTCGCAAGCGCGCCTACGCCTATCTCCTGCCGCGAGAGGCCCGCGACGCGGTTGCAATGCTGCGCCGTCACAACATCACGGTCGAAGTCCTGCAAAAGACGACCAAGATCGACGTCGAAGCCTACAAGCTCGAAGATGTCGAGTACCTGCGGGAATACAACCACGCTGGAGCCGTGCGAGTCAAGGTCAGCGAAGTCGTACAATTATCCAGGAGATTCCCAGCCGGCACCTTCGTCGTCCATACGTCGCAGATGCACGGGCGCGTCGTCGCCCACATGTTGGAGCCCGAGACCAACGACAATGTGGTACGCTGGAACACCATGGACGCGCTGCTACCCAAGACGCGTACCACCAAGGCAATCGCTGCCGCCAGCGCGCAGGCCAAAAAGAAATCCGGACCCACTGGCGTGACCCGCACTGCAAACGCAGGCACCCGACAAAGCGCGGAGCGCGGAGCCCAAAAGGGCGGCGACAACGCAACGGCGAAAGGCAAGGGTTCGGGTCGGCAAGGCGCCGGCGGCCAACGACCACCTCGCGAGCGCTGGGGTGGCGGAGCCGGTGCACGACGCGGTAATCGTGGTATTGGCCGGCGCCGATCACAGGGACCGGCGGTCATCCCGATCTACAAATTGCTCAAGCCGACGCCGTTGCCTACACGCCTGATGAACTGAACGGCGCCGGAACTCCGCTCGCCAGCATCGTGTGGGGAATCCTGCCATTCTGAGGATTCGTGTCGTCTACCAGTGGCCCGGGTTAGAGTGCGGGCATGCAACTCTCCCTGCGGAGCCTTGTCACCGTGACAAGTCTGGTGGTGACAGCATCGTGCTCAGGACCACCCGCCCCGGTGGTGCCAGTCGAACCAACATCCCCAGGCCCTGAAGCCGGGTTGCTGACGGCCCGTGCACTGGTCAGGGCAGCGCCTGCTGACTGGCAGTCCCACTGGCAACGATTGCGCAAGATGGACAAGTCGGCGACTCCGGCAATCCTGCGTGCCCTGCGTGAACAACCCGAGGGCCACGGCAGCCAGGCCGCGATTCACCTGTTGGGCGAAGCTGCCGACGTACGCGCCAAGACCTTTCTGCTCGAACTGTTGCATGGCGGCGACGAACGCGGTGCGGAAGCCGCCCTCGCGCTGGGTAAACTCGCCGACACCACCACCATTGGCAGCCTCAAAACAGCGGCCCAATCGGCGGCGACACCGATGACAACCCGCGCAGCAGCAGCGGCAGCGTTGGTCACGATGGGCGAAGGCCCATCGGTCGTGTCCTTTCTCGAAGCCATCTTCCTGGCCGCCTCGCCGTACGCCAGCGCCTCGAGCCGACAACACAAGATCCCTGCCAACAAGACCCGTTGGGCCCATGAGCGCTACATGATCATCGAAGCCCTGCGCGGGCGATACCGGGGTGAGACCTTCGGCCTGGATGAAGACAGTTCCTGGCCAGCAATGCGCGCCGCCGCCGCCAAGATGGCAAAACGTCTACGCCGCAAGTAGCGCGGGCTCATTGCGCCAGGTCTTGCGCGATCGCATACAGGTACCGACGTCCGCGAAGGTAGATCCGATCCCCGACGATGGCGGCGCTGGCATCAAAGGTGTCCTCGAGCTTGTTGGAAGCGAGTTCCTGGTACTTCGTTCCGGTCCCGATCACCTTGGTGATGCCCCCACGATCGGTGATGTAGAACCGGTCCGCGACCCCGATAGGAGAGGAGTAGATGGTGCGAAGGCCGCGCAAACGCTGGCCTCCGTAGTGCACCTTGCCGGTCTTGGCATCGAGGCAAGACAAGACCGCCGTGTTGCCGCGCAGAAAATACAGTTCGCTACCCATCAGCAAACCCGACGGTACGTATGAGGTAGCTTCGCGGTGTTGCCAGACAACCTGGGGACTGTCGGTGATATCACCCGAGGCTCCCTCCAGGCGCACCGCCTGCAACATCCGACCGCGATACCCGCTCATCAGGTAGACCAAGCCATCAGCGTAGACCGGCGTCGGGATGCAGTTGACTGTCATGCCACCACACGACCAGATCACCTTGCCAGTCTCGAGGTCATAGCCACGAGAAGCCCCCGTCGCGGCAATGATCACCTGGGGACGGCCGGCAACCGTCAGGATCAGCGGTGTTGACCAGCTGGTGACCTCCTCGTGATCTCGACGCCATCGTTCCTCGCCAGTGCGCTTGTCGAGAGCCACGACGAAGGAATCGCCCTCGTGGTCCCAGTTGACCACCAGTGTATCTCCATGCAGGGCGGGGGATGATGCTTCACCGTAGGCACGCCGCGTGCGCATGATCCCGAGTTGCTTGGACCAGACCGGTCGCCCGTCCATGTCCAGACAGTAGAGACCCCGGGACCCAAAGTGCAGGTAGAGGAACTCACCGTCCGTGACCGGAGACGCTGAAACCTGGGTCATCGTGTTGTGCAGCCCTTCGTGGGGCACAATCGAGCACAGCGTCTTGCGCCACAGGACCAAACCTGTGTGGCGGTCGATCGCCAGCACCACGTAGTCATGCACGTGAGTCGGCGCTGGCTCCGAGAAGCGACGTGCGTCTGGGTCCGGCACCACTGGCGGCGTGCCGGTCTTCGCGGTCTTGATCCCGCTGGTGACGTAGATCCGGTCACCCCACACGATCGGAGAGGAGCCTCCTTCACCCGGCAGTTCGATCTTGAACAACAGGTTTTCCTGCTCGCTCCAACGTATCGGGGGGTTTCCACCCGTCGCCAGACCACGGCAGCCGGGACCACGCCAATTGTCCCAGTCAGCCTCGTCGACTGGTTCGATGTGCAAGCAACCGCCCAGACACGCGGAGACAACTGCGACAGTGAAGATTCGATGCATGAGCCAGTCCCTAGCGGAGCTTCTTGTAATCCGGGTCGAGCGGATAACAACCACTGATCTCGCCCTGCCGTGCTGACGTGGTGCAATCGCTCAGCGTTCGGCAAATCCGCTTGTGCTGTAATGGGTCGCCCCGCAACACGTCGAGCGGAAGTTCTGGATACGACAACACCATCCGACCGATCCCGACGACATCGACGTGACCGGCAGCGACTTCGTGCTGGGCGACGCCTGGTAAGAACTCCTGCAGGTAGCTGTACCCGCTGCCTACCAGCACCAGGTCGGGAAACGCCGCCTTGCAGTGCCGGACTGCCTCCAGATGGTAGGCAACGCTGAGCAAGGGATCCTCCGGTGGCAGATACCCGTCGCTCGGCGGGTAGGCCGCCGGTCGCTGCAGATGCGGGCAGTAATAAGGCGAACCAACAGTGATGTTGACCAGCCGGACCGCCAGCTCGCGACACAAGCCGAGGAACTGCTGCGAATCGTCAAAATCGGGCTGCCGTGGATCCTCGGCGTCGATCCCAAACCCGTAGCGCCACGGCCGATGCTCGATCCCATCCGGTACACCGACTTCGTTGCTCGCGTGCTTGTGAAACGGTACCGAGTCACAGACTGAGACCCGGGTCGCGACGTGGAGACCCGGACAAGCGGACCGAACGCCCTCGACAAGCTCACGAAAAAAACGCGTACGATTCTCGAAGCTGCCGCCAAAGTCACCTTCACGAGTCTTGGCGCCAAGGAGTTCATGCAGCAGGTAGCCGTGGCAACACTTGATGTCGACAAAGTGGAATCCAGCCTGCATCGCCACCCTGGCCGCCGCGATGTAGCTGTCCAAGATCTCGCGCAACTCCGCATCCGAAAGCACCGGGTCGGCGAGACTGATCCCAGCCCGAGCATCCAACACGGGGTGGTGGTAGGCGATGCGCGGGGCTGGCCCTGACTCGCTCGGACATGACCATCGTCCAGAATGGGTCAGCTGCAGCCCGACAAACAACTCGTCCGGATCCTCACCAACCTCGGCGTGACCAGCCCGAACCTCCTCGATCAGTTCCGACAGGTCGCCCACCACATCGACCGTCTCGTTGCAAAACAACTGCCGCGGGTTAGCCCGACCGTCCTCACGAACCGCGAAGGCCTCACCACCCCAGATCAACTTGGCGCCGGAGCGACCGAAGCGTCGCCACCGCCGACGGGTCCAATCCGAGGGCCGACCATCGGCAGTGCCGTCCCAGCCCTCCATAGGATGCACAGCAAACCGGTTGTGCAGAGTGTGGCCATAGACATCGAGCGGCTGCCCGAGCGGTCCCGCCCGTCCGCGTAGCTCCGCATCGCATTGAATCGGTACGCCCAGCGCCGCCATCGCGAGACCGAACTCCTCCACGGTCTTGAACCGACCGGGCTGAGTAAAGTTCGCCGGACTGGGAGAGGACGGGTCCATGCGGAGAGTAGAACGGCACGGGCCCGATGCACCAAGCAGTTCACGCGCGGTATCACCCACGATCCATGGCCAGGCGGATCTGCGCAGCCCCGGGGCTAGCCCAGGTACTCGGTCAGATCCGTGCCGGGCTCGACGTCCTGCCTCGGCTGCCCACGGCGGAAGATCACCCCCCCGCGCTGACCTTCGAGGTACATCTGTCCAGCCTCGACCCGCAGCATGGCACCTTCCCGGATTCCGACCACGACCTCCTCGTTGACCTCGTGAAACTCCCGGATCCGGGTCTCCCGGGTCTCGCCCATGTGGTCGCTGTCCGGTGGCGGGTCGATGAAATGCGGGTTGAGCTGAATCGGCACCAACTGCAGGGCATCGAAACTCGGCGGGTAGACGATCGGCATGTCGTTGGTGGTCTTGATCGACAAACACGCGACATTCGACCCCGCGCTAGCCCCCATGTACGGCATGCCGTCGGCCACGCGCTCACGAATCGGATCCAGAAGGTCCAGTCGATAGAGGTGATCCAACAAGCGAAAGGTGTTGCCACCGCCGATAAACAGGGCCTGCGCCGATCCGACCGCCGCAGCTGGATCAGGCGCGGTATGGATGGACTCCAGCGGATACCCGATCCGCTCAAAACCACTGCGGGCCTTGGCTGCATAACCATCGAGATCTTCGAGGGCATACGGCACGAACAGGATCTGCTCGATGTCTGTCCCGAGGAAGGATCGGACGGAATCCTGGCAGTGCTCCAGATAGCCACTGCCAAATTGGGTCGAATTGCTGATCAGTAGCAGTCGTTTCACTGTTTTCTCCGTTTCTCACTCACGGCGCTACTTTCCGCCGGCGACACGCTGCCGGAAGGCCCATCGAAACAGGTTGCGGCTATCGACGTACCGACCTTGTCGGTTGGTCGAATTGAGGACTACCAACAACAAATTGTCATCCCCCCGCACCGCACCGGCGACCAGGCAGCAGCCGGCGCGTGGCGTGGTTCCGGTCTTGAGGCCGATGTAACCCTCGATGTCGAGCAGTCGATTGGTGTTGGTCCACTCGACCTGCCGGCGCGAACCAGTGCCGTCGATCACGCTGCTCTTGTACCGGCGGGTACGAACCCGCTTCCGGAAGTCCGGATTCTCCATCGCTACCTTGGAAAGCCGCAGGATCTCGCGGACCGAAGAGTGCTGGTACTGGGAGTCGAGTCCGTGGGGGTTCACGTACCGGGTCTTGGTCATCTTCAACTGCTTCGCGCGTCGATTCATCTCGGCGACGAAGTTAGCCCAGGCCGGGGCACGACCCGCGCTGCGCGGTGTCCAGGGTACTGGCTTGTTGACCGGTGGCGGCCGGAAACGCCGACCAAAATGTTCTGCCAAGGCATTGGCAGCGTCGTTACCCGAGGGCAACAACAGGGCGTAGAGCAACTCCCCGACCTTGATGCGGTCACCCTGCCTAATCTTCGCAGAGGAACCGCCGGTGTTGGATGCAAACCGGCTGACCGTCACCGTCTCGGCCAGCACAGACTCGTCCTTGCGGGCCAGGTCCAAGATCACCAGGGCGGTCATGATCTTGGTGGTGCTAGCCATCGGCAAGGACTTGTCTTCTTGATGGCCCCACAGGAACTCGCCAGTCTTGCCATCCGCAATCCCCCAGGCCAGCGCGTTGACGAAGGGAGCGCCATGCAGGGGATCCGCTACCTGCTTCTTGTCGCCAGGCGGCACCTTGCCCTGAGCCGCTCCGGTGGCCAGCAGCAGGGCAATGGCCGACACGACGAACAGGATCTTGGGAGCGGTCACCATACCGCTACTTTCGCGGCAAGCCTCGGACGTGGCAAGTGCGAGCCTGCACGACTCACATCTGGATCATGACCTTCAGCAAGCCGCCTGCGGCGGCCCGATCCAAGGCGGCCACCCCGTCGGCCAGGGGAAACCGGGCCTCGATCAGCGGTTCCACCGGCACCTCCCCGCGACCCAACGCAGCCAGCGCCTTGTCGAACGGGCCGCAGCGTGAACCCACCACCCGGATTTCGTCAATCACCAGGCCACTGAGGTTGAGAGTGGTGGGAGCTTCCAGGGTGGTCTTGAGAACCAGGGTCCCACGCGGTCGGACCATGGGTAGCAGGCAGGCGAGTACCGAACTCGCGCCGCTGGCCTCGACCGCCAGATCGAACTTCGCGGTGGATCGCCCTGGTCCTTCCAGCCAGCCGACCACGTGCTGAACGCCAGTCGGCAGGAGTTCGATTCGTTCGGGGTGGCGGCCGACCACCGTCACCTCAGCTCCGGCCAGATGCAGGGTCCAGGCACAGAGCAGCCCCAAACGACCATCGCCCGCGACCACGGCGGTCTGGCCAGGCAGCACTTCGACCTGCTCGACGATCTCGAAGGCCGCGGCCAACGGCTCGACAAAGGTCGCGGCGTCATCGGAGACCTCTTCAGGTACCTCGATCAGGTTGTCAGCCGGCAGGCGTAAGCGCTCGGCAAAGGCACCGCCATGATCCAGGATCCCGAGAACACTTCGATGCGGGCAGTGATGCGGGTCGCCCGCATCGCAGGTCGGGCAATCGCCACAAGCCACGTTGATGTCGCCGACCACGCGCTTGCCCGACAGCGGACCATCGAGCGCAACACCGACGAATTCGTGGCCGGGGATGCCGCAAAAACCCATGTAGCCACGCCGCAGAGCCAGGTCGGTAGCGCAGACCCCGGCCTGCAACACCCGTACCTCGACGTCGCCATCCCGAAGCCCCGGATCGGGGAGATCCTCGCGGTAGGACACCGCACCGTCTCGCAGGTAGAGGCCGCGCATGGTCATGGCAGACTACTTGGTGAAGATCTCCCGCAGCCGTTCGACAGGGATAGCGCGCACCGTGCGTCCCGAACCGGTGACCGTCGTCGCGCGACACAGGGAATTGACGATGGCTTCCTCGGTCGCCTCCGCTACCGCCTTGAACAGGGGTGTCATCGCGCGGTTGGCGACCTCGGCACCCGGCCGGTCCTTACCGACCCGCATCGATGCCGCGGTGCAAAACGCGATGACGTAATCCCCGCTGCCGTTGCTGAACGACGCACCGGTGCGGGCCATCCCGGCCAGGGCACGACGCGCCAATCGGCGCAGGTTACGGGCTCGCATCGGTGCATCGGTCGCCACCACGATCATGCAGGAACCGTCATCCTTTACCTCGCGCGGGGATTTCCGACCGTCTTGTCGAGTCAGCCGGGCTTGCACCGGCACCCCAGCGATGGTCAAGGAACCGCCGTAGTTGGTCTGCACCAGGACACCCACCGTCATCTTGTCGACCCGCCGGGACGAGGTCCCGATACCGCCCTTCCATCCAAAGCAGATCGTACCGGTACCAGCTCCCACCGACCCCTCGGGGACTTCCCCCGACCGGGCACTGGCGAGCGCCTCCTGCAGGTGCCGCGCCGTCACGTGCCGACCTCGGATATCGTTGAGGCCACCGTCGTTGGTTTCTCCGACCACCACGTTGACCGAGCGCACCCGCTGGTTGCCGGGCAGGGCCAACATGTGGCCAACCAGCGCATCCATCACCTTGCCGACGTTGAGGGTGTTGGTCAGCGCGATCGGACTCTCCAACTCCCCGAGTTCCTCGACCTGCGTCGTCCCGACCAGCTTGCCGTAGCCGTTCCCGACCCAGATCGCCGCCGGCACCTTGTCACGGTAGAGATTGCCGCCGTGCGGCCGGATCACCGTCACACCGGTACGGACCTTGGCACCGCGCACGACCGTCGAATGCCCGACCATCACGCCAGGGACATCGGTGATCGCGTTGTTTGGCCCGGCCGGCAGACTCCCGATCACGATCCCAAGGTCACGGGCCCGCGGTCGCGTGGCCCGCTCCTTGTCGGCCTGCGCGGTGAGGCCAGACACCCCACCCAACAGGCTTCCTCCGACTCCGAGACCGGTCCACAAGACCATCGCGAGTTTCATGTTCTCAGTGTAGGTCGACACCCGACTCCTGCATACACTGCACCACCCGAGACCCCCCACAGAACCCCTCCCTCGCTCCGCCGCTTGATCATGCCGAAGACCTGCAACGTCGCTCTGATCGGTCAGAAATTCATGGGCCGCGCCCACAGCAATGCCTACTCCCAGGTAGCCCACTTCTTCGATCTACCTCGGATCCCCCACCGCCGCCTGATCAGCGCCCGCAACGCCGCCGAACTCAAGGAGTTCGCAGCGAAATGGGGCTGGGAGGAATCCACCACGCGATGGCAGGACATCGCCGAGCATCCCGACATCGACCTGGTCGACGTCGGCACTCCCAACGACGTCCACCGCGACCAGTCCGTTGCCATGCTGGAAGCTGGCAAGCACGTCGCCTGTGAAAAACCGCTGGCCGGTACCCTCGCCGACGCCCGCGCCATGGTGCAAGCCGCCAAGAAGGCCAAAAAGTCCAAGACCTTCGTCTGGTTCAACTACCGACGCTGCCCAGCCGTCGCGCTGGCACAACAGATGGTCGCCAAAGGCAGGCTCGGTGACATATACCACGTACGCGCCACCTATCTACAGAGTTGGGCCGGTCCCGCCGTTCCCTTGCTCTGGCGCTTCAAGAAGAAGATCGCAGGCTCCGGGGCCCACGGGGATCTCAACGCCCACATCATCGACATGGCGCGGTTCATCACCGGCGACGAGATCGCAGAGATCAACGGCGCAGTAGCCAAAACGATGATCAAGGAGCGGACGATCCCCGGGAGCCGGAAAAAGGGTCGCTCGGATGTCGATGACTGCGTCCTGTTCCTCACCACCTTCAAGAAAGGCGCCGTCGGTAGCTTCGAGGCTACCCGCCTGGCTCCAGGCAACCAGAACCGCAATACCATCGAGATCAACGGCTCGAAGGGCTCCGTCAAGTTCGACTTCGAAGACATGAACGTCCTGCAGTTCCACGAGGGCTTCGGCGGCGAGCAGGCCAGCGGCTGGACCCGGATCATGTGCACGGATGCCAACCACCATCCCTACGCCGGCAACTGGTGGCCGGATGCCCACGTGCTCGGCTACGAGCACGGCTTCGTCAACATGGCAGCGGACATCATGCGGGTACTCGGCGGCAGGAAACCGGCTGTTCCGATGCCCGACTTCGCCGATGCCTATGAAACCCAACGCGTCCTGGAAGCATCCATGATCAGCGCCAAGGAACGCTGCGCTATCAAGATGTCACAGGTCAAGTAGACTGCCCGCCATCCAATCAGTGGATTTTACAAGGAGCCGATCATGACTCGCCCAGTTTGTCTGTTCACCGGCCAGTGGGCCGACCTCCCCCTCGAGACCCTGGCCAAGCAGGCCAAGAGCTTTGGCTACGATGGTCTCGAGCTCGCGGTCTGGGGCGATCACTTCGACGTGGCCCGCGCCAACGGCGAGGACGACTACTGCACAAACCACTGGGAACTGCTGCAGGATCACGGACTACAGTCGTTCGCGATCAGTTCCCACCTGGTCGGTCAGGCCACCTGTGACCTCATCGACGGCCGCCACCAGAGCATCCTCTCGGAGGAAATCTGGGGGGACGGCGATCCCGAAGGAGTACGCACCCGCGCTGCAGAAGAAATGAAGGCGACCGCGCGGGCCGCGCGCCGATTCTTCGACCTGGCGCCGGATTCCGTCAAGACAGTCCTGGCTGCCACCGGCCGCACCGTGGTCAACGGATTTACCGGCAGCAGCATCTGGCACCTGCTCTACTCCTTCCCTCCGACGAGCCAGGAGATGCTCGACGCCGGCTACACCGACTTCGCCAAGCGATGGC
>JAYZDB010000255.1:0-7822 GCA_036338025.1 Planctomycetota bacterium
ACCACGATGTCGATTTTGCAAACGAACCCATCGTCACCGCCGCTTCCTGCACCACCAACTGCCTGGCTCCCATTGTGCGGGTACTGCACGACGGCATCGGGATCGAGCGTGGTTTGGTGACAACGATCCATGACCCGACCAACACGCAGAGCGTCGTGGATGCGCCGCACAAAGACGCTCGACGAGCACGGGCGGCCTTGGCCAACCTGATTCCTACCAGCTCGAACTCTGCCTACGCTGTCACCCTGGTGATCCCGGAACTGGCAGGCAAGATCGACAGCATTGCGGTACGCGCGCCGGTAATGAACGCATCGTTGACCGACTGTGTGTTCCAGGTGGCGCGCGATACCACGGTCGAAGAGGTCAATGAGCTGCTGCGCGGGGCGGCAACCGAGGGTCCGCTCTCGGCGGTGCTCGGTTTCGAGACCAGGCCGCTGGTCAGCTCTGACTACGCTCGCAACCCCAACAGCGCCACGATCGATGCGTTATCGACTCGAGTTACGGATGGCCGGATGGTGAAGGTCCTCGCCTGGTACGACAACGAGTGGGGTTACGCCAACAGGCTGGTGGACCTGGCCCGGAAGATCGCCGGGAATCCTGGATCGGGGCCCAGTTGAGAGTTCAATGGCCGCTGATGAACGTTAGCAGGACTCTTGGGTTTGCACTTCTCGCCTTGGGCCCCTTGTCAGCCCAGGACTGGCCGGAGTTTCGTGGGCCGACCGGCGACGGGATGTCCGCTTCAAAGGGGGTTCCGACGGTCTGGAGCGCGGAGAACAACGTCAAGTGGAAGGTCGAACTGGCCCGGCCAGCGAACGGCAGTCCGGTGGTGTCGAACGGCCGCGTGTTCCTGACCCTCGCACAGGATGAGGATGGCAAGCGTCGCTCGCTCTGCTGCTTCGATCGCCTCAACGGCAAGTTGCTCTGGACCCGCACGGTGACTCATGACGAGAAGATGCCGACTCACGGCACCAACCCTTACGGAGGTTCGACTCCGGCGGCCGATGGCAAGCGGGTGGTGGTGTGGCACGCATCCGCGGGACTGCACTGCTACGATTTCGAGGGTAAGCAACTCTGGTCCCGTGATTTTGGTGAGTTCCGCCACCGCTGGGGTTACGGCACCTCACCGGTGTTGCACCAGGGCACAGTCATCCTGCACACCGGACCGGGCAAGCGCGTCTTTGTGGTCGCACTGGCACTGGCGACCGGCAAAACCATCTGGAAGACCGAAGAGCCTATTGATGGCGATGGGCAGAACAACGCTGAGAAGCGTTACATGGGTTCGTGGTGTACTCCGATCGTGATCGACGTCAAAGGCCGGACGCAGGTGCTCTGCACGATGTCCACCCGGGTCGTAGGCTACGACATCGATGACGGCAAGATTCTCTGGTCATGCCGTGGTTTGGCTGGAAAGCGGGGTGACCTGGCTTACTCCTCGCCTGTTGTCATCGGAGATATCTGTTTGGTGGTCGCGGGCTACGAAGGGCCGGAGCTTGGTATCCGTCTCGGAGGCGAGGGCGACGTCACGAAAACCCACCGGCTCTGGCGGCACGACAACCGGCCTGACAATATCGGGTCGGGGGTGGCGGTTGACGGCAAGCTCTACCTACCGGACGCACGTGGCTTTGTAGTGTGCCTGGACCCCGTCACTGGCGAGCGCTTGTGGAGCGGACGGCCAGCGAAGGGGAAGATGTGGGGATCGATCGTGTTTGTAGATGGGAATCTCTTCGTGACCAACCAGCGCGGTACGACCGTGGTGTTCGAACCGAATCCCAAGAAGTTGGTGGTCGTAGCTCGCAATGATTTGGGTGAGAGCACCAACAGCACGCCTGCTTTCGCGGGTTCTGAGCTGTTTCTACGCACCCACAAGCACCTGTTTTGCATCCACAACGCCCCGCCACCCGGCAAGACCGGACGTTGAACTCGCTGCGCGTGGATTGACGAACGCAGGCCCCACGACGTAGCCGCGGAGCCTGTATTCAGACCGGACAGATCGCTTTGTCGGCGGTCCAGGTCTAGTTGCCGATCACCCCGCGTACGCCGTTCGAGCTCTTGAGTGCCCCGGTCGGGCTTGGCTTGTAGGCCTGAGTGTAGAACGGGATCCCGATCAGCGTGGGATCGTTCGGGAGGGTCATGTTCAGGCGTGCTGCGCCTCGCACGATCGGCAGGGGAATGAGAATGTCCATTCGGGCGAGCAGGTAGCAACCGGGCCAGCCCATTGGTCCCAGATCCAGGTTCATGTCTGCCAGTCCCAGGATCATGGTCATCGGTTGGGGGTTGCTGATCGGGCCGCACTTGATCTCGAACGGCGAGCCCAGTTGGGGGATGGTGCCCTTCAGCGTGGCCTTGCCGCTGCGTACGCAACTCGTGCCGTATGGCGTGAATTCACCTTTTCGGACCGCAAAGGAGTCGAAGTGGTAATTGTACTTGGCCCCGTTGCCGGCACCGCCGGTCTTATTCCAGAAGAACCGGTAGAGGTTGTTGGGGTTCGAGACAAAGAACGTGTAGTTCGGGGATTCCACCCACTTGTTGACGATGTGATCCGCGCGTTTCCATTCGATCTTGGAGCCAGCTTGCCAGGTAGCACCATTGTCGGTTGACTCCGAGACCCAGAGGTCGAAGTCAGCCCAGCCGGCAAGGTCGACCACTTTCTTGATCCGCAGGTTGAAGGTGTACAGGCCAGTACTGAACTGCTTGACACCTGAAGACCAGTCAAACCACCACAGGCCGTTGCCCTGCGATGGTCCGAGTGCATCGCAGAATCCAAAGGTCGCCGAGGCATCGGCGACTTCCCGGAGGTAGTAGGGTGCGGCATGAGTGTGCCCCCAGCGACGACCGAGGCTCTCGATCAACTCAACCGGGCCTTCCTGGACTTTGCCGACATAGAAGGAGTCGAAGTAGTAGTCCGCCTTGTTGTTCGTCGTGCTCAGGTTCGACAGCGAGAACAGCACCGAGGACTTTGTGCTGAGGTTGAAGTTCAGTGTGCGGGTGTGGATGAATGAGTCCAGTGTTTGAGAGGACACGTCGGTGGTCAGTGTCTTGCTCGATGGAATGATCATGCTGAGGTCGATCGGAGCGGAGCCGGTCGTGCTCACCACCTTCGCGAAGCGTGCGACTGCGATATAGGTGCCTGCCTCCAGGATCAGGGGGCTGCGCGAGTATGTGAACGTGGTGGCCGCCACCAGGTGGTCGACCTTGCCGAACAAGGAACGCGATTCGGTGATCCCGTTGTTCCAGGTGCCGGTTGCGGTGTGCCCCCACGGGGCGCCGGTCAGGCTCTCGTGGATGATTTCTTGGGCAGGGACGGTGCAGAGACTGCACGCCAGGGTGAGTATCGTCGGGATGGTTCGCATGGTGGGTCTACCTCAAGGTAGAGAGTTGGGAATCCAGGATTGTACCGGGGTGGTGCGGAACACCGATCCGGCACCGCGCTCCGGCTGGAGGCGAGGTGTGGGAGGCGGCCCCATTGTGCCCAATTGTACCCCCCGTGTCAGGCAGTTAGCCCGGGTTACCCAGCAAGGATTGGATCCGCTCGACGGAATTTCGAATATCCTGCTCAGTGGTGCGGTGGTTGAGGACGCAGAAACGGAGTACGTAGCGTCCATCGACTCTCGATGAGGACAGCATCAGGTAGCCGTCTTCCAGGATGTCCTCCATCAACTGCCTGGTGGCCGCCTCGGATTCCCTTGCAGCGAAGCAGAACACCGAGAGTTGAGGCTGAGTAACCACTTCGAACCGGCTGTCCACTGCGATCAAGTCTCGAGCCAGAGCACACAGCCGGATGTCCTTACGGATCGCATCGGCCATCGCATCGATACCCACTGATCGCAGCAACAACCACAGCTTCAAGGCGCGATTGCCCCGTGTCAGTTCCGGGCCCCGCCGGAACAAGTTGATTTCGTCGCGTGGAATGTCCTGCATGTACTCCCCGTCCGCTGTGAATGCCGCCTCCAGCGCTGCCATGTCGCGGGTCAGGAAACAGCCCGACTCGAACGGTGCATACAACCACTTGTGAGGATCGAGGGTGATCGAATCTGCCTTCGAGAGTCCGGCTGTTAATTTTCGGTACTCGGGTAACAGCCGGGTCGCGGCGCCGTATGCACCATCGACGTGGAACCATGCGCCGTGTCGATGAGCGATCTCGGCGAGTTCCGGGATCGGGTCGATGGCGCCGGTGGTGGTGGTGCCGAGGGATGCACAGAGCAGCATCGGCCGTAGGCCACTGTCGATGTCCTGTGCCATCGCCGCATCGACATCGGCTGGGGTCAATCGCTGGGCACTGTCGATCGCAAGGTGTCGGATCCGGCTGTCTGGGATTCCCAGCAGACCGGCGGCCTTGGCGACGGAGAAGTGCGCTTCGGTACTGAGATAGACGGTGCCCAGGTGGTGTTCCTCGGCATCGAGGCGGGTGCGTGCGGCTGCCAGGGCAGAGAGGTTGGCGATCGATCCACCCGAGGTCAGGACACCACCGAATTCGGCGGGCAAGTCCACGGCCTCGCGGACCCAGGACAGCAGTTGTTCCTCGAGTTGTGCTGCGACCGCGCCACCCAACCAGGAACTGGTGAACAGGTTTGTTGCACTCGCAAGAAAGCTGCCCAGCGCGCCTACGTAGCTGCCGGGGCAGGGAATGTAGGCGAAGAAGCGCGGGTGGTTGACGAGCGTTGCGTAGGGCAGGTACTCGTGCATGAACTTCTCCATGCCCTCTTCGACCGGTTGGCCAGCGTGGGGCAGGGGCTCCTCGACCAGCGGCTTGAGGATTTCCGAGCGTGGAAATCGTCCTACGGGTGCCTCTGGCAGCCGTTCCATCCACTCCACGACGAGATCGATCGCTCGGTATCCGAGCTGGCGCATCGTCTCGGGATCCGGGTCCACTCCATGTTGGTCCGGGGTGTTCGTCATGATCGACCTTATGGGTGCCCGAGCGCTCTGGATCAAGCCCGGTCTTCGAATGCGAAAGACCGGGGGCTGAGTTGCGTTGACCACCACAAGGGGGTGGCCTATGGTTCGCCATCCCCAGTGCCTGTGGCTGTCGCCATTGTCGCAGACTCATCGTGACCCAATTGCCAACCCGCCAGACAGTTGCTATCGCCGACGGCCCTGAGATCGGTCCCGAGGGCTTCGTGGTGATGGCCGGCCCGTGTTCGGTCGAATCCGAAGATCAGGTGCTTGAAACGGCCCAGGGGGTCGCCGCAGCAGGTGCGTCGATGCTCCGCGGCGGGGCGTTCAAGCCGCGGACTTCGCCGGACGCGTTCCAGGGGCTCGGCGAGATTGGGCTCGCGCACCTGCGTAATGCCAAGGCCCAAACCGGATTGCCGGTGGTGACCGAGGTCTTGGACCCGCGCCAGGTGGAGTTGGTGTCGGCGACTGCCGACATGCTGCAGGTCGGCTCGCGGAATATGCAGAACACACCGCTGCTGCGTGAGCTTGGTGGGTGTGACAAGCCCGTCTTGCTCAAGCGAGGTGCGTCCGCGACGGTCGATGAATTGCTCGGCGCAGCTGACTACATTCTCGAGGCCGGGAATTCCCAGGTCGTGCTCTGTGAGCGCGGAATCCGTTCCTTCGATCCTTCGACTCGCTACCTGCTGGACCTGGCGGTGGTCCCCAACCTCCGTTCTCGGACGGGACTGCCGGTGGTGGTAGATCCGAGTCACGGCACCGGACGTCCTGATCTGATCCTACCCATGGCTCTGGGGGCCTTGGCGGTGGGAGCGGATGGGCTGCTGATCGAGGTACACCCGGCCCCGGAACTGGCACTGAGCGATGGGCACCAGGCGCTGACAATTGGCGCTTTTTCGGCCTTGATGGACGAGATCAGACAGTGGATTCCGGCTTCGGGCAGATACCTTTCCCTCCTCGCACAACCTGCTGCCGACTAGTTTTCAGGTAGCGGGCAGGACAGAGGTCCGGCTCGACATGACCAACCAATCCCGCAAGCCGTACATTGCCGGCAACTGGAAAATGAACCTCGATAGGCCCAGGGCCCTCGACATGATCAAGACGATCAAGGGGCGGCTGGGTGACGGTGGCGACAAGGAGGTTGCGGTGTTTGTGCCGGCTGTCTATCTGGCGGATGTTGCGGCTGTTGCCCAGGGATCGCCGCTCGGAGTCGGGGCGCAGAACGTCTACTTCGAGAGCGAGGGTGCGTTCACTGGCGAGACTTCCTGTGCGATGGTGCGCGGGGTAGGTGCTGATCGGACCCTGGTCGGCCACAGTGAGCGCCGGCACGTCTTCGGTGAACCGGACGAGTGGATGGGTCGCAAGTTGCGGATCGCGATCGACACCGGGGTGGTGCCTATGTTGTGCGTCGGTGAGACCCTTGACGAACGGCGCAACAACCGCACGGACCGGGTCATCAAGCGTCAACTGGAAGCTGGCCTGACCCTGCTCAAGAGCGACGAATACCACCACATCAGCATCGCGTATGAGCCGGTCTGGGCGATTGGAACTGGCGAGGTGGCGACCCTGGAGCAGATCTCTGCGGCGCACCGTACGGTCCGTAAATATCTGATGACTAAAGTGGATCAGGAGACCGCGGAAACCGTTCGAATCCTCTATGGAGGTAGTGTGAATCCCGACAACGCGCGACCCATCATGGCCCTTCCCGAGGTCGATGGCCTGTTGGTGGGCGGTGCGAGCCTGAAGCCCGACACTTTCGTTCCCATTATCGATTTCAATACCGAAACATGATCATCGTCTTCTGGTCGGTCTTCTTCCTGGCATCCATCTTCCTGGTCTTTGTCATCCTTCTGCAAGAGCCGAAGGGTGGGGGGCTCGCGGAGGCGTTCGGTGGCATGGGCGCTGAGACGTTTGGCGTCAAGAGCGGTGGGGTGAATCGGTTTACCCTCACGATTGCGCTCTTCTGGGCGGGTTCGGCCGTCATGACCCATATCTTGAGGTGACTACGAACTCAGGCGCCAGGCATGCCGACGGGCTGGTCCAGAGCATGACCGGTGCGGGGACGGCTGCGGGTGATTGTGAAGTTGGGCGATTGTCGTTGGAGTGTCGCAGCGTCAACGGCCGGGGTCTAAACGTGAAGGTCTACCTGGCATCCGAGTGTCAGGGTCTGGAATCGGCGATCGAGGACCGGGTGCGTCAGCGGATCCGGCGCGGCAGCGTGCGGGTTGCTGGAATCGTGAGCGATCCCCGTCAGACCAGTGAGCCGCAGTTGAACACGGAGTTTGGCGAGCGGGTTGCGAAGCGCCTCGAAGAATTCGCGGAGCGAGTCGGCAAGGCAGTGTCCCTGTCTGACATTCTCGCATTCCCGGGTGTCGTGGAGGGGCAGTCGCGCTCGGGCCCCAAGCTCTCGCGCGAGCTCCCCGAGGGTGTGATTCGCCTCTTGGACGAGGCTCTCGATGCCCTGATCGAGGACCGTGTGCGGGAAGGTGAGGCCACCACCGCCGTCATGTTGAAGGAGGTCGAGTCGATTGGCGAGACCTTGGAGGAGATCCGTGTCCTCGCCCCGCAGGTAGTGGAAGACCATCGCGAACGCTTGCTACAGCGCGTCAACGAGTTTCTCGATGGCCGTGCCAAGACGATGGAGCCGGATGACGTGATTCGTGAAGTATCCGTGTTTGCAGACCGGGTTGATATTTCCGAGGAAATCCAGCGACTGGCGGTCCACGGCTCCAAGGCCCACGATGTCTTGCGCGGCGGTGGAGCAGTCGGCCGCAAGTGCGAATTCCTGGTTCAGGAGATGCTGCGCGAGGCCAACACCCTCGGTAGCAAGTCGCCGGATGTGAACGTGGCGCACCTGGTGGTGCGAATGAAGGCAGGCATTGACAAGTTGAAGGAGCAGGCGGCCAACCTGGAGTGACGCGAGTGGAAA
>JAYZDB010000256.1:0-4933 GCA_036338025.1 Planctomycetota bacterium
GGCCGGGTCTACTCACCCGCAATCCTGGTCCTGACTTTGGACGCCTACTACCGCTACACCCGCCTGGTGCGCTCGTAGATCTCTGAGTCACTACACACGCGCCCCCTGGTCTCGCGAGACCAGGGGGCGCTTGTGCGTACCCGCAGCACCGCCTCGATAGGCAGCACGACCTTCGCGAGCCGGAGAATCAGTGATCCCCGCGACCGGTCCGGCACCATCACCCGTACACACTTGAGCACACCTGCCGTCTGCGGATGACGTTCAAGGTGTGCTCGCGTGACCTGTCCGCTCGGGACCGGTCGATTCCTACATGGCGTGAACGGCCTTCATCACCTGTCGCTTCTTGCGATTGGCGGCGTTGGCGTGGATCACACTCTGCTTGGCAGCCTTGTCGATGCGCTTCATCGCGACCGGCAACATGGCCTCGGCGGCTGACTTGTCACCATCGGCGACGGCAGCCATCACCTTCTTGCAGTAGGTCCGCATGCTGGATGCGGTGTTCTTGTTGGCCTCCGAGCGGCGCTCGGACTGACGGATGCGCTTGCGCGCTTGCTTGCTATGAGCCATGTGGGCTGGAAAAGACGGGAAAGGTTAGGGAGGGAATCAGGATAGTGGGCATCGCCCACGTCGTGCGGGCCGAGCAGCGCGGCTAGGTAGCCGACTTCAGGGCCTCGACTCTCTGCTGCACGTCCCTGTAGCCGATGTCCTGCTCCAAGATCCGCGAGAAGTGCGCCAAGGCTGGCTCTGTCCGGCCCATATTCTGCGCCACGCAGCCCATGGCATAAAGGATTTCCTTGCCCTTCTCGCCAGTATCCGACGACACATCGAGAGCCTTCTGCAGCTGGCCCATGGCCAGGTCGTCCATATCCTTGGCCGCAAAGGCCTGGCCGAGCATGAGAAGGGTATCGCCCTTGACCTTCGGGTCCTTGACGGCCTGCTGCAGCTCCGCGATCGCATCGTCGTATTGCTGCATGCCGAACAGGGCCTCACCGAGCTGGAACCGGCGTCGCAAATCGGTCGGGTTCTGCCCGACCTGACGCCGGTACTCGGTCACCCGGGCCTCCGCCAGCGCCTGGCTGGCAAAGTCCGCGGCTGCCTGATCGCCCCGGGCCTCAGCCTCCTCGACCCGGCGCTGTTGGAGCCGCAGACGCAGGCCGCCGGCCTTGGCGACCAGATCCGAGTTGTCGGGGTCCTGGGTGACGGCCTGCTCCAAGGTCTGCAGGGCAGCGCTCAGATCATCGTCCATCAGCAACACCTCGGACATCCGAATCAGCAGCTTCTGCTGGGTCGGATCTTCCTGGAGTTGCGCCTCGAGGGACTCGAGTTCTTCGGCGATCTCCTCCTTGGATAGCTGGAGCCGTTCGTTGCGCTCGAGTCGCTGGGCGGTGCCGAGGTCCTTGATCAACTCCCGGCTACTGCTGGCGGTCTCGATACCGGTCTTCTTGAGGGCGCCCTCGGCGGCCAGATTCTTGCGTGCCTTCAGGGAGGCTTGATCGCGCGGGTCAATCTTGAGCGCCCGCTCGTACATCACCACCGCTTCCTCGGTCTTGCCGGCTTCGTACAGCAAGGCTCCGGCCTCCCGACAGGCCTCCAGACAACGCGGGTTGTTGTCCGCATAGGCCTGGTACACCGCCCGTGCCGCATTGTTGAACCCGGCCTTGGCCAGGCTGTCACCAAGTTTGCAGTTGATCGCCTCGCTGAGCGGATCGCCGGTGAGGTAGCGCTCGAAGGCCCGGGCGGCGGCCCCGTGGGCACGGAACAGGCGACACAGCCCGCCGGTCAGGAGGTGGATCCCCCCACCCAGAATAGCAAACAGCTTCGACGGCGGCTTGGCCTCCGCCTTCTTGAACAGGGCCGCCCTCAGACCGGCCCGGGCGTCCCCGTTGTCCGGCTGCAGGGAGAGGAGCCGACCGTAGAGCTTCACCGCCATCGGATAATTGCGGCGCTTGACGGCCTCGGCGGCGGTTTCCAGGTGTTTACTCAGATCCATGCGCGACGCGAGTGCTGGACTCGAATGAGGGACTCGACCGGTTCTTGACGCGGAACGAAGGGGGCAGGAATGTAGCAGGCCAAACCTGGGTCGCAATGGCCCGCCAACCCCGACCGTCACACATGGCCGAGATACTCGAAGTCCTGAAATACCCCGACCCGATCCTCCGCCGCGGCGGCAAGGAGGTCCAGGAGTTCGGAGCAGAACTCCGGAGCACGGCCCAGCAGATGCTGGACACCATGTACGCCTACAAGGGCGTCGGCCTGGCGGCCCCTCAGGTCGGCCTGGAACTCAACCTCCTGGTCCTGAACCCCTCCGGCGAAGCCGGCCAGGCGGGTCAGGAACTGGTGATGCTCAACCCCAAAATCCTGAGCCGCAAAACGCTGGAATTCGGTGAGGAGGGCTGCCTGTCCTTCCCTTCGATCAACGCCGAGGTAGAGCGTCACAAGAAGATCCGGGTGAGCTACCAGGACCTCGATGGCGAAACCCAGGAGGTCGGTTTCGAAGACTTCCTGGCCCGCATCGTCCTGCACGAGATGGATCATCTGCAAGGTGTGTTGTTCGTCGACCGGCTGTCCGCCGCCGAGCGCGTGCGGGTGCGGGGCCAGTTGACGGACATGGAAGCAGCCTTCAAGAACGGATAGGTCATGCGGATCATCGAAGGTCTCGACGCCCTGGCCGATCTGAACCTCGCGCAACTCGGCGACGGCATCGCAGCCCATTGCGTGGTCGCGGTCGGCGTATTCGACGGGATGCACCTCGGCCACCAGCGCTTGATCCACGACCTGCTCGAGATGTCGACGGAACTGCGGGGCACCCCTACCGTCATCACCTTCGAGAACCACCCCGATGCGGTGGTGTCCGGACGATCTATCCAACCGCTGATCAACGTCCCCCACCGCCTGCGACTGCTGCGCCGCGCCGGAGTGCAGCGGGTCCTGCTGCTGCAGTTCGACCAGGCCATCCGCGAAATCTCCGCCGAGACCTTCGCCCTCGAAGTGCTGCACCAGGGCCTGCGAGCCCGAGGCCTGTTGCTCGGCTTCGACTCCGCGATGGGCAAAAACCGCGAGGGCACTCCTGCCCGCTTCGCAGAGCTCGGCGAGGAACTGGGTTTCGAAGTGCGCAGAGGTCAGGCCTTGGCGGTCGAAGGCCAGACGGTGTCTTCGACCCTGATACGCGATGCGATTGCGCGGGGCGATCTCGACGGTGCCGCTCGCCTGCTCGGTCGCCGGCCGGGCGCCTTCGGCGAAGTGGTGCACGGTCACCACCGTGGTCGCGACCTGGGCTTTCCCACCGCCAACTTGCTACCCCAGGACCAGGTGCTGCCGCCAGCCGGCGTCTACGCGGTAGAGATCCTGCACGAAGGCGAGCAGTATGTGGGCGTGGCCAACCTGGGGAACAACCCGACTTTCGAGGACCCGGCCGCACCGGCCGAGAGCAGTCACCTATCCCTGGAGGTGCACTTCCTCGACTGTGACCTGGAAATCTACGGTGCCACCCTCGAAGTCACCTTCGTCGAACGTCTGCGGCAGGAGCGGAAATTCGAGTCCATCGACCAACTCAGAGACCAGATCGCCGCCGACATTCTGGCTGCGCGACGCGTACTGGACTCTTGATCGGGCAGGCCACCGGACCTATCTTTCGCGACCCGACCGGGCCGCTGGCCACGGTCGAGGTGGTCAGATAGCTCAGTTGGTAGAGCACAGCACTGAAAATGCTGGGGTCCCTGGTTCAAATCCTGGTCTGACCACCAGTTTCTCCTTCTGGTGATCGCGTGCCCGCGCGAAGCGACTCGCCAGCGACTGCTGCAGCATACCGCTTGCCGCTTAAATGACAGGCTCCCCGGCGCTCCAACAATGGACCGCAGGGGAGCCGTCGTGAGCCTCGCTGGGGACTCTACTGGACGAAGTTCAACACCACTGGGTTGCTCGCACAGTGGAAGCTACCAGCAGAATCGAACACCACGAACGCATGGTTCAGGGTGAACGTCGCCGTCAGCACATTCGGCGGCAAGGAAAACATGCCGCTACCCTTGCCAGCTGCATCGAGGGGGCCACGGAAAGTCGTGAACGGCGCAGCATTCGGCTGGGCGATCGTGAAGTTCGTGTAGAGGTCCGGGTTCAACGGGATGTGTACACCGAGCAGGGAGATGCCCGGGCTGGTGCCCGTAAGGGAACCGAAGATCCAGTAGAACTTGCCTGCATGGGCAGGGGCTTCAACCGACAAGGTCTGCGAACCACCAGCCGAGAGCGAGATCGACGGGGTATCAGCAGTCATGATGCAACCGCCACCGGAATACTCCCAGGTGTCATTCGAACCGTTGGTGCCGGAGAAGATAACGGTCTTACCACGGCCGGAGTCGTGAACAATACTATGCTGTTCACGATTCGGAGGCAGGGTGGCCGTCGGGATCGACACCCAGTTGACACCGTCCCATTCCCAGGTGGTATCGAAGACTGCGGAACCATGACCACCGAACAAGACGGTCTTCTTCCGCGCGGCGTCGTAGGCCAACTCCACACCGTGCATGCTGGGCGGCGAGTTCGCCGGGGTCATCAGCGTCCAGGTCGTACCATCGTATTCCCAGGTGTCACCCAGGTCGCCGCCGGAGCTTCCGCCATACATCACGGTAACCCTGCGGTCCGAGTCGTAGCACATGCCATGATCCTGACGACCCGGTGGCGAAGTCGCTGTCGTGACCTGGTTCCAGATCGCGCCGTTGAATTCCCAGGTATCGTTGGCGGCACCTTGAGCGACGTCATAACCACCGAACATGATGGTGCGCAAGCGTCCTGAGTCGTAGCACATCGCGGTGCGGCCCCGCGCTGACGGCTTGAACGCCGCAGGGATCTTGATCTTCGTCCAGTTCGTACCGTCGTACTCCCAGTGGTCACGCTTGGTGACGAGGGAGCCGTCAACGCCACCCCACAACACGATCTTGCC
>JAYZDB010000257.1:0-24662 GCA_036338025.1 Planctomycetota bacterium
CCGTGATCCAGTTGTCGATACGCTCGATTGGCAGGACACCGCGATCCATCCGCAACCGCGCGGTTCGACAACACCCGCTGTGTCCATTGACACGACTCCACAGTGGATTCGCGGGGGCTACGTCGGCGAGACGGACGGTCAGTAGGTTCTGTCGCGACTTCGTGTTGAAAGTCCGCATTTTCCGAACGCCATCGGGCCAGGAGTACAGCGTCAGAAGGAAAATCACTCCTGTGAAGACACCAAACGCAACGTCCCTCACCCGCCTGGTCCGTTGCCGATAGCTCCACAAGGTGTACAGGAGTCCTACCAGTGCGATTGCGATCCAGAGTGAATGCGTGAAGTAGCGCGGTGCTATGTTGGGTCCGACACCCCGACCGGCACGGGCCAACGCCGTCACGACACCGGTTGCAATGCCGAAACCACCGAGACAGATCCAAGGCCAACTGGCCTTCACGGTGGCGTAGCAAGCGCGTTTCCACTGTACCCACACGAGGACCAGTGCGAACAAGAACAACAACAGCATGGCTCCACCGGTCAGGAGGGCCAATTGAACGTTGCCCGCCGGCACATAGGGAACGTAGGGGGCGCCGACCCACGCCAGGAAACACTCCATTACCAACCCTGGCTCATCGAAGACGATATCGAGCGGTGGACTGTCCGGCGGTTTCTTGTAGTCCCAGAAGTAGAAGGCGATGGTGAGGATTGCCAGACCGAGATACACGCTGATCCATTTGAGGATCCTGGTTCTCTGTTCCTTGGCGACTGTCTTCCAACCGGTGAACGGTATCAACATGAAAGGGAATGCCAGGACCCAGAGCAGCATCCCGTTCGAGGGGGAGAAGGTAGCGAGGACGTTGAGCATCGCGCAGGCGATGATCTTGAAACCCATGCTCTTCTGCGGCGAGGTCTGGACCAACAGGCAGAGCGCAAGGCAGCAAGGTGGAATGAACTGCGCCATCTGGGTCGACCACAACCAGTTCTGCCATTGGCTCGACGAAAACAGGAGCCCACCGATCAGCAACATGATCCACGGAAACACAAGAGAGCGTCGGCCGAGGCCGACGGGCATTAACTTGAGAAGAGCAAGGAACGTCACAAGCGCGAAGAGCCAACTCATCACGATGAAAATGGTGACGTGCCAGCCCAGGGTGAATCCCACCGCGACGAAGATCAGTCGCGGAAAGGCGTCCCTGGTCTCGATATTCTGCCCGAAGAAATGTTGGTAGATGGACCCCTGCCCCCTGAGGATGTTCTCATAGGTTGATCCCGGAATATCCCAGTCATCCCAGAACGGAACGTCGACCGAGAAATGTAGAAGCAGGAAGAGAAGCGTCAGTGCCGGCAGGAACACAATCGTCCAGCCTGTGACGGACCGTACGGACACAGCCGTTTTCGCGTTCAAGACTCGTGGACCCATAGCACCGCCGGGCTTCTAGACGTGGTCATTGCAGATGGGGCGATTTCCGTAACCCATGCAAGATGTCGGACTTCGAGCCTAGTTCCTGCCGTCACCCGTTGCAAGATCTCGCGCCTGGTTCATGACGACCGATGGAGCGTGACCGATTCGGCGTTTTTGCTCCGCCTCGTTGACTCCTCCCACGGAGGATCGATTGCAGAGGGTGTGACTCAGCTTACTTGGAGGGTGTCGGCCCCTTCGAGTTCTTGCCGGGCTTGCTGCGGAGTGCGCGAAAGTACGAGCGAACCAGGTCACGCATCCACGGCATCAGCTGTGGCCGTGGGAGGTATCCGACGGGCGCCTGGCGGGGGGTGCGGGCCGAAGCATTGGCCGGCTTGGAGTTTTCAGCCTGCGGTTCCACCCGCTCCTGGGTGATCTTGGTCTTGCCCGGGTTGGGTCGACCCTTTACGTGATCGGGAATCGGAACCCCGAGCACCAGGGAGGCGACACCGCGTGACTTCTTTTGTTCGGATGGTCCACCACGACCGTTGGCGTCCGGGTTCTTTGCGTTGCCAAACCCGATTCCCAGGTCACGGTTGACCGGCGGACGGCGGTCACGGAGGTGGGGTTGCACACCGCCGCGGGCATCCGAGTCATCGAACTCATCGTCGACTTCCTCGTCGTTCTCCAGGTCCTCTTCGTCTTCGGATGTGACCTGATCCTTGCTATTCCAGGGCGCTGCCGACGGGCTCTTGTTGGAGCCACTGGCTGCTCCGCGTCCGGCGGTGGAGCCGGAATCTTCGTTTGGCTTCTTTGGCGTTTTGGGAGTCTCTTGCGGCTTGGGCTTCTTGGCCTTCTTGGGTTCTTGCTTCTTTTTCGACTTCTTGCCGGTCTTGCTGGCTTGTGCCTGGCTGGAGGGTGCGCCGCGAGCTCGACTCTTGCCGCTGGCGGATGCGGCATCGGCGGACTGGCCACTTCCCATTGTGCCCTGGGTCTTCTTTTGTTCAGCACCCACCTGACTGTCTTGCCGGCTTGGTCGAGCCGTTTGCTGCCGCGGCTGTTGTGCTGTTGTCGCCTTTGGCTCTTCAGGCTTCGGCGTGGGAGCCTGGCTCTTTGATTCCGGGCGTTGCTTGGCACCGATCGGTTCGAGTTGCGCGACTTGCCTGGTGTTGTCCGGGTCTGTCGGCTTGATGATCGACGTGGGGGCGGGGATCCAGCAGGCCGCCGCGATGAACATCAGGGCCAGGGAGATCCACACGAGCGCTGCGGACGGCGAACCCACCTGCGTGGTGTACTCGGGGAGCCCCTGGTTTTTGATCTTCGCGCTGCACGTGGTGGCATCGACCAGGGCGGCGTCCATGAAGGGTGAACGATCTTGCGTGCCCAAGAATTCGGTGGCCGCCCGCAGGCGGTCGGCTAGATCGTGGCGTGCGTCGGCGGCTGCCAGGGCCATGTCGGCGGAGACGGCCCGTGCCGTGGCAGCCAGGATCTGGATCAGTGCGTAGAGGGCGCCGGGCACCAGGACGATGGCGCTGAGACCTGGCCACGCGATGTCGGGAAACGGCAGGCCGCCAAGACTCGACAGTCCGAGATACGCGACGAGTCCCAGCCCCACGAAGGCACTCAGGGTGGCTCCGGATCGCAGTGCCGGCCAGGTCGCCCGTCTGCGATGCTCGCGCCGGAGTACGGCCTTGGCCCGGCTGCAGATCGCGTCGAGATCGGACTTGAGTTGTTGGTGTGGGCCTGTCATTACCTCGGCCCCCGGTCAGCTGGGCTCTTGGCGTTGACTTGCACCGCCTGCAGGACCTCGAGAGTCAGCGGGTCGCGCAGGAATGCGACGATGGACACCTGCCGCGGATCGATCCGCGTTGAGAGGCGGGTTGTGTTCTTGTTATTGGTCTTCTCGTAATTGGTGAGAAAGGCTTCGTTGCTCTTTTGGATATCCGTCAACGATTTCTTGAAACCAAACTTCATTGCGCCATCCACGATGCGGAGCGGTATGCCGTCGACTTTACCGGTGAGTTCGGTACGCGCCACCATCCGGTGTACGACAACCTTGCCTTTGCCGGGATAGAGGACACCCCGTTCGGCCAGCACTACTTGCAGGTTGAGACCAGAGACTGACGGACCCTTGACGAGAATTTCACCTTCGACATTGACGCCGTCGATCTTGGCTGATGCGGTGATGGTGAAGGCCGCGTCCTGGCTCAGGTGACGTATGACTGCCCGCTTGTTGGCATTGTAGATCTTCTCGGCATCGCGAGCCCGGCCAGCGCCTGGCGCGGTGAGTTGCCCGTTGATCTTGGTGTAGACAGGTCGTGTGTCTCGGTAGAGACCCGCTGTCGCCAACGACAACTCGTTGATCAAGGCCGATGGCTCGGGGTCTGGCACGTGATAGGTCAGCACCGCCACCCGGCTGCGTGGGAAGTGCGACAGGATACCCTCCTGGCCCATGACGCCGCCGACGTTGAAACTGCGCCAGCCCTCCTGCAAACGGCGACCGAAATGTGGATTGGTAAACAGTTCAAGCAGGACGACACGGTTCGTCGCCGTGTTGTCATCCGGTTTGAACTTGCTCGCGGCGCCGAAGTTGTAGACCTTGCCAGCGATCAGTTTGTCGACCAGATCGACGGACAGGGCTGCTGCACCGGTTGCGTGCTGGACCCGTTCCAATCCAGCGATGGCGAGAGGACCGCTTTCTGGCTGGATCACCGCCTGCACGTAGCGAGACATGGCGCGCTTGTAGCGCTTCTGGCTCTCGTAGAACTGGCCGAGGTGTAGGTTGATCATGCCGTCTTGAGGCAGGCCGAAGGCCGCGGACAAGAGGTGTTCCCAGGCCTTGTCGCTCCGCTTCTCTTTCAGCATGAGTTCGCCGAGCTTTGCGTGCAGCTTGTGGACGGACTCCGGATAGCGATCTTGTCGGCCGCTCTTGATGCCGAGTTCGCCCGCCAGGATTGCGACCTTGGGGCGGCGAGCCTCCAGTAGCATCTTCACGGTGTTCAGCGCCTCCGTGCTGCGTAGATCGTTGATCCGTGTTTGATCCATCCAGGTGAGGGCAGCTCGAAAATTTTCCAGGGGCTCACCGCTGTCGATGAGCAGGTGGAGGAGAATCTCGGAGGTTTCCCGAGCGAGACGCTCACGAGGGTGCTTGTTCAGGACGGCGTTGAGTTCATCGGGGTCGTCGGTTGCGATTGCCTTGAAGAAGTCGAGGTCGGCGCCGGGGTACTTGGCGGGCGCCGTCTCTGCGATACGCACGAATCTGTTGACGCGGTCAATCTCGACTCGAAAGTTCTCGAGGAGGTTGATCCCGATTGTGCCGAGCACGCCATCCGCGTGGACCTGGACGATCTCCGATGGGCGGAACGCTACAAATTGGTGTAGATCGGGGGTCTTCAGCAGGACGGGGCCGACGTTCCCGCCGGGCTTGTCCAGGTGCTCGCAAATGTCCTCGTCGATGAGCGTGTCGTAGTGACTGGTTGCGATGTTCATGGACAGCAGGCGGTTGTCCGAGATTCGCACAGGTAGCCAGACCTGATCGTTGGTCACCGTCATCGAGGTGACGATGGTGCCGGGTTCTTGCTCCGGCGGACTGTTGGTGTTCGCTCGCGGTGGCGTCAAGATTACGAACCCGCGTCGGAGGTCGAACACGACGAAGTAGTTCTTGAGGATCTTGGAGCCGATGGTCCCGACACAGGCGGTCTCACCAAGCTCTCTGGAGTAGAGCCTGGTAAAGGCGTCGAGTGCATCCTCATCGCCGTGTTCGCGTCGTTCTACGTCGAGGTTGAAGCCCGCCAGGTGGATCTTGATCGGTACGCCCTTACCGGTGTCGACACGGATACCGGCAGCGGCCTTGTTGTGAAGTTCCAGACCGCAGCCGCTGTCGAAGTCGAGGAACAGGTTGACCGGGATGCGACGGAACCTGGTGGAGACTTCACATCGGACCACCAATCGTTCTCCGATGACTCGCACGGGCATGCGAGCTCGCTGCTCGGAATCCTGGGCCAGCTGGCTGACGGCAGTGGGGGAGACTACCAGCGCTGAGAGGATGAACAGGGGCAGTAGCGGGCTTCGGCACATGGCGAAGAAGGCTCGATTCTTGTTGTTTGGCACACCACGCTGTCGCCCGGGGCCACAACTACTCCATCACGGTTCTTGCGGGGATCGGGATCGGGGCTACTCGCGCGGCTTGCCGATAACCTTGCCGAAGGCCCAGTTCGAAGTTTCCATCGCGACCTTGATGCTGGTCTGGTCCGGCACGCTCACGGCGACCGGGATCATACCCTTGCCTCAACAGCTGCCCGGGAAATGAGCCTGGGCAACCTCCTGTCCTGTGTCAGTGTCAAAGATGGTGAACTTCGGGGAGGCCCCCAAGGGTACCCAGTTTTCGTAGGTCTCGCCGGTCGAGCCGTAGTACCAGACCTTGTTCGGCTCCAGGTGGACCTTGCCGCTCTTGCGTTGGTAGGCGAACTCTGCCCTGACGGGGCCACCCCAGCAAGCTTGCTGCTCCTGGCTCTTGGCGATCCGGATCTCCTTCGAGCGGCCGGTGGTCATCTTGACGCGGCTCTTGCCGAGGCCGAGTTCGCCACAGACCATCGAGTAGGCGCCGACCGGAACCTGCAGGCCGTTGGCGGCGCGCGCCATGTCGAACGAGTGCTTGCCGTCGCGGCTCTTCAGTATCGCGGACAGCACCTTGCCCTTGGTGGTGCAGCTGAGCTTCAGCGTGCCCGATGGGCCGTCGAACGGCGTGCAGATCAGCGAGGAGTTAGCCTGATCGACCCGGATCGTATACAGCTCTCCGCTGACGTTGACCACCTCAGACAGGAAGGTCGCCGCGCGGCCAGTGCCGAGGATCAATGCGTCTTGACCGACGTCGGCGAAGCTACCGTTGTTGTCCTGATCGATGATGCGGATCTTCTGACCCTTGATCGTGCCGGTGAGGTAGCCGCCGGGAGCGAATTTCCAGCCCTGCTTGTTCTGGAGGCGAACGGCGTAGGCCGAGGAGCCGGATCGCATGGTGACGAACGCGGTCTTGCCTTCGACGGTGACGTCCGTTGCACCGTCACCATCGGAGTCGATCTGCAGGCGCGTGCCTTCAAGAGCGGTCTTGAAAACCTGGCCGTGGGTCTTGGTGAAGTCGAAGCCGGTTCCGACAGCGCTCCAGCGCTCGGCCGGGAGTTGCACCTTCCACTTGCGTGTGCCTCGGAATTTCAATGGGACGGTGAATGTGGTCTGGGCATCGACCTGGGACGCCGGGGCGCTTGGCTCCTGGGGCATCGCGGTCGAGGTCAGGCAGCAGAGAGATAGGATCGAGATCATGTGGCTTAGCCTCTGTCAGATAGAAGTCTTCCGACGCGGTTCCAGCTTATCGAATCCGGACCCGGGAATATGTCGAGTTCACGTCTCTTTGGTCCGCGGTGCATCGAAAATGGCCTTTCTTGACGATTAGCCGTCCCTGGCACTGGAGTTACAGGCCTCGATGGTGCTCCGGGCGTAGCCCGATGTCGCCCGCTAAAGCCCGATCGATGACGTCGATGATCGCGGATCGGTCCCCGGGCAGGGTGCCCCCGATCGGCAGGTAGTTCGAGGCGTGGTTGGTTCGGAAGGTCGCGCGGGTCGGTCGGCACGCGTCCACGAAGGCCCGTAGTTCTCGCAGCAGGACCTCGGTGCCGGGAACTTCGAACCGACCGGTCTCCTGCAACCTGGCGATCGGGGTGCCGGCTACGATGGTCAGGGTGAGGGCGGCCAGGTACTCCGGGTCCATCTCGGAGGCCAGGCGCGCGGAGGCGAGGGCGTGTTCCTCGCTGCGTTCGACACCACCGGCGCCGAGCAGGAAGATCGCGGACATCTGCATGCCAGCTGTCTTGGCCAGGCGGGCTGCCTCGACGTGTTCGTCAAAGGTACTACCCTTGGCGATCTGACGGAGCACCAGGTCATCGCCGGACTCCGGCCCGATGTAGAGCAGGCTGAGGCCGAGCCGTCGCAACTCGTCGAGTTCGGCCGGTGATTTTTCGAGCACGTTGGTAGCCATCGCGTAGCAGCTGATCTGGCGCAGGCCAGGGAACAACTCGCGACACTTGCCGAGAATCGCGCGCCAGGTGGGCATGTCCATGACCAGCGCATCGCCATCGGCGACGAAGACCTTCTCGAGGTCTGGCCCATAGGTCTGCTGCGCGAGTTCCAGATCCGCCAATGTCTCGTCGAGATCGCGCACCCGGAACTGCTTGTCCCGGTACATGTCGCAGTAGGTGCACTTGTTCCACGAGCATCCGATCGAGGCCTGCAGGATGTACGAATGGGCCTCACTGGGTGGTCGGTAGAGCTTGCCTTCGTAGCGCATGGAGATTCATCAAGGGGGCTGAGGACAAGACCGCAAGCTCCCCAACGGCAGGGCCCGTGTGTCGCGGGTCAGGGGCCTGCTACCTGGTTGGCAGCTGGTGCGCCAGCATGGGTTACATCGTGACCGGTCGGTTCCTGGAAAACCCGAAGTCCGAAGTCACCGAGTGCGGCCAGCAGGTGATCGAAGATGTCGGCTTGAATGGCTTCGTATTCCACCCAGGCGGTGATGTTCGTGAAGATATAGATCTGGATCGGCAGCCCGGTCTGGCCTGGCTGAAGTTGGCGGACCAGGAACGTGAACTTCCCGTGCACGCTGGGCAGGGATTTCAGGTAGGCCTCGATGTAGGCCCGGAAGGTCCCGACGTTGGTGAGCCGCCGCACATTGATCGGAGGGTTGGTCTCATCGACAGCGGCGCTGGAGCCATGCAGCTTGGACTTCTTTTCTGCGATGTACTCTGAGATCAACGTGATCTTGCCGAACTGCTCGATCTCAGCCGGGGTGAGAAAGCGGATGGTCGACATGTCGATGACGATGTCGCGCTTGATTCGTCGTCCACCGCTTTCCGACATGCCGCGCCAGTTCTTGAACGCTCCATCGACCAGCGTGCGGGTTGGCACGGTGACGATGGTCTTGTCAAAGTTCTGGATCTGTACAGTGTGAAGGGCGACGTCGATCACGTCGCCATCGGCGCCACACGAAGGTACTTCGACCCAATCACCGACCCGCAACATCTTGTTGGAGGTGAGCTGAACCGAGGCAACCAGGGAGAGGATCGTGTCCTTGAAGACAAACAGCAGGACAGCGGTCATGCCTGCGATGTACTTCAGGAATTCCCACGGGTCCTTGCCGGTGGCGATTGCTGCAGCGGCTACCAGGCCGACGATCACAACGAAGATCTTGAGCAGCTGGATGTAGCTCTTGATGGATGCGCGCTGCTGGTCCTGGTTGCGTTGCCTGAAGATCACCAGCGTCGCTGACAACGCGGCGTTGATGGCCATCATGAAACAGATCACGATGAACGCCTGGGCGAGGTCCTGCAGGAAGACGAGCCCCTCGACCTGGGACGGCAGTTTGACGCCGTAGACCTCGGCGTCGAGAATCTCCGAGGCGAGGGCGAACACCACGGCGGACGGGATGTACCCGAGCCAGCGGAAGACGCTGGCGTCGAGGAGGGTGTCGTCCCAGGCGAAGCTCGTCTTCTTGATCAGGCGACGCAGTAGCGGCAACACCAGCATCCAGGTTACCAGCCATGCGAGGATGCTCAGGACCAGCAGGGCCCCGAAGGCTGCGCTGGCCCCCATCCAGGGGTTGTCGCCCAGCCATTGTTGCAGGTCGAGGGCCCATTGGGGCTTGGCTTGTGCGACGGTGGTGGTCCAGAGCGAAAGTGTGGTTTGCAGCGCCATGACGGCAGAAGTTCCGCTACTGCACCGCCTTCGTCAACAGTGGATCGTGGCGCTGAGGATTTTGGGCGTGGCTTTCTGGCCCCGATACCCACGGGCAATCAAGCGATTGGCCTGGACTGTCGATGAATTGGACATGACCCCGGCCGTCCTCATCGTCAGTAGTCAGGCCCGCTCCGTGAATTCTGGGGTGGGAACCTACGCCAACATGATCCTGCGTGGGCTTAGCCAGGATGGTTCGGCGGACGTAACGGTGGCGACCTGGGGCGACGAACTCAGCGCCGACCGATATCCCGGGTTCGACTGGATGGACCTCGGGTCGAAGCCACGCTTCGATCCCTCGCCCGGATGCTTTTGGACTCTGGGGCGGCGACTGGCCCAACACCTCCAGGCGACCGGCCGGAAATTCGATCTCGTGCACTTCCTCGATGCCCGGGAGGGCCACGCTTTTGTGCGCTCGCCCCTGCGCGAAGGCTGCAAAGTGATCGGAACGGTGCACGATGACTACGCGGCGCTGGTGTCATGGCGTCCGACGTACTACCTGGGTAAGGCGGCAGACCCGTGGCGGCGGTTTTTCTTCCATCGCTGGCAGAAACGACTCGAGCGAAAGTGCTATCCGCAGTTTGACCACCTGATGGTGAACTCGCGTGCGACTCTCGAAACGGTGCAACGCGAATACGCACTCGACCGCGGGCGGATGAGTCCGATCTCCCTGACGGTGGAACCCGATGTTGGTGATGTCGCGATCGAGCAACTCCCGGGCGCGCCGAACCTGGTGTTCTCGGGCGGCAACTTCTACCGCAAGGGCCTCGACGTCTGCATCCGTGCGCTGCCCGAATTGGTCGCAGAGTTTCCATCCCTGGTGCTGCACGTTGTGGGCGCCTGCCACTCGGCGTCGAAAATCCGAAGACTCGTGCGCCGCCTGGGCCTGTCGGCGTCGGTCAAGTTCTATGGACAGGTCGGGCCAGAGCGGATGGCCGGCATGATCGGGGGCGCTGACCTGTTCGTGATGCCGTCCCGCACCGAGGCACTCGGCCTGGTCTATCTCGAAGCGTTCCGGGCCGGGGTTCCCGTGCTCGCGGGAAACCGGGGCGGTGTGACCGAGATCGTGCGCGACCGCATCAGTGGGGTGCTGGTAGCTCCAGGGTCTTCGAAATCGCTGGCGGATGGTGTCCGCATGCTGCTAGGTAGCGAGGAACTTCGCCGGCAAGTAGTGCAAGGCGGATTCGACATCTTGTCGGACCGGACTCCTGATCGATTGGTCCGTGAGACCTTGGCCGCCTATGGCCTGGGGCTCGGTGAAGTGGATTCGTCTGAACCGCAGTCGTCGCCGGTCGGCGCGCGCTGATTACGACCCGTTCGCTGCCTGGCGTTGTGCCTTCGGCTCGTCCGTACTCGCTGCCTTCCCCCCGCCGCCCCGCGGCTGGATGACACCAGCCGGTTGTGCGGCTGAGGGGAGATAGCGGGTCGCCTTCTGGACCGGGTGCAGACCGCCCAGCTGCACGATCCGATCCACAAGGCGCACCCGCTCCTGCATGGCGAGAGATGCTACCGGAATGTAGGGAACATCGAACATCTCGAGCAGGAGCTTGACCATGCCGTCGATGCGAACGACTTCCTCCCATTCGAGTCCGGCGCGGACGCCGTCGGCCTGCACGAGTTCTTTGTGCGGCCTGAGAAAAAACACCAGACCGCTGCGCACGGTTGTCATGTACTCCGCGAGCCGCTGATCCCTGAACACCTCCGCCAGGATCGTGGAGTGGTGTGCGGCGTACGCGAGGTTGCAGAAGGCCCGGTCGGACACGAAGGCACCTTGCACCTTCTTCTCGGCTTCGATCTGTCGAGTGAACACCTGGGCCTGGTAGCGATTGACCAGGTCGACGTCAGAACGAAGCGATTCGAGTTGAGCTTCCATCTCTGCCAGCACGCCACGCGCAACCTCCGCGATCATCGGCAGGCCGAAGCGTTCATGCACCCAGCGCGCGAGGGTCGTCTTGCCGGTCGCGTGCGAACCGACCATGTAGATGCGGAGGGGATCGAGGGGCGTCTGGATCATGGGAAGCATCGACACCCTAGACCGAGATGCTGCAGATTCCAGCGGCCGTCTGAACGAACCTGGCGTCGCCTCCGCCGCAGGTTTGGTGGAGTGCTGTGGGGAACCTGTAGAAGGATGTGGGGATTGTGGCGCCTGGCGCCGCCTGCACCGGGCAGGGCTTTGTTGCTTCCACCAAAGGATTTCCGATGGCGCAGGCAGGTGGCAGAGCTAGCCTAACGCGCCGCTACATCGTGTTCCCCCGTCGACCAGGAGACTCCCCTTGAGCAATTTCGAGCAGTCCGAAATCGTCACGTCAGACGCCGGTGGCCATCCGCGTGGCTTGGCGATGTTGTTCTTCGCGGAGATGTGGGAGCGGTTCTGCTTCTACGGCATGCGTTCGCTGCTGATGCTCTACATGGTCAGCGAGGTCTTCAAGTACAACGACGAGACCTCGGCCAACATCTACGGCAGCTACAATGCGATGATCTACCTGACGCCACTGATCGGTGGCATCGTCGCGGATAAGCTGCTCGGGTATCGATGGACGATCCTGATAGGCGGGTTGTTCATGGCGGTGGGACAGTTCACTCTCGTCGTCCAACAAGAGTTCTGCTTCTACACCGGCATGGCCTTCATGGTCGTCGGCAACGGGATGTTCAAGCCGAACATCTCGACTCTCGTCGGCAAGCTCTACGGCGAGGGCAACGACGCGAAGAAGGATGCGGGATTCACGATCTTCTACATCGGGATCAACCTCGGCGCGTTTCTCGCGACGTTGATCTGCGGCTACTTCGCGAAGACGGGGGATTGGACCTACGGTTTCGGTATCGCCGGGGTCGGCATGCTGGTGGGGATCTTTACGTTCGCCAGGGGCAAGGCCCGGCTCGAAGGGCATGGCGAACCGCCGAATCTCGAGGCGTTCTCGGGCCATCGCGCGAAGGTCATCGCCGGCGGTCTCCTGGTCGTTCCGGTGGTCTACTTCCTCCTTCGCGAGGACCAGATCGTCTTGTGGATTTTGATCGTCGCGGCGACGTCGACGTTGGGCTACCTGTTGGTTGTCGCGTTCCAGTCCGGCAAGGTAGCTCGGGAGAAGATCTTCGTCCTGCTCATCCTCTGGGTGTTCCACTTCCTGTTCTGGGCTTTCTTCGAGCAGGCGGGCACATCGATGACACTGTTCACGGACCGCAACATCGATCTCGACCTCGCTGGTTGGGAGTTTCCCGCCGCGTGGGGGCAGTTCTTCAACCCGCTGTTCATCCTGATCTTCGGTTCGGTGTTCACGCTGTTGTGGGTGAAGCTCAGCAGCATCGGCAAGAACCCATCGATCCCGATCAAGTTCGCGCTCGGCTTGATTCAACTCGGCGCGGGATTCGGGATCCTCGTCATGGGGGCATCGTGGGCGGATGACGCAGGTCTCGTAAGCTTGTTCATCCTGATCTTCTGCTACCTCTTGCACACGACCGGTGAACTCTGCATCTCTCCGGTCGGTCTTTCGGCGGTGACGAAGCTCGCCCCGGCACGCATGACGGGCATGGTGATGGGGGTGTGGTTCATGTCGATCGCGTTCGCGCACAAGATCGGCGGCAAGATCGCCGCTTCCATGGCGGTGGATACGACCACGATGACGCCAGCCGATACGCTCCCCGTCTACGCCGACACGTTCATGATCATTACGTACTCCGCAGTCGGCGCTGGTTTCCTGCTGATGATCCTCACGCCGCTCTTCCTCAAGAAGTGGCTGCACGGTGTGGAATGATCCGTTCCGCCTGAACACCGTTCGCTCCCGACACTGACAAAAGCCAATGTTCACAGGTCATCCCAAAGGTCTCTTTCGACTCTTCTTCATCGAAATGTGGGAGCGTCTTGCGTTCTACACGATGGTCGGCGTTCTCTTGCTCTACGCGACCGACACGGAGAGCGGAGGGCTAGGCTGGTCGAAGGATGTTGGGAACGAGATCTATGGTCTCTACCTCGCGTTTGTCTACTTCACGCCGTACGTCGGCGGCATGTTGGCGGACCGGTTCCTCGGCTACCGGAAATCGGTGTTGATCGGCGGGATCTTGTTTGCTACCGGCTTCTTTATGCTGTCGACGGGCCAGAAGTGGGCCTTCCCGGCGGGCCTGGTTTTCCTTTGCCTGGGTAATGGCTTCTTCAAGCCGACAATCTCGGCGATGGTCGGCAACCTGTACGAGCCGGGTGACTCCAAACGCGATGCCGGGTTCAACATCTTCTACATGGGGATCAATATCGGTGCGTTTGTGGCCAACTTCCTGGCAGCGATCATGCGCAACGCGTTCTTCTGGGAGGCGATCTTCATTGCTGCCGGATGTGGCATGTTGATTTCGGTGGTGATCTTGCTCTGGAGTTGGAAGGTGCTCGAAAGAGCTGATCGGATACCTGGCACCAACCCAGAAGACACACCGTTCTCTGAGATCTTGCAGAAGATCCTTGGCCCCGCCTTGGTCATTGGAGTCGCCGGGTGGTGGGTTGCGGCCAACGTATTGCCTGCTGGGATGACCAAGCTCGTCAAGCCGACGGACTTTGGCTTCTTGCTGGGATCGATCCCCATCCTGCTCTTCTTTGTTCGGTTGTCCAATAAGGCCAATGAGGAGGAGAAACCCGGGTTGCGGGCGCTACTCCCGATCTACCTTGCGGGCGGGACCTTCTTCATGGTGTTGCACCTTAATGGCAGCGCGATGACGACCTGGGCCAACGACAATACGGTACGCCACCTTGGCCAGAACGATCCTATCGTGATGATCGCTTCTTCGATCAAGGTCAAGGGCGACGCGGTTTTTGCTGGCAATGCGTATCCCGGTTACTACAGCAATGCTGCTGCTGATATTCCGCGCCCCAACAAGTCAACGCTGTTGCCGATAGCGTCGATCAACCAGTCCAAGATGTTTGGCCAGAAGAAGATGGACCAGGCGAGCTTGACGGAGTTGACGGGCAAGCTGCCGAGCGGTGTCACGGTTGAGACCCTGCCTATGACAGGGGATCTGAGCGAGGATCAGAGTGCATGGAAACGATTCAGCGTTGACATCTACCCGAAGGTGACAGTCAAGGAGAGTACGGACTCTCATGGCTTACCATCGGTCAGTGTCGCTGTGGATGACGGGGTTTCCGCGACCAAGCGCGTGGCCTTTGTGCGCAAGGCTCAGGCTGGGAACATCGCGACGTACCTGGTGACGCAGGCGGCCTTTGACAAGCTCTATGAGGGTGACCCGCCCGAGATCGAAGAGGCTGGCCAGTACTTGCGTACGGCGAACGCTGAGCTCTACCAGTCGTGGAATGCCCTCTTCGTTGTCTTGATGACGCCGTTCATCATGCTGTTCTTCTCCCGACTGCTGCGGCAGGGGGTCGACTTCAGTACTGCGAGGAAGATCCTCGCGGGCATGGTCATCACCGGTATCGCCGCGCTGTTCATGGTGATCGCCGGGTTCACGTCGGATAACGGCGCGGTCAAGGTCAGCGGTATGTGGTTGATGGGCTTTTACGCGATCATCACCGTCGGCGAGCTGTTCTTGTCACCGATGGCTCTGTCATTGGTGACCAAGCTGAGCCCCAAGCGCTTTGTTGGCTTGACGATGGGCGGCTGGTTCTTTGCTACGGCGGTCGGGAACAAGTTCTCAGGGTTCCTGGGGGTCCTGCAGGGCTCGATGTCGCCAGCGATGTTCTTCCTGGTCATCGCCGGCGCTGCGGCAGCGGTGGCCCTGTACATCCTGAGCGTCTTGCCGAAGCTTGACTCGGCCATCAAGAAGTACGGAGCCTAGCTCTCTGGTGGGTGGCGGCCCCGCCCTGGCGGGGTCCGTCTCACCTGCAAGTCGCGGCGATGTCTGCCTTGATCTTGTCGACCGAGCCGAACGGGTCGCCGTAGGTGTCGCAGTAGGCCCGTAGCGCCCGCGCCAGCTTGCGCGCCACCGCGCGGTGGCTGTCTTGACCGTAGTAGTTGGTCAGCTCGTCCGGATCCTTGGCCAGGTCGAACAGCCACGGCGAGTCGCTCTGGGAGTAGACCAGCTTGTGGTCATCGCTGACTGCGCACAACCAGGGGGAGCCAGCGGTGCTGCGGATGAAGGTGACGTCCTCCCAGCCTTCGACCTGCTGGCCGCACAGCAGCGCCGACGCGTCACGGCCCTGTTCCTTGCCGGCTGTCTTGACGCCCATGATCGCCAGCACCGACGGGAGGAAGTCCACGCAGGACAGCGCCTGGTCGACCACGGTGCCGGCCGGGACCTTGCGCGGGTAGCGGAGCAGGAACGGGATCTTCGCGGAGCCTTCGTAGGGTACGCCCTTGTTCAAGCGGCAGTGTTCTCCGCACAGGTCGCCATGGTCAGACGTGAAGACGACGATCGTGTCGTCGAGGATGTCGTGTTGCTCGAGCGCGGCCAGTACGCGGCCGACGTTGTCGTCGATGCACTTCACCATGCCGTAATACGGAGGCATGAGCTTCCGGATGCGCTTCGCGGAGATCTTGTTGGCGCGCTTGGCCCACTTGGGGGTCTGCGCGTCGGTCTTCCTCAGGGATCGCGGGATGGGTACTGTCACGTCCGCGTACATGCCGGCGTAGGGTCTGCGGACGGTGTTCGGACCGTGTGGGTCTGGCAGGCTGACCATGTAGCAGAACGGCTTGTCTTTGTTCTTGGCGATGAACTCGATCGCCTTGTCGCAGAGCCAGTCCGTGGAGAAGGTCTTTTCGTCGGCGCCAGCCAGCGCATAGCTGAGCTTGCCGCCTGCCATCCGAGCCCCGACCGCTGGGCCCTTGTCGGTGTCCACGAACTTCTTCCAGTGGCCCCGGTTGAACATGAACCGGTTGTCCTCAAAGCCGAAGCTCCGCTTCGGTGCCCACTGCGGCTTGCCGCTGCCGTCGAGGTGCCACTTGCCGGCGAAGCCGGTCGCGTAGCCCTGGCGCCGCAAGATCTCCGCGAAGGTGATGATGTCATCGCCGAGCGGGATGTTGTTCTGCACGACCGGCGTGTTCTGCGGGAAGCGCCCAGAGACCAGGGCGCCGCGTGACGGTGAGCAGACCGGAGTGGTGGCATAGAAACTCGAACACAGCGCGCCCTGGGCCGCGATGCGATCGATGTGCGGAGTCTTGACGATCTGTCCGCCGTAGCACCCGAGCGTCTTGAAGTGGTGTTCGTCGGTTTGGATGATCAGCAGGTTCGGGACCTTCTGGCCGGTTGTGGCGGGGGCGTCTTGCGCGGCGAGAGTCGTCTCGATACCAGTTGTGGCGCACAGGGCCGCCACCAGTAAGCGTGACCGGATGCCGTTACTCTTGGTCTGCATGCCTGCGTTCTACACGCACGGCGCAGGACTTGCATCGTCCGGATCAGGAATCGGGTCGATGCAACTGGGTGTCGACCTGGCCGTGGCTAGAACTTCTGTCGCCGAACTTCGCTGACCACGATCCGGAATTGGTTGTCCAGATACGCGGCACGGCTGGTCAGGACTGTCCCGAGCGGCAGCGAGTTGTTTGGTGCCGAGAAGTTGTATTCCCCAAGGTTGTTGGTGCGCACATGGAATGGTGCGGCGCCGAGCGGCATGCTGATCTGCCAGAGGACGTCGATGCCGAGGCCGAGGAATGGTCCGCAGCCTGGCACGCCACTGTTGTCCCCGGAGAACAGGATCCACAGGTGGTTGTTTGGTGAGGCACCTCGCACGCCGATCTTCACGTCGCCCTGGCCGGTCGAGGAGAGGTCGTAGTTGAACTCGCCCGTAGTGGTAACCGGGAAGCCACGATCGTCGTAGAGGACGAGATTGAGGTTGGAGAGCAGCGTGCCGTCGAAGGGGCCGACGAAGTAGCGGTTCTCTCCACCCTTTGGACTCAGGCTGCGATTGCGGAACGCTGAGACGTCGGCGGCGACGTAGATCGAGCCATTGGCGTCCAGGACTGTGCCGGGGCGGAAGGTGTACTGGATGCCGCTACCGCGCAGTTGCCAGCCGGTCATGTCGATCGTTCCGGGGTTGCAGCTCACGATCTCCACGAACTGTTCCTGAATGTTGTTCGAGGCTGGATTGACCTCGATTTGTCCGAACCCGAATGAGAATCCGTGCAGCTTCTGGGCGTTGGGGATCAGGCCGGGGCTGTGGGTCTGGAAGAAGTGCGTGCGGCGCCCGGCCAGGTAGGTGTTCTTCAGGATGTCGACGGCCTTGTTGAAATCCTGGGTGCGGTCGCCGTAGCGAGGTATTCCCCACCGTGCGCGATCCACTGCCACGTCCTGCGCCATCAGTGCCTGCAGCGTGGCGATTCGGGATTCGTAGTAGCGTTGGCTGACGGGGGTCGAGGATTCGTTGAGCAGTTTGTCCATCAAGGTCCGCAGCCGGCGCAGGTACATTCTGCGAATCTTCGGTGTCGACAGCATCCGGTGGATGAGGCGGTTGTAGAAACCGTCGGTCTTCGGATGCGATGCGTCGCCGAATAGCGGGTGACTCTGCGGGTCGTTGCGGTACCAGATCGTGTCGTTGAGCACTCCGCCGCTACGGGTGTAGTTGCGACCGAGGGTGAGGTCCTTGTCCCACGGGAGCATGCGCCAGCGCCGGTCGCCATTGGTGTCGCGGTACACGTAGTAGTTCTTGTGCACGCAATCGTTGTCATGGATCAACACGGTGGCTGCCCAGTAGTTGATCACCGCCGGCAGGTCGATGTGGTCCCAGAGGTACTTCTGGCCGCCGAAGGCCAGGCCGTTGACCAGGGCCTTGAGATCGTTCCAGCCTTCGTAGAGTCGGGTCTTCTTCTCGTTTCTGGATGTCGAGTAGCTGTCGAGCGTGTTGTAGACCTTGTAGAGGGCTCCGTCCCCGTCGAGTCCAAGGCGTTCGAGCAAGTCTTCGTCGACCTGTTCGATGAAGATCGAGAGCTGGTAGAACGCTCCGTTGCGTTGTTGGCGTATTGGATAGGTTGCGCTCGATGCTCCACCGGCGTCCCGATAGGTCTCGTAGCAGAGAACCTGCCGCATGTACGCCTTGTCGGCGTAGGTGGTGTTGAGGTTGATCTCCTCGACCCGCGGTTCCATGGGGTCGAATCGGAAGTGGTCGCCCTTGTTGAAGTCGAACTTGTGTGATTGTTTTGGGTAGCCTGTGGAGGAGCCGCCGCGGTTACGGACATACACATTGTCGTAGAACTCACCTCGGTAGTACACCGAGCAGCGGGTTCCAGAACGGGTTTCGGAAGCCGATGGGTTGGCTGTCCACCAATGGAAGATCGGGACCTTGGCGGTGAGGTTCGGATCTTCGACCATGGCACCGAAGTACTGCGGTGACTGGGTCCAGGACACGAACCGAGGGCTGCGTGACAGGGCTCCGCCCAGGATCGAAGTCTCGATGCGCCACCGCACAACGTTGCCGGGTGAGTATGAAGAAGATGAGATCTTGGCGGTCCAGAGGTCGTCATTCGCAACCAGATCTGGTGGGACCCCATCGTCTCGCATCGCTACGGTCGATTCGGACCCGAAGCCGACGAGGTAGCGCATGTTCACGCTGAGGACGATCGACTTGTTGGGGTTCTCGAGCTTGCCGGTCACGACGCAGTCGGTCGATGTCTTGAGGGTGCTGGGGGTGTGGGTCACCTTGCTGAGGAGCGCAGTCAACAGCCCGTTGCCGGTTCCCGGCGTGGCTCTCCCCAGGTATCCACGCGTGTTGGTTAGCAGCGGTAGGAACGCATACCCATAGCTGGTGTCCTGGAATTGCTCGGGATATTTGGCGCCGTAGTCGGACACGATGAGGCCGGACGGGTTGGCCAGGCCGAGGTACTCACCGCCGGTCGTGAGCTTGAAGTTTGTGTGAAGCTGTTTACCTGCAACGGCCCGGTTCTTTTTCGAGGCGAACACGATCAGGAAGCCACCGGCCTGGACGATGGTCGGGGCTGGAAAGATCCACTTCTTTGGAAGAGCTGAGTTGTCGGTCAGACTCCAACCACCCAGGTCGATCGACGAGTTCAGCGGGTTGTGGATCTCGATCCAGTCTGAGTCCTCACGGTCCTCGTCGAGGAGCGTCAACAAGTTGGCAGCCATGAACTCACTGATCACCGGGGTGGTCTGCGCCAAGCCGATGTGCGTGAGTGCGAAGAGAGCGGCTACGACGAGCTTGAGGTTCATTGCTACGAGGATCTGGACCGATTGAGCGGGTGTTTGACGATACCGGGCAGGTGCGCCGCGGACAATCAGTCTGCGTGGGATAGAGGACTGCTCGGAGTCGGACATACGGTGAAGCCGAAGGGCGGGGAACGCGTATCACCGTCGTTACCGGTACTCCAGCGTACGGTCGGTTGCAGCACCGGAGTCAGATCAGGTCTCGAAAAGCCCGCGGATCACCCTAGGGTATTCACCCGACAACCCATGGAACAGCCAGACCCAGAGCGTGTTGCCATCGAAGCGAAGGTGGCCTTTCTCGAACGATCCGTTGAGGTGATGAACGAGGTTCTCATCGAACAGTCACGCAGCATCCAGGAACTTGTGGAGCGCTTGGCGGTTCTCGAGCGAGAACTCTCCGGTGATGAAGGAGAGGATATCGCGCCACATGACACTCCACCGCCGCACTACTAGCGGGTGGCGGTCACGCGAGGATTGGCGCGACAACCTTGCCATGCACATCCGTGAGCCGGTAGTCGCGGCCCTGGAAGCGGTAGACCAGCCGTTCGTGATTGACTCCGAGAAGGTGGAGGATGGTGGCGTTCAGGTCGTGCACGTGGACACCGTCTTCGGCGATGTTGTAGCAGAAGTCATCGGTCTGACCGTGTTGGTAACCGGCCCGGACTCCGCCGCCCGCCATCCATACCGAGAAACAACGCGGGTGGTGATCGCGCCCGAACTTCTTGCGACTGCCCTGGGCATAGACCGTGCGGCCAAACTCGCCACCCCACACGACCAAGGTGTCATCGAGGAGGCCGCGCTGCAAAAGGTCGAGCACCAGAGCGGCCGAACCGCGGTCGACTTGCCTGGCGATGCCTGGATGACGTCCTGGCAAGTTGCTGTGGTGATCCCAGCCTCGGTGGTAGAGCTGAATGAAACGGACATCCCGTTCCGCGAGTCTGCGGGCCAGCAGACAGTTGGCGGCGTGAGTGCCCGGAATCTTGGCGTCTTCCCCGTAGAGTTCCCAAGTCGATGCTGGCTCGTCAGAGAAGTCGAGCAGGCCGGGCACCGAAATCTGCATCCGATAGGCCATCTCGTAGGCAGCGATCCTCGCCTGCACTTCTGGGTCTCCGACCTGGCCGTGATGCAGTTCGTTGAGTCGAGCCAGGTCATCCAGCATTGTGCGTCGGTTGCGTAACGACTCACCGGTGGGATCGTTCAGGTAGAGCACTGGATCGCCGCTGCCGCGTAACTTGACGCCCTGGTGATTTGACGGCAGGAAGCCCGAACCCCACAGGCGTGAGTAGAGCGGTTGCGCTTGGTTGTCGGTGCATTTTGACAGCAGAACGACAAATGCCGGCAGGTCCTTGGCCTGGCTGCCGAGTCCGTAGCTAGCCCAAGATCCCAGGCATGGTCGGCCGGGCTGTTGGTGACCCGATTGCACGAAGGTGATCGCCGGATCGTGATTGATCGCCTCGGTGTGCATGGTCTTGACCAGGCACATGTGATCGGCGATCCGTTGGTGCCACGGCAGCAGGTCACTGAGCCAAATGCCCGCGTCGCCACACTGGCGGAACTTCCACGGACTCTTCGTTACCGTGAACTTCGATTGCCGTGAGGTCATGCCGGTCAGCCGTTGACCCATGCGGATGCTGGCCGGAAGTTCCGTGCCGTCGAGTTTCTCGAGGCTCGGTTTGTAGTCGAGCAGGTCCATTTGCGACGGGGCTCCGGACTGGAACAGGTAGATCACTCGTCGTGCCTTCGGTACCGCATGGGGCAGACCGCGCAGGCCTTCGTTGATGCCGCCCACATGGGTGGTCCGGTGTTCGCCCGTGCCGGTTTGCTCGCCGGTCAGCAACGAATGCAGGGCCGCCGCCCCCAGGCCGTAGCAGCTCGCACCGCGCGCCAAAAACTGTCGGCGCGTTGCGAGACTCCGAGCTTCATCGATGGGGTGCGTCATGGTACTAGCCGCGGGTCACGGCTTCGCTCAGGTTGATCAGAAGGCGGGCGACAGCGGTCCATGCCGCATGCTCCGCCCGGTCGAGCGGCTTGCCGCTCTTGCTTACACCGACGTCGAGCAACCTGGCGGCAGCGGCGGAATCCTGCCGATACAGCGCCAAGCGTCGGGTCACGGTGCCAGCGAGGATCGCTCGTTCCGAAGGACTCGGCCGCCGGCCTGTGACCAGGCGGAATCCCATCTCGATTCGCTGACGATTGTTTTTGCCTCCCTCGCGCATCATGCGCGCTCCGAGGTGCCTGGCAGCTTCGACGAACTGTGGGTCGTGCATCAACACGAAGGGTTGCAGGGGTGTGTTGGTTGAGGAGCGCCGTACCACGCAAAATTCGCGTTCGGGAGCATCGAAGGCCTGCATCGTCGGAGGTGGGACGGTGCGCTTCCAGAAAGTGTACAGACTCCGTCGATACAGGTGGTCCGGGGTGGTCTGGTGCGGGTACGGCCGCGAATAGCCTGGGCGGTTGTTGATTTCCATCCAGAGGCCCTTGGGATGGTAGGGGAAGACGCTCTTGCCGCCGATCTTGTCGATCAAGAGGCCGCTGACCATCAAAGCCTGGTCGCGAATCTCCTCAGCATCGAGTCGTCGGCTTGGACCGCGTGCCAGCCATCGGTTGGCGGGGTCGCGGACAGCGTCCCTGCGGCTGACCTTGGAGGACTGCCGGTAGGTCGCGCTCAATGTGATCAACTTGTGCATGCGCTTGACGTCCCAGTCCGTGCCGACGAATTCGGTGGCGAGCCAATCGAGCAGGACCGGGTGGGACGGGTATTCACTCTGCGAGCCGAAGTTCTCGGCGGTCTTGACGATGCCGGTGTCGAAGAACGCTTGCCAGTAGCGGTTGACCGCGACTCGCGCGGTCAAGGGGTGCTGGCCTGAGACCAGCCATCGTGCCAGCCCGAGGCGGTTGCGCGGCAGCTCCTTGGCCATCGGAGGCAGGGCAGCAGGTGTGCCAGCAGTGACCTCGGCGAGTTTGCGGTGGTACTCACCACGCTCGAGTACATGAGTCTTACGAGGTGTCGCGAGGTCGCGCATCACCATCAGCCTTACCCGACGCGCGTTGGTAGCAGCGACGTTTTTGCGCAATGCAGGGATGCGCAAGTAGTCGTCTCGAACTACCGGAGGTGCGGCTTGTTTCATGAACGCTTCCGTCAGACTCCTGCGCTGAGTTGGAGTGCGAGCCGCCTCTTCCGTTGCTGCGAAGTCGGCGATGCCGGCTTGGATTCCGACGCCTGCCTGGGTGCTCAGGGATACCCGCAGCCTCCCGATTGCGTGGCCGGTGCCAAAGTGCTGTTGGAGCCGGACACGCAGCTCGGTGCCGGCTTCCCACCCGAACGGTCGGGTGGGTGTGAACACAGCGACCCGGTCCTCTTTCCTGGTAGGGCCGTCAACCGCCCACCCGGTGCCTGGATTACCGTCGATGGCCTTGGCGATCTCGTAGTTGCGTTGGGAGTAGTCTGCGACGGCGGACGCGAGTTTCAGCGGGATATGTGCTTGCGTGCTTCCGGCCAGGCGGGCGGCGGCCTCGAACCCGGACAAGACGAAATTCGAATTGCTCGCGCGGCCCGCGCCGCCGTGCGGGAGGCTCTTATGGGTGAGGCACTCGATCCGGATGGCGGTGATGTTTGTGAGGTCGGTGCGGATCAGCAGCTCGTAGGTCTCCTTGCCGAGGTCGCCGCCACTGGCCAGGAACGACTTGTCGGGCAGGGCTTCAAGACTGGCGCCGCTGCTGGCTGTTGGGTGCGCTGGGTCTTGCACGACCCAGGGATCTGCGCCCCGCTTGGCGACCAGAGACTTCTCCCAGGCCAGCCGCTGTGGACGCAGTGTTGCGCTGGCTTTTGCGACCGTGGCTTCGAGAGTTGCCAGCGCGAGTTTGGCGTCGTCATGCTCCTTGCTCGGCATTGCTATGCGTGGCTCGAATCCTTGCAGACCCCGCTCCGGCACCTGGTTGAAGAATGCGAAGAACTCGTAGAACTCCCGCTGGCTCAGTGGGTCGTACTTGTGGTCATGGCAACGAGCGCAGAGAAAGGTCATTCCCATCCATGCGGTGGAAGTCGTGACGACACGGTCGATGACGTACTCGGTGCGGTACTCCTCGTCGATTACGCCGCCCTCGATGGTGATCGGATGGTTGCGATTGAAGCCGGTACCGGCTTGCTGCTGGACGGTGGCATTCGGTAGCAGGTCGCCGCCGAGTTGTTCGACCGTGAACTGATCGAACGGCATGTTCTGGTTGTAGGCATTGATCACCCAGTCGCGCCAAGGCCACTGGGTGCGTTCCCTGTCGTACTGGTAGCCGTCGGTGTCGGCGTAGCGGGCAATGTCGAGCCAGGATCTGGCCCAGTGCTCGCCGTAGCGCGGGCTTGCCAGCAGGGCATCGACGACCCGCTCGAAGGCTGCCGGTGTCCGGTCTGCAAGGAAAGCGTCGATCTGCGCGAGGCTCGGCGGCAAGCCGGTCAGGTCGAAACTGACTCGGCGCAGCCAGGTGCTGCGGTCGGCCTCGGGTGCGGGCCTTGTGCCGCGCTGTTCGAGTCGCGCGAGCACGAAGTGGTCAATCGCATTGCGAGGCCAGGAGCGATTCACGACCCGGGGAAGCGCTGGCCGTTGCGGCGGCACAAACGCCCAGTGCTCGGACCATTGCGCACCCTCCTCGATCCAACGCCGCAGGGTCGCGATCTGCTCGGGAGTCAGTTGCTTGCCGGTCTTTTGCTGCGGCATGCGTTCAGACGGATCCCGGTGTGTGATCCGCGCGATCAACTCACTCTTGTCCGGCCGACCGGGAATGACAGCGGCGTGACCTCCGAGGTCCGCAAGGGCTCCCTCGCGTCGATCCAGCCGCAGCCCTGCCTTGCGCGCGTTGTCGTCAGGACCGTGGCACTGGAAGCAGTTCTCTGACAGGATCGGTCGGACGTCGCGTGCGAAGTCCAGCGGTGTGGTCTGCTGGGCCACGAGGGGGGCCGAGAGCAGACTGGTGATCATCACCAGGGGCAGGAATCGCGTTGGGCTTCGCACGGCCAGACTTTACCACTGCGCGCCGCGGCCTGAACCACCAGATCTGCGGTACGGAGCCTGGCTCCCCCGAACCGAGCCAGATTGGCTCCGGTGGTCGTTATCCGCCAGTCGAGATCCTCGCGTCGGTGTGGGCGATGATCGCGCGCAGCATCTCGGGTAGATCGCGGGACGGTGCGTAGCCGATGAAGCGCTGGATCTTGGAGAGATCCGGCATGCGACGTTGCATATCCTCGAAGCCACTGCCGAGTGCTTCTTCGTAGGGGATCAGCGTGATCTCGGATGTTGACCCCAGCATCTCACGGATCATCTGGGCCAGGTCGAGGATCGAAATCTCGCTGCGGTGGCCGATGTTGAATACCTCGCCCATTGCACTCGGCTTGCTCATCAACTGGATGATTGCTTCGACGATG
>JAYZDB010000258.1:0-8801 GCA_036338025.1 Planctomycetota bacterium
GCGGGCATCCAGGCCATCACCCTGAACGACCACTACGTCGATTCGGCGGCGAGGGACAAGGCGGACAAGACCGCCAGCGACTACTACCCGATCGTGCCGTACTACAGTGACCGCGAGGTGCGGGACTGGGGTTACGGGCTGGTGCTGGAGGGGCGGGGCTCGACGCGCTTCCCCAAGGCCATCGATGACGGTCCCAAGCACCAGGTCTGGGAAGTCGCCGACAAGAAGGACGGCGATGACACGGTCCGGTTCTTCTTGGAGATGGGCAACGGCCTGACCCTGGAAAAACTGTTCCGCTACGACCCGGATCGCCGCGACCTGGCCCTCGACATCAAGCTCAAGAACACCGGCGGGGAAGGTCTGCCCGCCAGCTACCGGATCGCGTTGCGGGGTGTGCAGATCTGGAATCCGAGCAGTGAGCATCTGCTCGGCAATCCGGCGAGTGTCTACGCCGGGGTGACGGACGCGGAAGGCGAGGCCGTTGCGATGGTGCTCGGTGCCGCGGATGCCAACGCAGTCTTGTGGTCGAAACAGGAGGGCGGCACCTTCGAGTTCGCTGGCACCACCAACCGGTTCTTCGGGGGTTTTCTCTATCCTGATCCGTCGCTAGCCACCGGTGGCTCGGCGGTGCAGCAGGCGATGAATCTCGTCGAGACCCGGCATTGGCCGTCGACGACGTTCTTGCAGGGCGGCGAAGAGATCTCTGCCGGTTCGGTGCCCGAGGTCCTGTGCAACATGGATCTGCAGGTGCCGACCAAGGGCCAGACAACCACTCTCAGCTTCCGCATGTTCCTGGGTCCGAAGAGTTCGGCGACCTTCGCTGAGCAGTTCGACTACGAGCGTTTCGGCCTGGTCATGGATACGGACCTGACCCCGGTATGTTGCTGCATCCCCGGAATCTCGAACCTCGCCCGGGGTTTGGTGTGGTTGCTGACGGCATTCCACGGGGTGGTCGGCAACTGGGGCGTGGCGATCATCATGTTGACCCTGTTGGTCCGCGTCCTGCTGTCGCCGATCAACTTCAACATGCAGCGCACCATGCGCATCCACGGCGAGAAAATGGCCAAGCTCAAGCCGCAACTGGATGCCCTGAACAAGCGCTACAAGGACGATCCCAAGCAGTTGCAGGCCGAGATGATGAAGTTCAACAAGGAGCATCAACTGCTGACGGCGCCGCTCAAGGGTTGCCTGCCGATGTTCCTTACCATGCCGATCTGGTTCGGCTTGTTCACCGCGCTGCGGGTGATGTACGAACTGCGTGGGGCGCCGTTCGTCGGCTACATCCAGGACCTCAGCCGTCCGGACATGCTGGCCGAGCTGGGGATCCCGTTCGTGCCCTACTTCAACCTCCTGCCGATCCTGATGGTGGGGCTGTGGCTCTACCTGCAGATGGGTACACCACTGCCGAAGGATCCCCAACAGCGTCAGATGATGGTGATGATGCGCTTCATGCCGATCATGATGGGCGTGATGCTCTACAGCTACGCGTCCGGCCTGATGATCTACATGTGCACCTCCAGCGTCTGGGGCATCGTCGAGCAGAAGGTCACCAAGAAGATCCTCGGTCCGGTCAATCCGGACGCGGCGGGTGGCATGCCGAACGTGCCGATGGTCTAGCGGCGCGGTAGGCTGGGGCGGTGATCGGAGACACCATCCAAGCCGTTGCCTCCCCGCCGGGGGCTGCCCTTCGGGGTATCTTGCGGGTCTCGGGACCGGCCGCCTTCGAGGCGGTGTCAGGTGTCTTGACCGAGACCTTGTTACCGAAGCGTGTGGCGCTGGATGCCACCGTCGAAGTGCTCGGCCACCAGGTCGGCTGCCTGGTGCTCGCCATGCCGGGACCCGGTTCCTACACCGGCGAGGATGTGGTGGAGTTGCATCTGCCCGGCAGTCCGGTGTTGCTGGACCTGGTGTCCGAGGCGCTGGCCCCGCACGCTCGGCTGGCGACCCCGGGCGAGTTTACCCGCCGCGCCTTCGAACACGGTCGTCTCGATCTCAGCGAGGCGGAGGCCGTACTCGCCTTGATCCAGGCCGCCGATGTCGACCAGAGTCGGTTCGCCCTCGATGTCTTGCGCGGTGGACTGTCCGGGTCGGTGGACCAGATCCGGAATGAGGTCCAGGACGCCCTGGCAGCGATCGAGTCGGGCCTGGACTTTACCGACGGTGAGACCGGGCAGGTCGACTCGGAAGCCTGGCTGCCGAAGCTACGGACGGCACGGGATCTTTGTGCTGGGCTTCTCGGCGGCCTGCCGGAGGTCGGAATCAGCGGTGAGTTGCTGCTCCTGGGGGCCAGCAATGCCGGCAAGTCGTCGCTGGCCAACGCCCTGGTCGGCAGTGCGGAAGCGATCGTCGCCGATCAAGAGGGCACCACCCGAGACGTTCTGGTGTTCGAATTGGGCCGGGATGTACGGCTCCTGGACGGTCCAGGTGACGTCGAGGGCCCGTGCGACCAGGATCGGGCGGCGCTCGCGCTGCGGGATCGGATCGCGCAGCGGGTGGCGGGGATTGTTTCGCTTGTCGACCTCACCGATCCGAGGCCGGTCAAGAGTGACCTGCCGATGGTGGCGCAGGTATTTACCAAGTGTGATCTACTGGCCGAACCGGCCGTCGGTGCGGTAGTCGAAGCATGTGCCCCGAGTCGCCCGTCGGGCGTGCCTGTTTTTGTCACCAGTGCGAGCAGCGGTGTCGGCATCGAAGCACTCCGAGAGGCCCTGTGTCGCCGGGTCGGCGGTGGCCCCAGGGGCTTGACGGCTCGGCTACACGCCGCCTTGAGTCAGGCTCGTGGAGCCTTGGAGGATGCCATCACGGCCGCCGGTCAGGGTGCCCTCGAGGAACTGGTGGCGGTCGACCTGGCGTCTGCCCTCGGTAGACTCGATTCGATCCACGGCCGCTCGTCTCCTGAGCAGCTGCTCGATCGCATCTTCGGCGCATTCTGTCTCGGCAAGTGACGCTGGGTATTTGACATACAACCGCTTGAGGCGTTACCCTGCGACCGTACTCTACCTGTAGTGCTGCCGTGGCGTGGTCAGATGTCCTGGTGGCAAGGCGGGTAGTTCATCCACCCTTCAGGCTCTTGGCATGCGGTGTCCATACTGCAAAGCGGATCACGACCGGGTCATCGATTCCCGGGCTAGCGCGGATGGCTTCGCCATTCGCCGCCGGCGGGCGTGTATGGCCTGTAGTAGGCGGTACACCACCTATGAGCGGACCGAGTCGGCGCCATTGCGGGTGGTCAAGAAGGGTGGAGATCGGGTCGGGTTCGAACGCAGCAAGATTCTCGCGGGGCTGGTCAGAGCCTGTGAGAAACGGCCCGTGTCCAGCGAGCAGATGGATGCCGTTGTAGAACGGGTCGAGCGACGGTGTTTGGAGGCCTTTGACAAGGAAGTGCCTTCGAAGATCATCGGCAAGTTGATCATGGACGAGCTCAAGCAGCTCGACCAGGTCGCCTTCGTGCGCTTCGCCTCGGTCTATCGCGACTTCCAGGACGTCACTGAGTTCTACCAGGAGCTCAAGACGATGGTCCGGCAGTCGCAGCATACGAGACCGCGGGAGGGCGGCAGCGATGAAGAGGCAGGCGAGTTTTCGAATACGTAAACGGGACGGCAGGGTGGAGTGGTTGCGGTCGAGCAAGCTCGCCCGGTCGATTGCGTGTGCCTTGATGGCGGCCGAGAGCGTCCTTGACGAACGGGCGACCCAGGTGGCGTTTGCCGTCGATGATCCTGGTGGTGGGCTGGCCGCCGAATTCAAGGAAGACTGGCGAGCCATCGATCTGGCTACTGCGGTACTGACCGGACTCTGTGGCGAGGCCGGGGTTGCTGACGGGGAAGTTCCGATGTGGACGTCCGAGCGGGTGGCGCAGGCTGCCCAGCGGGTCCTGTCCGCGAACGGTTATGCAGCTGCGGCAACTGCGTATGCACGTGCTCGCAACTTGCAGACTCGGCGGCGTGGTGTACTTGAGGCGACCATGCTATCGGCGAGACCGGTCAACTCACAGGATGTCGCCGATGGTGAGGATGCGCCCGGACGCGTGTCTGATTGTCCTTCCGACCCACGAACCGTGTAGGGTTGGCTCCACACTCCAACATGTGTTTCTTCGTATGCGTCTGAAGCGTCTCACTGTCCAAGGGTTCAAGTCCTTCGCAGATCCGACCCACTTCGATTTTGAGTCGGCACTCACTGGCATTGTCGGCCCAAATGGGTGCGGGAAGTCCAATGTTGTCGACGCCTTCAAGTGGGTGCTCGGGGATCAGCGGGTGCGTAGTCTGCGCGGCAAGGAGATGACGGACGTCATTTTCAAGGGTGCGGAAGGCCGCGATGGCTCGCATCAGGCGGAAGTGATGGTGACCCTGGTCGAAGAGGACGGCGGGCCAAGTGGGCGGACCGAGGTGACGGTTGGCCGTCGCTTGAACAAGGACAAGGAGTCTGACTACCTCCTCAACGGTGAGCGGGTACGGCTCAAGGACGTCCGAGACGTCCTGTTGGACACCGGCCTGGGCGTTGGAGCCTACTCCGTGATGGAGCAGGGCCGGATCGATGCGGTGTTGTCCGCCAATCCGGAGGATCGACGTGCGATCTTCGAGGAGGCCGCGGGAATCAGCCGTTTCAAGGTCCAGAAGCGCGAGACCCTGCGCAGGCTGGACCGGACCGAGCAGAATCTCGAGCGGGTCAAAGACCTCCTCAAAGAGCGGCATCGGCGTATCCGTAGCCTGAAGATCCAGGCCGGCAGGGCTCGGCGATACCAGGAACTCCGCGCTGAGCTGCGCGACATGCGTGCGGCGGTGGCGGTGCTGGAGGCTCGCGAGCTGCGGTCGCGTCTGGTCGAAAAAACCGAGCGCCTGGAGTCTTTGACCGAGGAGTTTGCCACCGCCGAGGCGCGTTGCGTCGAGTTGGACGCTTCCCGTACGGAACTCGATGCTCGCATCGACGCCAGGAGCCAGGAACACGAGGACTTGCTGGAGCGCATGCGCGGCCTGGAGAGTCGGCGCGAAGCCGCCGAGCATCAGGCTCAGGGTTACGATCAGCGGGCCGAGGATCAACGCGGCCATGCTGCTGACAGCCGGCAGCGAATCGAAGGACTGCACGAGCAGCACGCGGAGAAGACCGCCGAGTTGCAGGCGGCGCGCGACCGGGCGTCGGCGCTCGATGTCGAACTGCTTGAGCTCGAAAAATCCCTCGAGGACAAGACGCTCAGCCTGAAGGAAGCACAGACCCGGGCTCGCGAGTTGGATGCGCAGCGTGAGAGCCTACGGCAACGCATGCTCGAGTGGATGAATGAGTCCACGCGTAGCCGTAACGTCGCACAAAACAAGAAATCGCAGTTGTCTGCGCAGACTGCGAGGGCCCAGAGTCTCAGCCAACGACACGGACTGCTCGATGCGGAACTCGATGGCGTCGAACGGCAGGTCGGCGAGCTCGGTGAGGCCCTGAAGGCTGGCGAGTTCGAGGCCGCCACCCTCAGCGCCGAAGAACAGATGGTGCTGTCCGAATTGACAGTCGCCGAGGCGGTGGCTGCAGAACTGTCTTCCGAGGAATCCGAGCTGCGTCAGCGGCTGTCTTCGCTGACCGGCCGTCTACAGACTCTCACCGACATGGAGTCCCACCGGGAGGGCTTGGACCAGGGCCCGCGCTACCTCCTGGAGGTCAAGCCCGCCGGCTTGCAGGGTCGATTGGCTGATATTCTGGACACCGACCTGAAGTACAGCGCGGCCTTGGAGGCTGCACTCGGTCCCTTCGTGCAGGCCTTGGTGGTGGATTCGCGTGAGCATGCCGATGCCATGCACGCCCTGCTTCGCGAGCAGGACAAGGGTCGCGCGATCCTCTTGATAGACAAGGCGGTTGGCGATGACGTGCCGTCTGACCGCCAGCCGGTTGCGCTGCCCCCGGAAGCCGACACCCTGCTCGACCACGTTCGCTATCCGAGCCATGCACGCGACCTGGCGCACTGGTTGTTGCGAGGCGTGTGTGTCGTGGATTCGCTTGACCAGGCGCAAACGGATCGTCACGACCTGTGTTTCGTGACGGCTGAGGGTGGGCTGGTCTGTGGTCCGCGGATCGAGGGCGGCAGCAAAGAGGGCCAAGGTGGCTTGATTGTCCGCAAGGCGACCATGCTGGCTCTGCAGGGTGAAGTCTCATCCCTCGGTGGCCAACTGGAGAGCCTGCTGTTCGGCAAGCGCGAGGTCGCGGAGCAGGTTGTCGACTTGACCGATGAGGCGAAGTCGATCGGGCCCCTGCTGCAAGCGGTGCACGATCGGGATCTCAGTCGTGGCAACCAGCGTCTGCACCTGCTTGAACGGCTCGCTGCTGGCGAGCGTGATATCGAGAACCTGGGCATCGAGATCCGGGACCTCGACGAACAGGCTGCGTCGGTCCGGCGCGAACTCAACGACCTCCTGATGACCGCTTTCCACTACGCACGCCTGGAATCCCGTGAGTCCGAGCACGAGGACCGGGTGACAAGGGATCTCGCCGAAGCCCAGTCTGCTCTCGACGCGGCTGGTCATGAAGAGAAACAAGTCCAACTCCGGCTGGTCGAGTGCCGTCGCGACCGCGAAGCGGCGCGCGAAGCGTGTCGCCTGCATGATAATTCGCTGCGCGATGTACAGGAGTCGACCACTGGGCTGGTCGACCGTGAACGTGAGAGTTTGCAGGCGGCGGCCGACAACGAGGTCCAGGCCGTCGGGTCACGGGCCGCGTTTGGGGAGATGGGAGGGGAACTCAGCGAAGTCCGTGGTCAACGCGATCAGGCGGCGCAGGCCTTGGCGGAGGCCCGCGAGGTCTTTGCCGAGTGCAAGTCCGAGTTTGCCGGGTTGCAGGCGGGCCGCAACGGAGCTGGCCAGGCCCTGACCGACGTCCGGCTCGCCATCGGCGAGGACGAACATCGTTTCGAGTGGTTGGAAACACGGCTGTGGGATGACGTCCGAGTCACCCTGCGTCGTTGCCTGGGCGAGGTCGATGGATTCGGTCTGGTTATCGATGTGCCGTTTGGTCCGATGCCAGAGGTCTACGGCTCGGCGGATGTCGAGTTGCAGGGCCCGCCGCTCGATGAGTCCTTGTACGTCGACGAACTCGCTCTCAACCGCCTCTGGGAGTCAGAGGATTTCGATTCAGATGCCTGTAGCAAGGACGTCAAGGTCACCCAGGCCCGTCTCGAGCGCCTCGGTTCCGTCAACCTGGCCGCTGTGCAAGAACTCGAAGACGAGCAGACCGACCTCACCTTGACCGAGCAGGAAGTCAAGGACCTCACCGAATCCCGTACGTCCTTGATCGAAGCGTTGCGTCGAACTGAGCGCGAGTCTCGCGCGATGTTCGAAGACACCTTCACCAAGGCTCGCGAGAATTTTCAGACGATCTTCCGGAAGTTGTTCCAGGGTGGTCGGGCTGACATGTACCTGGATGACCAAGAGGACAGCCTCGAGGGTGGGATCGAGGTGATGGCTCGTCCACCGGGCAAGGAATTGCAGTCGATCGATCTGTTGTCCGGTGGTGAGCGATCCTTGACGGCGCTGGCGATCCTGTTCGCGGTATTCAAGGTCAAGCCCTCGCCGTTCTGTATCCTCGATGAAGTCGATGCAGCCCTCGATGACACCAACGTGGAGCGCTTCCTCCGGGTGCTCAACGACTTCGTTGGGCCGACCCAGTTCTGCGTGGTGACGCACCACAAACGGACGATGGCGGCCTGCAATTCGCTCTATGGGGTCACCATGCAACGTCGAGGCGTATCGTCGCGCATCGCGGTGAATCTGGCCGAGATCGATGAGTTGTCGGCAGTCGGCCTCAACGGAGACCGGGTCGGCCAGACTACTGGTCCGTCGGCTCCGGAGCAGCGCGTCGTCGGCGAAGAAGCCACCGGCTTGTAGGTCGGGGACCAGCATCTCGAGGATGGCGATGCGTGTTCGCCCGGTCGGTGGCTGAGCAGGGGATGGGCCGTGAAATCTTGGGAAATCCGCCTCCGATTTCCAGCTCTCTGGCGCACAGGCCGTTGGGGAGTTGCCGCGGATTGCCCCGGCGGCACAACTTGGCGATGATTGTCTGGATGTCGGAACTCCGAAAAACCCTCGCCCTGCAACAGGCGGGCGACCCCGGTGCGAAGGAGGAGCTCTATACGCGCTTCTATCCGCGCGTACGCGACATGGTTCACCGACAACTCCAGCACGACTTTCGTCGCAACCATCGCTGGATCCTGCCGCTGTTCAGTACTGGCGACATCGTCCAGGAGGTGTTTCTCGGGGTCGTGAGCCAGAAGCTTGATGGCTTTTCTGGTGACGATGAAGCGGCCTTCGTGCAGTACCTCGGCGCCGTCTGCCGGCATCGCTTGCTCGATGCTTTACGATTCCACGAGGCTGCCCGGCGGGATGTTCGTCGGCGGCGCGACAGCATGAACCGCACCAATTCGGGTATCAGTCCGGTTGCTAACGACCCGACTCCGTCCCTGGCGGCCTCGATCGGTGAGCAGATGGATGCATACTCCGAGGTGATGCGCGACCTGTCCGACAAGCAGCAGGAAGTCCTGCGCTTACGTCTGGAAGATCAAGAGTCGTTTGTGAGCATCGCTGAGACCATGGGCAACGCTTCGGCGGATGCCGCCCGCCAGGCATTTCGAACCGCGAAGGCGCGTTTGCTGGTGCGGTTGCGGGCCAAGGGGCTGCCGTCCTACGAGGAATCTGAATGAACAGTTCTGGCCAGCATCCTCCCAGTGAGGGACCCACCAGGGAGATCCCGACCGCCAGCGATGAGGAACTGCTGATCCCCCTGGTAGAGGAAGCGCTGCGGGTATCTGAGCGCGGTGAAGAACCGGATCTCACCCG
>JAYZDB010000259.1:0-5825 GCA_036338025.1 Planctomycetota bacterium
AGCTGGGCGCAAACATCCGCGTCGCGATCGCGACCGAGGGTCCATTGGCCCTGCCAGGCGTCCACGAGGACAAGATCACCACCCTGAACGGCAACAACAACGACGGCTTCATCAGCGTCATCCGGGACTTTCGGTCGGGAACTTCCCTCGACAACTCCTCAGAATTCTCCCGCGGATTCTTACGCGATCCACACCCACCTCGGTTGCTCGGCGAGATGCTGATGTACGTCGTTCGGGTAGACGCGGTCAACTCCGAGGCCAAGCTGATCACGATCTTCAAGGACAGCATCGAGCACGAACTAGACCGCGGCGACCTGTTGCGGCTGTTCGTCGATGACAGCGGCGTGCCGATTGCCGCAGTAGAGTTGTTGGAGGACCCTGCCGATGACCTCGGTGAACCGGAGACACAACGAGTCCAGGTGATGGTGCGCCCGGTCCTGGATGCCAACGGCGAGGACCTCCTCGAACTGATCGACCCCAGCAACCGAGCAGGCTTCCCACCACTGGCCACGCCGCAACAGGAAGAGTGGCTACGACAAAACGCACCAAAGGCGGTGCTGGTCTGTGAGTACACCCACCGCCGACTACACCCGGTCCAGCCAGATCCCAATACACCGGTCTACTACGGGGACGACCCTCGGAACTTCCTGAGCTTCAGTCCGCGCCCATTGGCGAACGACCTCAATGTCATCGTCAACAACCAGAACATCTCACCGTTTGCAGGTGCGCTCCTGAGGTTCAGCAAACCCATCGACATCAGTACGATCATCGCCTCGGACACCGCCTTCTTCGCAACCCGCGACGTTTTCGACCAGGCGGCGATCGACGACTTCGTCACCACACGGGGTATCGAACCGTCTTCTTTCGACGAGGACAAGTTTCGGACACCTCACCTGATCCAGGGGCAGGTGTTTGACTCGGACGGTTCGCAGACCACCATCCGTATCCAACCTACCCTGGGCTTGTACCTCGATCAGGCCATGCGAGACGCCGCGGAAGCCGACAAGGCATTGCCGTTCTCCGAGCGTCGATACCACTACTTCCTGCACATCGTGGGCGGGATGAATGGGATCTCGGATCTGGCGGGCAACGCCCTCGATTTCCAGGCAGCGAGCGGACCAGGTCTCGAGATCGTAGAAAACGCCGTGCTGGAGTTCGCCCTTGATACACGCATCCGGCCCAACACCACGGAACCGCGCTACCCAGACAATATCGTGATCTACCTCGTCCGCCGCTTTCAAGACGCTGACGAGGACGAACGACCGAACTACTACCAGCCAGGAGAAATTACTCCGGTCGGCAGTTCGACGCCCGCCGCTGCGTGGCGCAGCAATGATCTGTTCGGCCCAGTGTCCTTCTTGCCGTCGGGAGAGTTGATCGGGCGCGCAGCGACGCGAACCAGAAAGGTCGTCGACAGCCTCAACCAGCAGTCGCCACCACCTCAGAACTCGGAGCTGCGATGGTGCCCGGTAAACGGTCCAACGGGCTTTGGTTCTCCGACCCAGATCGTCAATCGAACCGCCGGCATCGTGTTCGGCCAACCGATTCGTAACCCGATCAATCCGTTTGGCTGCCGACTACAGATGGTCTGGCGCGAAATTGACATGAGCCTGTCACGAACCGACCCACTGGACTTCAACCTGGATGTCGAACAGCTCTACTGGGCACCGTTCGCAGCAGACTCCATCGTGTTCGATGAGTTCGACCGCGTTTCGCTCTACCTGGGTCACAGTGAGTTTCGTCCCGAGCCGTGCATCTCGTCCGGCGATGCCTTCCCATCGATGCCCGTGTCAGGCCTGGACCAGTTCTTCGAGAGGAACTACGTCCACAATAACCAGGCGGATGGAAACATCGGGCACAAGCCCGACCGCCACCCGGCGTTCCTCGACGCCGTCCTCACCATCAACGCCACCGACGCAGTGCTCGAGACAAACGGAGTGAATCGATACCTACCACTGCCGAAGTTCCTCGACGCCAGCAAGACCACCAATCTCCGCAACCCGTACTTCGTGTGGCGCGACGAGCAAGAAGTCGCCCAGGGTGGCGCTAACGGCCTCGACGTCGTCACAATGTCGCCCTATCCCTACCTGCTCTCGCCATTCCTCGGCGGCCTGGGCAACCGGGTGACAGGCACGCCAGGCAACCTCAACTTCCTCAACGGCGGCTGGGACAACGCAGGCTTGCGAAATCCCACGCGCGGCCGGCAACTCCGCACCGGCCAATACACCGACACACGCACCGGCGGTTGCGTAGGCACGATCGCCCTGCCGCTGCTCGCGGACTTCTGGGTACACCCGGATGATCCGGACTTGCCGACCGCAAATCCGTTCCACGCCAGTGGTATCAATGGCTGGCAAGTCAGCGTCTCGGTGCAGTCCTCAGCGAAGCCGGATTTCCGCATCTACTCGGCCGGGCGTGTCGGCACCGGCAATCAAATCGACCCGACCAGCACCCAATGGCAGCAGGCATCCGGCGGATTCCAGCCCGGCGGCATCCCTACTCTCCCCGGAGACAACACCGTCTACTGGGTGATGGCCGACTTCCTGAAGCGAACCAGCGTGGTGACCTCGGGATTCGTGGACATCGCCAACCCGCACCGCATGCCGGCCGGCGGAGACCCCCGCCTCGGTCCCTATGACCTGACCGACAAGCTGCCGACCTACACCTACGACTTCGAACCACCGTTATCGAACCTGCCTCCCGGCACCGGAGTGGTCGCCCAGTTCCGCGGCGCCAGCAAGATCACTCGCCCCAACCAATGGTGGCCACCGGTCGGCACCAACGCACCGACGACCGATAACTTCCCTCTCGATCCGCTGAAAGCCGGCGATGCACACATCCACCACTGGGACAACCGGAACATCCAAGGCACCGGCACGCGCCGCAGGTGGTTCTCGTACCTCTACAACGAGACCGTTACGTCCTACACCGAGGATCCAAACGATCTGACAGATCTCGACTTCACCGACACCTTCAGTGGCCCGAATGAGTCGTTCAAGCCAGAAGACGTGCAGTACTTCAACTGGCGTTTCCTGCTCAAGAACAATGTCGAAGTGACTCCACCTGTCGCCCCGAAGATTCAGGCATTTTCCTGTGCCTACCGCCTGTCCAAGCAGTGAGACAGTCTCCGACCGTGTAGAGACACAGGAACGAACGCTCCACGACAGACGCGAGAATCTACTCGAGACTGTCGTAGAGCGATGAGCCTGCAGCGCCAGATAGCGCTAGCGGCCCTCGTTGATGTCCTTCTTCTTGGCAGGCTCCTTGCGGGACTTGCCGGCGTCGGGATCCTTGACATGGATATCCAGCCAGTGAATCCACCGCGCCCACAGATCGAGGATGGTGGCGCCCGCGCCAGGTCCATGTCCCTCGTAGGGATACATGTAGAGAGACGCCTTCTTGCCGAGCCCGTTGAGAGCCTGGAACATCCGCGGCGAGTGGATCGGGAAGGTACCCGTGTTGTTGTCATCCATCCCGTGGTACATCAGCAGCGCACCGTTGACCTGATTCGCCCACAGCAATGGAGACATCCGCAGATAGGTCTCTCGTGCCGTCCAAACATCACGGCGCTCCGACTGGAAAGACATCGGCGTTAGCGTGCGGTTGTAGTTGCCATCGCCAGCGATCCCAGCCTTGAAGAAGGGTGTGTGGGCAAGGGCGTTGGCGGTCCCGAACGCACCGTAGCTGTGCCCGCCGATCGCGAGCCGGTTGCGATCGATGATCTGGCGCCGATCGAGGTCGTCGATGACCGCCCACAGGCTGTTGCGGAGATCGCCGACAAAGTTGTCGTTCATCCGGCCTTCCTCGCCCACGATCGGACAGTCCGGCGCCACAACTACGTAGCCCATCAAGGTCAGCAATTCCATCGTACGGGTCCGCAGGCCGGGGAAGCGGTTCGTAGGCTGTGGGCGCTGACGGCTGTCGTAGGCGGCCTGACTGGTGAACTCCCTGGGGTAGAACCAGAACAGTGCTGGCAGTCGACTGCCGTGGTTCGGAGGGATCGTCACCTTGACCCAGAACTTGAAGCCATCGACTCGCTCGACCTGGAATCGCAACCGCTTGGCCTTGGTGAAGCTTGGCGCTGGGTCAACGTTGTCAGTAAGTCGCCGCAACTTGTTGGTCTTGCTGTCACGGAGATAGGTATTCGGCACCGCCGTGGCGGACTGACGCTGGACGATTGCGCCGGTGAAATCATCATCTGTCGGCAGGCTGAAGGACTCGTGGAAATCACCCGTGGGCTCCTGCCAGACCCGCTTCTTCTCACCGGTGCCAATCGCGATCCGATCGACGTAGGAGCGCGAAAACCCCGTCTTCTTGTCTTTCGGTTCATCAGAACCCGAAACGTAGACATGCTTCCCGTCCGTTGTTGTCCGGACAATCCGCCCGCCACGTGGACCCTTCTTCGACAAGAGACCGCGTGAACCACCACGACTTCCACGGCCGCCACGGCGCGTAGGTCGCCTCGAACTGGTCTCGGAGGGCGTAGAGGCGGCAGTAGTCTTCTCGAGAATCTTCAACTGCTTGTCAGGGTGCGACAGATCGACTGCAAAGACCTTGCGGACCCCATCGACAGTCTGCGTGACGTAGATCCGCTGGCAGTCCTCCGAGTAGGCGACGCTGCTGATCGGGTGTTCACTCTCCCACACTACCTTGCTGCTGGTCTTCGAGTACGGCGGTAGCCACTGCATGACCCGGTCCTTTCGCTTGTCGGGCTCTTTCGCATCGGCACCTGGCCCGGCACTTCGATCACGACTGGACCCGTCCCGTCGACCCCCACGACGTGCCTGGCGATTGCCACGTGCACGCCCTGCATCGGCGACCGGTCGCGGCTTGCCCTTGGCGTCGGCATCGTTCTTCGGGTCTGCCTTCTGCTTGGGGTCCGCCTTCGCCTTGTCATCGACCTTCTTCTTGGGGCCTGCCTTCGCCTTGGCGTCGACCTTCTTCTTGGGGTCTGCCTTCGCCTTGGCGTCGGCCTTCTTCTTGGGATCCGCCTTTGCCTTGGCGTCGGCCTCCGGCTTTTTCGGTTCCCGCTCGAGGAACGACATTCCGAGACCGTCCGGCCGCCAGGTCAGCGAGCGCTTGCCGGTACTCGAAGGTCGGCCACCGCGGCCCCCAGACGAGGAGCCTAAGCGCAACTTGCGCTCACTGAATTGGTGGACGGCCTTGCCTTCGCTATCCCAAAGCTCGTCCTTGGACCCAAAGCTCCGTGTCGGCACGAAGTAGCTGAATGGCTTCTGCATCGTGGTGACCCGAAAGTGCTTCGCGGTCGGGGAAACCCCGATCTTGGTGAACATCGCTGGCGAACCAACCTTGGTGACTTCTCCGCTCTCGGCATGGACGAGCGAGAGCTGCCCGGTTGCAAGATGCTCGAGCAGAAGCTTGTCGTAGGGCGTCTTCAAGAGGAAGCGGTAGGTGCGGGTCGGAGTCTTCCCATCACGGGTCACCCACACAGTTGGCTCCGGAGAAACCGCCGGTCGTTCGGGTAGATCACCAGCACCCTCGGGCACCAGCACCGTGAGGATCTTTCCGCTATCCCAGGTCCAATGGAACGAGGTCACGAAAGTCGCGAGCATTGGCGTGTCCGTGACTCGCTTGCTACGACCGGTCTTGATGTCGGCGACGTAGAGAAACGAACCATCGCGGGCATGTCCGATGAATGCGAGTTTGCTGCCGTCGGGAGAAAACGTCCCACCGCCAACGGTCTCGGTCCCGTCCGGGGCGGCAATGTCGATACGGCTTCCCGACTTGTAGGCGACCAACTCGTATCCAACCGTGTAACGGGTGGTCAGCGACCGTGAACGCCGAGCGTTGTGATCGATCGCGGT
>JAYZDB010000260.1:0-11475 GCA_036338025.1 Planctomycetota bacterium
GACAAAAAGGTCCCGCTGGCCAATCTGTTCGTTTCGATGCTCAATGCCGTAGATGTCCCGGTGGCAAAGTTCGCCGATAGTACCGGGCCAATAACTGAGTTGTTGGGGTGATGTTCAGGTCCGCTGAGGTTACTCAGGTGGGACGGAGGGGTTCTTGGCTCGTTCGCATCCCGCCAAGGGCAAGGTGTTCGTCTCCGTGGTGTCGACTCCCAAGACTCGTGATGCTCTGCGTGCCGAATTAGGGCGTTCCATCTCGGTCAAGGACTACACTGGTCTTATGCCGTTCACGCACTGACTTTTGTCGATCCCATAGTGGGTACCGTAGTCATTGAATACACAACTCCTGATGGTACTCCGGGACGGCAGACAATTTTTGTTAGCTCTTGGTGAGTGCCATGCAGACCTCAATCCAACTCAGACCAACTCCAACATCGAGTTCATTCGATTGGTTCTGAGCTTGCTTCTGATCCTTCGAAAAGAGCCGTCTAAATGAGTAGCATGGAGTCATGAGCAATAGAGAGAAACGAATCACGGTGATGGACGGTTACCGTTTCTGCCTTGGTGTGATCCTGTGCCAGGTGGTCCTCGCCCTGCTTGTCGTCGTGGCTGGCTTCGCGCTAGGGTTTTTGCCTGCAATCGCGTCCTTCCTAGCTTCGGTGGCTAAGTAGCGACGAACTCCAATCCACCATCGAGTTCGTTCGGTTGGTTCTGATCCCTCGAAAAGAAGACTCGCAGTGAAGCCACATCTTGTACGGTCCAGTGTTGTTGCGGCCGGCGTTTGCGTGGCATGGTTGGGCCTGCTTCTTGTCGGTGGCGAGACCGCCGGTGAGGTGACCGTGACGCTCCTGGAGCCGTGGTTTACGCTATGTGGGGAAATAACTCCGAAAGCCTGGCAGACTCGAGGCAACCTCCCACTCTTTGTGATGTGGATGGCAGGTGGAATCGCCGTCTACTCGGCGGTGGCTGGCTTCACCACTGCTGCATTGTGGGTAGGCGTGGAGAAACGCCGCCAGACAACAGTTTTGTGAACTTGTCGAATGCAGAGATTCGCTGTGAACCCTGCGTGTCTTGACGGCAGATGGACGGTGATCTATCAACTAGCCGAGGTCGATCCAGTCAAGTAGCAGATCCACTTCCGCCCGTCAGCGGCATCTACAAAGCTGGCAAGAAGGTCGCTGACCCCCCCACGAAGTAGCGACCAGGCCCAATCCACCATCGAGTTCGTTCGATTGGTTCTGATGTTGTTGAAGGGGTCTAGGGCGCAGCTCGGTTCACCATGCGACGCTGAGATTAGCCTCAGTCGTCGCCGGCCCAGGACGCTCCGCTCTGCTCAAACTCGTAACAGACGCAAACTTCATCGCCCACAACCCAGGCATCATGGCCTGGCCCGATGGCGTAAGCATCCCCTGCTGTAACGTCCATTTCAGACCCGCCTTCGTGGGTCACCTTCATGGAACCCGAATGCAGTATCCCTAAATGCTGGACCTGACAGGTTGGCGTACCCGCCAAGGGCTGGTTGCACTCCGACCATTTCCAGCCGGGTTGAAGCACGATCCGCGAGACTTTCGCGGCCCCAAACTCGAGGGTCTCCATCTTCGCCTTATCGGGAGTTTTGACCTGTTCCGACGTCGAGAAATTCTTGTTTTGCAAATGCAACGCTGGACTCCTTGCGTAGTGGTGTTTGTGCATCGTCGAAACTTAGTTCCATGCACAAAACAGGAAGTGAGTAGAAACAAGGCCTGCCATCGAAACTCGATATCAAGTCCCTGAGCACATGATCGTAGACCTCTCAGTCTCTACCGCAATACTGTCAACTCAAGGCCCGGGGATGCCGCCACCCCTAGCTGACCACACAAAGGGGTCTAGGATGCACACCCGACGCACCATGACCTATCGCCAAACTCGACTGATCGCAAACGCCTCGAAACAACCGAGCAAACCACAACTAGCTCCCTTATGATCAGAGCCGCGAAGGAGGCACAATTGAAGTACTGGGCGCTAATGGTCATCCCGATGGTGCTGCTCGGGCTCGTTCTCGGTCCTGTGATCGGAACGTTTATCGCCGGAGACGGGCAGGATGGGTTCATCGGGTTCCTCTATGGACTGCGGATCGGACCCGTAGCAGGTCTCCTCGTGGGCATCGTGCTCGGTGTCTTGCGGAAGAAAAGCAAGCATCCCGAGGAATGACGTGCCCGTCGGCGTGAATCCCAAAACAACCCCACCTCAATCGCAACTCAGACCAACTCCAACATCGAGTTGCTCGATTGGGTCTGATGTTGTTGAAGGGGTCTAGGATGCAGACCCGAGCCACCATTCAGGCCACCATGGCCTTTCGTAAAACTCGGCCGCTCGCAAACCCGCCTGGCTCCTTAACTTCAGCCTGATGCATGGTGGGCGTTAAAGAGCCTCTGACTTCACACACCATTATTTCGGCAAATTGTGCCCGTATTGGTCGGCCTGTAACCCCCGTCTACGAGCTTCCCACAGCATCAGGTTCACAAAGAACTTAGGTGCTGTTGGGATAGACCAACAAGTAGGGCCTGGGGTCGGAGGTTCAAATCCTCTCGCTCCGACCAGTGTATTTGTCTGCCGCGAGCCCAGTTGTGGCACTCCTGCTCACGTCGAGCAGTGCGGCTTCTCCTCGGATGCCGTTGGTTGGCGTGTTGAAGACTCCGTAGAAGTCGAAATGGCGCACCTTTGGCCCGCAGCGCCTGCTTCCTGAGTATCCTACGAGCAGCCATGAGACTACCGATTGAAACCACTGTGGATCGCCGCCACTTCCTCCGTAGTGCATCGGCGTTGATCGCTCTGCCGTCTCTGGAGTCTCTGGCGCCGCGGGCAGCACATCCTGGGGCCCAGGCCGACGGTCCCCGGAACTTCGTTGCCGTCGGTTGCTTCCTCGGCTTGCATCAGAAAGCGTTCTACCCCAAGCAGGCGGGCAAGAAGTATCAGATGTCGCCTACGCTCAAGCCGCTGGCCGACTTCCGCGACAGTTTCACCGTCTTTTCCGGGCTTGACCATCGGGCATCCAACGGCCACGCAAAGTGGAGCAACTTCCTTTGCGGACGATCGCCGCAGTCCTACTCCCTTGATCAGATGATCGCGGATCGGATCGGGCAGAAGTCGCGGTTCGCATCCTTGCAGATGACCGCGGGATCCAGCCAAGGCGCCAAGGGTGGCCTCAGGGCCATAAGCTTCACCCGGCAAGGCGTTGCGCTACCGACGATTCATCGGCCGAGCGTGCTCTACAAGCAGCTGTTCGTGACCAAGGAAGACCGGGCCCGCACCGAGTACGTGCTCCGCAGTGGCAAGAGCGCGCTCGACCACGTGGTGGAGGATGCGCGTCGACTAACCAAATCGCTGCCCCATGCCGATCGCCAGAAGCTGCAGGAGTACTTTCACTCGGTTCGTGCCATGGAGCAGCGCATGACCCGGCAACTGGCGACGATCAACGAGCCCGTCCCGGAACCAGACTACAAGCTGCCCAGCTTCGACCCGATCACGCCGAACCTACAGCTCGAGGCCGCGACGATCATGTACGATCTCATGGCCCTCGCCCTGCAGACCGACTCAACCCGTGTCGCGACCTTGTTCCTCGATGGGCTCGGTCAGGTTTTCACCATCGACGGGCGCGCACTTGGGTCCGGCTACCACGGCTTGTCTCACCACGGCAACGACCCGGGGATGATTCGTGACCTGGTTGCGGTCGAAACCGCCCACATGCGATGCTTCAGTGGTTTCATCAAGCAGCTGAAGGAGAAGACCAATGCGCAGGGCAAGTCCCTGCTCGATGACACCATCGCCCTGTTCGGCACCGGCATGGGCGACGCCAGTCGCCACAGCAACCGCAACCTGCCGACCCTTGTCGCTGGCGGCGGGTTCAAGCACCAGGGCCACGTCGTCACCGACCAGTCCAAGAAGGGTGCTCCGCTCTTGGGCGACCTGTTGATCACGCTGATGCAGAAGCTCGGTCTGGAAACGGACACCTTCTCAAACGCCTCGCACAACATGAACGAGGTGCTTTTTTGAGGGCTGCCGCCACAGTCATCGCAGCACTGATGGGGCAGAGCGCAGCAGGTGCCCAGAGCGTGGCTGTCGGAACGCCGATACCAGACAAGCCGGCTGAGGTTCTCTCCAAGCGCTGCTTCGGTTGTCACAACGCGAGGGCCAAGAAAGGCGGCATCAATTTGGACGTCCCGTCCATCGATTGGACCGACAAGCGCACCCGCGATCTGTGGGAGCGGGTTCTGCGCGTCAATGAACAGGGCCTGATGCCGCCGGCCAAGAAGCGTCAACCAACAAGCGACGAGCGTCAGGTGCTCGCGGCGTGGTTGGATCCATCGCTGCTGAAGCACACTCCGATCGGCGGCACCCTGTCGCGCCGACTCAATCAGGCCGAGTACCAGGCCACGATCCGTCGGCTCTTTGACCTGCCGCGGTTCGAACTCCCGATCGGGTTTCCCACAGACACCGAGTTGCACGGTTTCGACAACGTCGGTCAGGGGCTCGTCATGTCGCCCCCGCTCCTGGGGGTCTATGCGAAGGTAGCAGGCCAGATCGCCGACGAGTTGTATCCCCGCGCGAAGGGAGTCGTCGCGTCGTCGGTCCGCAAGGCCGGGCCACGGGACATGGTGCTCAGCTTCTCCGCATCCTCCGTGCGCGGCGATGCGCTGCGCTTGGCCTCGCGCAGCAACACCACGATGCGCAGTTGCACCTGGCCCAGCCGCATGGAGATCGCCGCCGCTGGCGTCTATCGCATCACGGTGTCCGCCTCGGCGTTCAAGCCGAATGCGAAGGAGCCGATGATCCTGGAGCTTCGCGCCCGGGAGGTCGCCGCCAGCGACAGGACGAAGGTGAGTAGCTTTCGGCTGCTCAAGGAAATTCCTGTCACCTCCAAGTCGCCCAAACAGGTCACGTTCGAGGCCGAACTCTACGAAGGTCAGACGGTCTTGCTGCGTTGGAAGAATGCCGAGTTTGGCCACGAGTCCGGCGGGCTGGGAACGCTGATGAAGAAGTGGTTCGAGAGAGACAAGCGTTTCCTGGCGGCCTGGCAGGCGGCGCTCTACCCGAGGGGGCTGAGGAAGCGCCCGGCCGTGGGCCACCTCCGTGGCGCCAACGGGTGGCGCATCGTCAAGGAGCACCTCGCGAATCCTGAGCTCGACATGAGTCAGGCCACGATGGACTCACCGATGACCCGGTCCCTGCTGGCGCTGTGGGGTTCCAATAGGGGCGCGATCAACCTCGGCGATGCGCTTTGCTACTCCTACTTCGAGGACGGTCCATCGCTGCAACTGCAAGGGCTGACGGTCGAGGGTCCGCTCAGGACCGTGGCGGGCCCCAAAGACAAACGCCGAGCGCAACTTCAGCGTCGCCTCGCTGGCGTGAACCGCGAAGGGTTGTCCGATGAGGCATACGTTCGGCAACTGCTCGCCCACTTCCTGCCGCGGGCGTTCCGTCGACCGGTTGACAAGCATACGATCGAAACCCACGTGTCGATTGCGAAGGAGCACTGGGCCGCGGGGCGTTCCTTCGATGAGGGTATGCATCTGTTGATCCGCAACGTGCTCATCTCACCGCGGTTTTTGTACCGTGCGCTGCGACCGGGCAAGCTGGACGACCACGACCTGGCGACGCGCCTGGCCTACTTCCTGACCCAGGCTCCGCCGGACGAAACACTCATCGATCTGGCCAAGGCCGGGAGGCTGTCGCGGCCGCGGGAGCTACGAAAGCAAGCGCTCCGCCTGATGCCCGCGCGGCCGGACGATGCGTTCGTCACGAGCTTTACAGGTCAGTGGCTCGACACCCGCGCGTTGCCTGAGATCATGCCGGACCCGAAGTTCAACTTCACTCCGTACTATATCGACATGGCGCGGGCCGAGGTCGAGCACAGCTTCGCGGAGATGATCCGGGCCAACCGGCCGATGACCGACTTCATCGATCCGGACTTCACCTACACCTCGTCGCTCTTTGCCAAGGACGTCTACAAGCTGAAACTGGGCGCCCGTCGCAAGGAGTCCAAAGACCGGCAGCGCAAGCTGCGGCGGATTCGGCTGCAGCGCGGCGGGCGCGTCGGCGGGTTGCTCGGCCAGTCCGCGATCATGATGGCGACGGCCAACGGCGTCGATACCCAGCCGGTGCTGCGCGGCGTGTGGGTGCTGGAGAACATCCTCGGCTCGCTGCCGCCGGCTCCGCCAGATGACGTGCCCGCGTTGACGCCGGACACGCGTGGCACAACCACGCCGCGCGAGAGGCTCGCGGCCCATACAACCAAGGCCTCCTGCGCAAGGTGTCACAAGCGAATCGACCCGGTTGGCTTCGTGCTCGAAAACTACGATCCGGTAGGTCGCTGGCGCGTCACCTGGCCCAAGAGCAACGCGAAGATCGACGCGTCCGGCGTTCTGCCTGACGGGACCGAGGTCCGGGACGTCGTCGACTTTAAACACTGGCTCACCGAACACGTGAGCGTGTTCTCCCAGTGTCTGGCCGAGAAGCTCATGGTCTACGCCACCGGACGTGGGCTCAACTACGCCGAACGCGACGAGATCGAGAAGATCGTCGACGCGAATCGTGGGGACGGCGACGGCTTCCGGGACCTCCTCCTCGTTTTGATTGCTAGCGAGACCTTTCGCACGAAATAGCCTGACGGTCGGCCAGGAGCCCCCTCCCCAAGAAGTAGCGACTAACTCCAATCCAACATCGAGTTCGTTCGATTGGTTCTGAGCTTGCTTCTGACCCTTCGAAAAGAGCCGGATACCGCACGGATCTGTATGGTGGGCGGGCACGAGATGTCATATTGGCCGCGTAGCAACAAGGAATGACGCAAGCACCGAGTAGTTTAATGTTTGATCGTTACCGGCACTTGTTGTTGATCGGATTCTGTGCACTGGCGTTCCACACGAAGATGCCTGGTGCTGCGTCGGCCGGGATGCTTGACACCATTGCGCAGCCACCCGCCGCGGTTGCGGGGTTCAACGCACGGGTCAAGCCCTTCTTTGAGGCTCATTGCATCAGGTGTCACGGGCCGAAAAAGAGTAAAGGCAAGATCACCGTGCACACGCTCAGCGCTTCCGATCTGGTTGACGGCCACGGCCTCGAACACTGGGAGAACATCCTCGAGATGCTCGAAAGTGGCGAGATGCCGCCTGAAGATGAGCCCCAGCCGAACCAAACCGAACGGGATGCGGTCGCGAGGTGGATCGAGGACGGCCTGCGCGCCTACGTCGAAAAGGCAAGCAACGATTATCCGGCTACCACGGCGCGCCGGCTCACCAATTTCGAATACGAGAATACCATGAGGGATCTTCTGGGCGTCGACCTCGACCTGATCGATTACCTCCCCAAAGACCCGGGCAAGCCCTATCACTTTAACAACACCGCCGAGTTCATGCGGCTCGGCCCGGAGCAAGTCGACCGCTACCTCGAAGTTGCCCGCCGCGCCATGGCCAGTGCCATCGTCGATCCTGATAAACCTGAAACTCACAAGACCCGACAGGAATGGGATTCTGGGGAGTCCCACAAGGGCTTCGCCAAGAGCCTCAAGCGCAACGAGATCGCCATCCAAACCTCACGCCGCGGCACCCCGGGGCAGGGCATGGTCGTAAAGGATTTCCCCGGGACCGGTGAATTCCGCATTCGCTTCCAGGCCTCCGCAGTCTTTCCGAATGGGGCCACCGAACTCCCGCTCCGTTTCGTCATGGGCTACAATCTCAATATCAATAGCTCAACCCAGCAGGTTGCCCCGGTCGGCGTCGTCCACCTGCGCAACTCACCCGATAGCCCGAGAATTTACGAGCTGCGCGGGCGGATCGAGAATTTTCCCGTCCAGGTGGGGAAGGTGCGCAGGGGCAAGCGCCGACCGGACACCTTGACGATCACTCCACAGAACATCTACGACGACGGCACCCTCAACGACGACAACCGCTTCCTCTATTGGCCGCGCCAACCGGATATGCCGCGCGCGGTAGTCGACTGGATCGAGTTCGAAGCCCCAATTACGGATGTCTGGCCGCCGGAGCATCACACTCGCATCCTGTTCGATTCACCCCTGCGCCAAAGCAATCCCGGGAGGTACGTCCACGAAGTCCTGTCGCGTTTCATGTCGCGCGCCTACCGCCGCCCCGCCACCACGGAGGAGGTGAGCCGATTTGTGAAGATCTATGGTCTGCTGAAACCGGAGCTAGGCACCATTGAGGTTGCCATGCGCGAAACCCTCGCCATGGTGTTGGTGACACCTCAATTTCTGCTTCACACCAAAGCCGATGGTGGCGTTGTCAGCCATGATCTTGAACTTGCCTCTGCACTCTCCTACTTCCTCTGGGGCAGCATGCCCGATAAGGAACTCTTGGAACTCGCTGCTGGTGGCGACATCAACGATCCCGCCGTGATTGCCAAGCAGGTGCGTCGCATGCTCGCCGATCCGCGCTCGAGCGATTTTGTCTCCAACTTCACCAACCAATGGCTCAGTTTGCCGAAAATGAAGACCGTCCCGATCAACCGGGACCTCTTTCCCAGATTCCTCTACTACGTGGAAGCCGGAGAGCGCGCCGGTACGGAGAAGCCTTACATTCCAACGATCCGCGATCACATGATCGATGAAACCGTTGGCTTCATCGCCGAGCTGGTCCGCCGCAATGCCAGCGTTATCAATCTGGTGGATTCCGATTTCGCCATGCTCAATCAGCCCCTTGCGGCTCACTACGGCGTTGAGGGAGTGGAGGGGTACCGCATCCGCCCGGTTCCGATCAAGCCCGATCACCACCTTGGCGGCTTGCTCACTCACGGTTCGGTGCTCATAGGCAATGGCACCGGCTCCGCCCCACATCCGATCTACCGTGCTGTCTGGCTGCGCGAAGCCATCCTCGGTGATGAGGTAAAAGCACCTCCCGCCGAAGTTCCCGCTCTCACTGACTCGGCAGGCGACTCCGCCGATCAGGCCCTCAGCATCAAGGACCTGCTCGCCAAGCATCGCACCAAGAAAAGCTGCAAGGACTGCCACGCCCGCCTCGACCCCTGGGGCATACCGTTTGAGCGCTACAACGCCATCGGGAAATATCAGCCCTTGGTCCCCAAAGAGGGGTCTCGCGTCCGTGGGTTTGATAAGAAGAAGGACCAGGACCTCATCGGCTACGCCAAATACCTCAAGAGCGTCAACACCCGGGAAGTGCAGGCCAGCTCCCGGGTCCCACATGGCCCAAAAGTCGATGGTATGCCGCGCCTCAAGGCCCATCTGCGTAGGGCGCGCAAGCACGACATCGCCGAGAACGTGATTCGCCGCCTGCTCGCCTACGGCATCGGCCGCGAGCTCAACTATCGCGACCGCAATGATGTCGAAAAACTTCTCTCGCAATCCAAGGAAGGCGGTTTTCTTCTCCAGGACATGATCGTCTCGATCTGCCAAAGTTCCACTTTCCGGCGCGTATCCAACAACAAGTAACGAGACTTTCGATCGAATCATGAAACGCAAACCCTGGGATCTCGACCGGCGCGAACTCCTCAGAGGCGGAGGTCTCGCACTCGCACTCCCGTTTCTCAACGGCATGGAAAAGACCATGGGGGCCACCTCCAAGACAGCCGGAGCGGGCGGGGTTCCGAAGCGGATGTTGGTGAGTTACTTCGCTTACGGTGCCTACATGCCAGGCGGCCCGTCCGGTGTCCCCAACCCAAAAAAGGACCACCACGAGTGGAGCTGGTGGCCGTGCAAGGATGTCGGCCCACTGAGCTTCAACCAATCCTCCGCTCCCTTCGCTCCTTTCAAAGACGATATCTCGTATCTGCGCGGACTCGACCACGCCGGCGGCTGGAAACTCGGCGGCCACAGCTCCGGTGACGTCTTTTCTACCGGTGCCGACATGATGGGGGCGGAGAAAACCAACACCATCTCCATCGATCAAGTTGCCGCCCAAGTGCACGGCCACAAGACCCGCTACTCATCTCTCGTGCTTGGCACAGAGGGTGGGACCGGCTCATACGGTGCCAGCAAGACGCTCTCACACCGGGGTCCCGGCCGCCCGATCCCGTCGATGCACAAGCCCCGGGAAATTTTCAACCGACTGTTCATTCCTTACGCTGGTAAAGGCGTCGACGAAGTCCGCGCCGGACTGAAGCGCGACGCCAGCATCCTCGACCTCGTGCTCGAACACAGTCGCAGCTTCAAGAACCGCCTGGGGAAAGGCGATCAGGGGAAGGTTTATGAATACCTCGAGTCGATCCGAGCCCTGGAACAACGGGTCGAACGCACCAGTAAGTGGACCCATCAACCACTACCCGAGATAGATACCAAGGGACTGAACCTCGAGGTCTCCCACAAAGATCCGGAGGAATACATCCGCTGCATGTATGACCTGATCTACCTCGCCTTTCAGGCCGACTCCACCCGCTTCGCCACCCTTATGCTCGAAAGCGAACAGTCGTCTGACAGCGAAATGTGGAACTTCGCGACCTACGTGCTCGGCTACAAAGGGTCCACCCACGATATCGCTCACAAGCGCCCGGCGAACTACTCCGGCCAGTGGGATCAGTGGCGTGCCAAGCAACACGCCTACTTCCTCCAACGCCTGCGCGACACTCCGGAAGGCGACGGCAACATGCTCGATCACACCCTCGTCCTTTGGGGCTCCGCCCATCCGCACGCCTCTCACAATACCAAGAACTACCCGATCCAACTCGCTGGCGGCAGCAAGCTCGGATTCAACCACGGTAAGCTGCACGAGTTTGTCGGCGACAAAAAGGTCCCGCTGGCCAATCTGTTCGTTTCGATGCTCAATGCCGTAGATGTCCCGGTGGCAAAGTTCGCCGATAGTACCGGGCCAATAACTGAGTTGTTGGGGTGATGTTCAGGTCCGCTGAGGTTGCTCAGGTGGGACGGAGGGGTTCTTGGCTCGTTCGCATCCCGCCAAGGGCAAGGTGTTCGTCTCCGTGGTGTCGACTCCCAAGACTCGTGATGTTCTGCGTGCCGAATTAGGGCGTTCCATCTCGGTCAAGGACTACACTACCGGCATGGATCTCCTCGAGGCGGAGATCAACCGAAGGGCAATCGGGCGGAATGGCTGCAAGCCTTGGGATCAATTCAGGGATCACTCGCCTTTAGCAAAACTCGACCGCTCGCAAACCCGCCTGGCTCCTTAACTTCAGACGGGTGCATGGTGCGCGTTAAAGAGCCTCTGACTTCACACACCATTATTTCGGCAAAAGCGCCCTTCCAGCCCGCATAGCTCCAAGGCTACAGACGGCGTTAATTGCGAAGGGGTTAGGTGCTGTTGGGATACCTGCTCAACTGGGTACTCGATGTTGTCTCGTAGGTGCTCAAAGGGTCTCAGGGAGCAAGTCTAGGGTACAAATCTGGGTACACTTTTGAGAGGTGTTTAGGAGTCCTTCAAACCCCATCTCAACTAGCTACGATGGGGTGTGCTGCAAAGTTGTTTTGTTGAATCAGGAGAAACTATGAACCGAATTGCTGCATCGATTTGTGTCCTCGGC
>JAYZDB010000261.1:0-6838 GCA_036338025.1 Planctomycetota bacterium
GATCTCGCGCGGGCCGCATTCACCGATAGAGACTCTGGGCCCTATGAGAGCTTTCAACCCAAGGACGTGAAGTACTTCAACTGGCGCTTCATCATGAAGAACAACGTCGAAAGTTCTCCACCGGTATCTCCACAAATCGAGTCGTTTTCCATCGCATACCGTCTTACCGAGAGCAAGTAGAGACGGGATCGAATAGACCGCTGTCAGGACTACCCGCCGCGACGAAGCCCACGTGCATGGGCCTGTGACCGGCACCGAGAGCCACCGACACACGACGTCTGCAAACGCAACCGCCCGCCGGCTGTTCACCGGAGGGCGGACTTTTGGGGAGGTCGCCGGGTCAGGTTCCGACTTCGAGCTTCATGCCCGCGGTAAAGGAAACGCCTTCCGCGGCACCCGCGTCGAGCTGCAGCACCTGGACGTACACGGTGGCCGGCGTCGCGGGCATGGTCAGCGGGATTTGAAGCTCGTGGTCTTGGGTGAATGGCATCCCCGTCGCGATGGTGAATGGCATGGGAACCGGCAGGACGAGAATCGGGAGCACGAGCAACTCACCCTGGAGGAAGGGTTGCGTGAGCGTGCTCACACCGAGCAGCACCATGGCGGAACTGGGTGCGCCCGATGAATTCTCGGCCGTCAACGCGACCTTGCTACCCAGCGTGGGATGACCCGTGAGGCTGATGGCCGGCGCGCAGCTCGTCCCGCCGTACTGACCGTATCGACCCCCTCTCGGTGTTCCCTTCGTGCCCAATCCGTAGTGCGTCGCACTCGCCGCGCGTGGCGTACCGGAGACGTCGCGCACCTGCAGCATGTTGAGCAAGCCCCAGGTCGCCTTGAGCGGAGGAGTCGTGTTCGGGTTCGCGTCCTGATCCCAACAGGTAAACGTCTGGGTCCCGCCCGCTGCGGCCACGAAGACGCCGGTCGCAACCTGACCCTTGATGGCATTGCCCGTGGTCATGAAGATGCCACCCTTGCCTTCTCGACCACCATTGCCGTCATCCCATTCGACGAGGACTGGCTTCGATAGGGCGCACCAGAGCTGGATCTGATAGGTGTTCCCGGGCGTCAACCCCGAGATCGTGTTGATCCTGGAGTGATCGCCTGGCCGTATGTGCTTCCCGGTGCTGAGGCCGAGGTTGTACGCGGCGTTGGGCGTGATGCCATTACCCATTCCGTTCGCTCTTTGCCACGGCATGTTGACCGTGTAGCCACCGCTCGTGAAGTCGGGCCAGTACATGACGCCATTCGACACCGGGCCGCCATTCGTCATGACCTTCTTGTTCCAGTGGCCACGATCGGCCTGGAAGTGCACGCCGTTGACGACGGTCGCGCACGGTTCCGGGCCCAGGTTGACCGCGATGCACAACTTGCCGGCGGTGATGACATCCTTCTCGTCGACGAGGTCGTTGACGAATAACCAGGTGATCTTGGCTTGAGCCGGGACGGCGGCGATGGTCAGGCCGAGGGTGGTCAACGCTGCGGTGGCGAAGGTGAGTACGGACCCGGTCTGCTTTGCTGGGTGGGATTGCATGATGTGAGTTCTCCAAAGAGGCAAGCCTCGTCGACGAGACCGGTGGATGAGCGTTCCGAGGGGCCATCAACGGTATCATGTCGCGGTGTCAGCTGAATGTAGCGCCGTGATGTTTGTTGGCTCGTCCAATTTCTTGACCACCATATGGAACAGTCCGATGTTTGCGCCGACTCGTTGCTGTCGGCATCTCCAAAACACGTGTACCGTCCCTGCGCGACTATTCCCACCGACCGCATATTGGGATATCCTCTGCTGCAACGGTGGCACCATGCCATTCCGCCATTCAGACACTCCAACAAGTCACCTCCACTACCATGGTCTCACGCCTCGTCGCCATACTCTCGCTCACCCTGCTCGTGCTTCCCGCCCAGGCCCAGAGACTGCGCTGCGGCACCCCGGCACTGGACTACGCGGCCGGTGCGCCCGGTGATGGGCCGACGGATTGCGGCTACTTGACCAACAAACCGCAGTCGATGTACGACCCGACGTTCCTCTACCACATCCCGGTGGTGTTCCACGTCATCCAGAACACCGCAGGGAACGGCCGCCTCAACCTTTCCACGCTCCAGGACCAGATCGACATCTTGAACGAGGACTTCCAGGCGATCGCCGGTTCGCCGGGCGCCCCCGGAACCAACGGAATGATCCGCTTCCACCTGGCAACCGAGGATCCCGGCGGGAAACCCACCAATGGCGTCACCTACACGACGAACAACAACTGGTACAACGACAACGGCAAGTACTGGAACACGCTGGCGTGGGATACCAACCGCTATCTGAACATCTACACCAACGCGGTACCCTGCTGCTACGGCTACATTTCCTTGTGGGCGTCACGGGGCGCTGCCGGTAAGGCGAAAGATCGTGTGGTGCTATGGTGGGAGGCGGTTGGGCGGAAACCCACGAATGGCTGGCCCAAGAACATGGGCCGCACCGCCACCCACGAGGTCGGCCACTACCTTGGCCTTTACCACACTTTTGATGGCGGCTGCGGCACGGCCTCCAATTGCTACGGAACCGGCGACCTGATCTGCGACACCAACATGGAAGCCAAGGACACCACTGGCTGTCCAACGTCGAAGAGCTCGTGCGGCAACTCGGATCCGATTCACAACTACATGGACTACTCAGACGACCCTTGCTTGTGGGAGTTCACCCCCGAGCAGGTCAATCGCATGCGTTGCACGCTCGTGCACTGGCGGCCCAAGCTCTTTTCCTTGAGCGCCAACGCAACCTCGCTCGGTACTGGTTGTATCGCGAGCGGTCAGCCGCCCGCCTTGTCCGGCACCCCTCCAGTGCTCGGTAAAACCGCAAAGGTATCCGTCCGTAGCGCGCCGCAGTCCAAGCCCGGCATGAATATTCTCGGTGCCCCACACGCGGGGATCAAATTTGGTCCGACCTGCGTGGTCTACGTCGATCTCGGCTTGCCTATCATTACGATCCCCTTCCTCACCGACGGTACAGGATCATGGCAGACGCCCGCGATCTCGGTCGGCACATCGACTTCGCTTCTGGGTACGACTGTCGGTTGGCAAGCCGGAATCCATGACCCTGCGACCGTGCCGTTCAGCCTCGCACTGACCAACGGGCTGCGCTTACGGATCGGGCGCTGATGGACTGAACGAGCGGCCCGATAGTTTGGGGCTACCTCTCGATTCCCGAGACTCCCTCGCGAACTCTTCTGCAATGCCGGAACCCGTACGCATCGCGATCTTTGGTAACTCCCACGCCCAAGGTGTGCAGCTACCCGCGTTGGCTCACATCGGCCACAACCAGGTCATCGGCATCGCCGGCATGGACGCGCAAAAAGCCCAGGCGACAGCTGATCGCTTCGGTTTCTCCCATGCGACAACAGACTGGCGCGAGTTGTTGGAACTCGAACCCGACCTCGTGATGGTCACCACGCCGGTGGATCTGCACGCTGAGATGGTCCGTACGTCCCTGCATGCGGGCGCCGTCGTGCTGTGCGAGAAGCCCTTCACCCACCGGGTTGAGGATGCTGAAGAGCTCAGCGAACTGGCGCGCGGGCGTCTGGCACTGGTCGATTTTCAGCTGCGTTTCAATCCGTATCGAATCAAGATGCGCGAGTTATGCCACGCGGGATTTGTTGGTGATGTGCAGCAGATCCAGGCGGACCTGGTGCTGGAAACCCCGACCTTTGCAGGTCGTCCTTTCACCTGGTGGTCGCAGGCGGAGCGCGGCGGCGGCGCGCTCGGCGCGATTGGTTCGCACATGATCGATGGGATTGAATGGATGTTCGGGTCTGTGTCATCGGTGTGGGCGAAGTTGACCACCCTGATCAAGAAACGCTTGGACGCAGCGGGTGTCGAACGTGACGTGACATCCGATGACCTGGCCGAGGTCTGGCTCGAACTCGAAAGCGGTGCGCGGGCAGCGGTGACCGTAAGTCTCGCGCTGCGTGGGGAAGCGCGCTGGTTCGTGGAGGTGTCGGGCAGCCAGGGCACCCTGCGGCTCGAGCGCGAAGAAAAACTAACCGGCTGCCAACACGGTGAGCAGATGACTACCATCCCAGTCGAGCAGGGTTGGCAGCCACCTGAGACCTATGGGATTCAGGGGCGCGGGCCTTTTGCTGCGATGAATGGTCCGTTTCTGCGCGCCGTGATCGACGCGGTTGCCCGGGGCGACTCCCAGTTACCTGGAGCTGCGACATTCGACGATGGCCTCGCCAATGTACGGGTCCTCGAAGCAGCGCGGGAGTCGTCGAGCGCTGGTGGTATTGCAATCCCTGGATAACTACCGGTTGAACCCGACGGCCTGCGCTTGAGCTAGCCACACCGACCATCTACCGTCTCGTGCGTTCCAGGCAGCCATACCCAAGCACAAAGAATCCATGCCGCGACACGTAGACTGGACCGGGGTGTTTCCCGCGGTTCCGACCCAGTTCCACGATGACTTCTCCCTCGACGTGCCGTCGACCCAGCAGCATGTCGAAGCCTTGCTGGAGGCCGGCATCCACGGACTCGTCATGCTCGGGACGATCGGTGAGAACTGCTCGCTGAGCCTCGACGAGAAGGTCCAGGTCCTGCGCGCAACCCGCGAAATCGTGGGCGACAAGGTGCCGATCCTGAACGGGATCGCTGAATTCACTACACAGGGTGCCTGCGATACCGGATGCGCGGCGAAGGAAGCCGGGGTGGATGGACTGATGCTGATGCCTGCCATGGTCTACAAGGCAGATCCCCGCGAGACGATCAATCACTACCGCACTGTGGCTGGGGCCGTCGACCTACCCATCATGTGCTACAACAACCCACCAGTGTACGGCGTGGATATCACGCCAGCGATGTTCCAGGAACTCGCTGATGTCGACAACCTCGCCGTTATCAAGGAGGCCTCGGGCGATGTCCGTCGCATCACCGACCTCTTCAATGCTCTCGGGGATCGGTACAAGATCTTCTCCGGTGTCGACGACGTGGCACTCGAGAGCATCATGCTCGGTTGTACCGGTTGGGTTTCGGGTCTGGTCGATGCCTTCCCGGGCGAGAATCGTCTGATGTGGGACGCTGCGATCGCTAAGGACTATGAGCGGGCCCGCGAGATCTATCGCTGGTACATGCCGATGCTGCAGTTCGATAGCCACCCCAAGCTGGTTCAGTACATCAAGCTGACCTGCCAGGAGATGGGCTTTGGTCGCGAGACGGTGCGCGCACCGCGCTTGCCCCTGGTTGGTGACGAGCGTGAGCAGATCCTCAAGATCGTGCGCGACAGCGCCGCCAGCCGGCCTCAATAGCCTCGATCTGGCCAGCTCGGCCACTGACTGGCTAGGTGTTGACTACACTGTAGGCGAGACCCGCACCGACCAGGTCACTGAGCGCCATCCCGATCGACTTGAACAGGGTGATCTCGTCCGCGCTCTCCCGCAGGGCGACCGTGCCGGCACACATCTCGGTGAGTTCGCCGAGGACGCTCTCCTTGGTAATTACGCCCTCCGAGATCGGCACCAGGATCTCTCCGCCTTCCTTGAAGCAGTTGACGTAGCTGTCGGCGTAGAGCCTGGCTTTCGCGACCAGCGCGGTGTCACACTCGCGCTTGGTCGCATGGTGGTTACCGATGAAGTCGGTGTGGGTGCCCGGCTTGATCCAGTCGCCGCAGACCAGCGGATCGGGCGAACCAGTTGCCGACACGACGATGTCGACCTCGCCGCAGGCTGATGCAACATCGCTCGCAACCGCGAAGTCGATGCCTGGCAACTCGGCGGCCATCTGGTCGATGACGGTCTGCGCTTTTGTTGCATCGCGACCCCACACCATGACTCGTTCGAGTGGCCGTACGCTGGCCTGTGCCCGGATGATGTAGGAGGCCAGATTGCCGGTACCGAGCAGAAGAAGACTCTTCGAGTCCTCGCGCGACAGGAGCCGCGAGGCCAGGCCCGAGATCCCTGCGGTGCGCCAGTAGGTGACGCTGGTGCCATCGACCAGCGCGAGCGGCTCGCCATGCTTGCGATCGAAGATCAGGATCTTTGAATACAGACCGTCGTATTCCGGCCGCGGGTTGTCCGGAAAGTAGGTGAACGCCTTGACGCCGATGATGGACTCATTCCACGACGGCAGCACGGCGAATGCGTCGGTGTTGTCTGCCTTGTCATCGAGCAGGAACACCTGGCGCGGCGGCATCTGGAATTCGCCAGCGAACGCGTTCTGCAGGGCGTCGACCAGGTCGGGATAGCGAAGGGCAGAGTGGACTTGGTCGGCGCTGATGATCTTCATGGCACTTGCGGAGCTATTGAATGAGAGTGGGCTTTAGATACAAGCCGAATCTGGCATGGGACCGGGTGAACGGATCGCGCCTAGATCGAAGGCAGACCCACCACTCCGTGAAGGCTCCCGAGGGCAAGCACTCGGTCGTCATCGGGTTGGACACCTCTAGCGCACGCCGATTGTTCCTTCGCCACCATTCGACCAGAGCAAACCCCCGGGGTTGGCTCCCGGTGCGACTACCGCGCTCTGATTGTAGAACACGATGCCGAGAAGTTTTGGGTCATCGGGAATCGGCATGGTCCACCAGACACGTCCTGCCCCATTGGATCGCGCGCCGGTGACCAGGATGTCCAGGGAAACCAGGAGGTCACAGCCGGTCATGCCAAGCGGTGCAAGTGAGAACGGCAGGGACAAACCGCCCCACGTGTTGTTCGACGCACCGAACGACAACAGGACGAGTTGGGCAGGCGGCAATCCTTCGTTCAACAGCGTGAACGCCCCACCGATGACCGGCGCGCTGTTCAGGACCGGGTCTGGACCGAGCACCGGCAAGTACTTCGACGAGCCCGAGCAACCCTTGCCGAAGGTA
>JAYZDB010000262.1:0-5247 GCA_036338025.1 Planctomycetota bacterium
CGATGTCGCTGTCGGACCCGATGGTGCGATCTACGTCGCGGACTGGTTCGACGCCCGCGTCGGCGGACACAGCACTCGCGACGCCGGCGCCACCGGCTCGATCTACCGGATCGCGCCGAAGGGATTCATGCCGCGTGTCCCGACACTCGATCTTCAAACGGTCGCCGGCCAGGTCGCCGCCCTGTGCAACCCGGCACCCAACGTCCGGGCCCTGGGTTTCTACAGCCTGCGCGACCGGGGTGCCGATGCAGTGCCCGCAGTTCGACGATTGCTCGCCAACAAGAACCCCTACCTTTCGGCGCGGGCGGTGCACCTGCTCGCACAACTCGGCCCCGGCGGCATCGCAGAAGTGGTGCAAGTTCTCGGTCACGACGCCCCGCAGATGCGGATCGCGGCATTCAGAGCCTTGCGGCATGGCAAGCAACAGGTGCTCGACCACGCCCGCAAACTGGTCGCAGACCGCTCACCGGCAGTTCGGCGCGAGGTCGCGCTGTCGCTTCGCGACGTCGCGTGGACCAACTGCCGGGACCTCCTCGTCAAGCTCGCGAAAGGCTATGACGGTACCGACCGTTGGTATCTCGAAGCTCTCGGCACTGCCGCCACCAGCAAGGAGGCAGCGCTCTACGCCGTGTTGCGCAAGCAACAACCCGACGATCCCACCCGCTGGTCGCCAGCCTTCGCCTCGATCGCCTGGCGCCTGCACACCGCCAGCGCGGTCAAAGACCTGCATGCCCGGGCGCTCAGTCCCCAACTGACACGCGAAGAGCGCAAGCAGGCGATCGACACCCTGGCGTTCATCGGAGACGAAGCCGCCGGCAAGGCGATGGTCGCAATCGCTACCAAGGGACCCGCGGACACCTTCAAGGACGCGACCTGGTGGGTTCGAAACCGGCACAACAACGTTTGGCGCCCCTTCGATCTGGCGCGGCACCTACCCGCAAAACCAGCCCCGGCCATACCGCTCCGCAAGACCATTGGGCCCGCTTCGAAGCTACCACCGGTGGCGACGATCTTGAAGCTCAAGGGCGAGCACGCGCGCGGCAAGGCGATCTTCGAGGCCCGCGGCACCTGCTTCGTCTGCCACACTGTGAAGGGCAAGGGCGGTCAGATCGGCCCGGACCTCACAGACATCGCCCAGAAGTTCAACACCGCGGTGATCCTGGAAAACCTGATCGACCCCTCGGCCAACATCTCACTCGGCTTCGAGGCGAGCATCATCACCACAAAGGACAAGAGCGAGATCTTCGGCTTCGTGGTCGGTGAAGGCGATCCGCTGCTGATCAAGGACGCCAGCGGGACACAACACGCCATCGACAAGCGGGACATCAGCAAGCGTGAGAAAATGCAGCAGTCCCTGATGCCAGCCGCCGCGCTTTTGAATCTCAAGGCGCAGGATCTTGCCGACATCGTGGCCTACCTGAAGTCGATCAGGTAGGTGGACTACTCCGGCTTGCGGTCGAGGTAGACCACTGCGGCGCCGGCCTTCTTCAGGACCTCGGCAAGCTCGCGCAGCTCGCGGCCGGTAATCTCATTGCTCGGCTGCATGACACACGGCGACTTGCGGGTAGCAAACAGCTCGGCGGCTTTCTTCTCGAAGGTGGCCCGGTCGGCAAAGCGCTGCGTTCCGACCTGGTATTCCAGCTTGCGACCCTGCCAGCCGCCGCCACGCTCATAGCCACCACGTGAGGAACGCTGACCAACTACCAGGCAGGTCACCCGTACATAGACGCAATCGGCCGGCACCTTGCCCGGTGCCGGCACATAGGACCCCACCACGACGAGGTCTTCCTTGGCAGGGTCGATCGGCTCGGTCTTCAAACCCTCGAGCGCCGACGCTTTGGTGATGCGGAACACCGGGTAGACCGGCGCCTCTCGTTCGAGTGACCGATCGAAGAAATTCCAACTCGCCAAGGAGTCTTCGCTGTGCCCCTCGAGCAACTGGGCTGCGACCCGTGCCAGTCGCTGACGGCTGCGCACCAAGAGCGTACCCGCTGGCAACTTGCGACGGCCGGCTTGCAATGCGCCCTTCATCGTCACCACCTTGTGGCCCTCGTAGACATAGCGGGCCCGGCTCTTCGACTGCGGGTGGAAAGACTGACCCGACAGTTCCACCGCCCCGACCAGCCGTTCGACCTGCACACCATGGGCCACCAAGGCCTTGCGTACTGCATCGCTGGGGTCCGAGATCGCCCAGGCAGCCGGGTATGGGATCGACGTGCTGGACTTGAACCGCACCCGGATTCCCATCCCTACTTCCTTGTAGTCTGCGTTCGCAACCCTTCTGGAGCCCTCTCGCTCGACGCTTCCCATCAGGATCTTGCCGTCCACTGGCTCAACCAGGTCGGTTTGATAGCCAAAGCGGACGCTGCCTGACAGCACCCGTTGGTCAGCCTGTTCGCAGAGCCTGGCTACCTCATCCCGCCGACGGACCAACTCGCGCAGGGACACGAGGACGAATGCCCGGGTCGCCAGCGTCCGCTCCTTGAACGGAAGGTAGCTGTAGGCCTCTGACAACAAACTCAGGCGGTTGCGCAGGCCTACATAGTTGGTGGCATAGCGTGGGGTATGAGCGTAGGTGGTCCAATTGGGTGGATTGCCCCGACGCGACGCGTTGCCGTAATCGAAGATCCGGAAGCCGTGGTTCTTGTGGATTGCCTTTCGCACCGCCGGCATGAACCGCTCGTGCATCAAGGTATCGAGATCCACGTCCTGGTTCGAAGTCAGCGATGGCGCGTAGGTCAGGTGGTAGCCGTGGGTGGTGCCATTGGTGGTATGAAGATCCATGTAGAAGTGCGGGTCAACGCGGTTGAACAAACCGACCATCGCCCGGGCTTCCGGCGACTCGATCTTGACGAAGTCACGGTTGAGATCGAGATCCTGGCCGTTGGTACGCTTACCTACCCCGGTCGGTCCATTCTGGGAGGTACGGTTGCGGGCGTGGAATTCGTCATTGCCGTCGACGTTGAAGATCGGCACGAACCAGATATCGCAGTGCTTCAGGATCTCCTGGTGTCCGCCCAGGGCGATCTCCCTGAGCAGCACCTGGACTGCTTCCTTGCCCTCGATCTCACCACCGTGGATGTTGGCCTGGATGACCGCCCGCAAGCGGACCCCTGCATCGCCTGTCTGCCGCCTGACAGTAGCCACCTGGATCGAACGGCCCTGCAGGGTCTTGCCGATCGAGGAAATCTCGAAGGCGGTGGGATACGCCTGCTGCAGGGTCGCCAGGAACGTCCTCACCTCCGCGGAGGTCGAAGTGGCCTTCCACCCGCTGCGTTCGGGCCTGGTCCAGAATTTCTCATCGACCGGCTCACCACACAGTTGTTGGCCGACAGCGGAGGAGGCGAGTGCGAGGACGAGGGCTGGAGTTCTCATAGGGAGTAGACCTTTGCCAAGGCGGCCCGAGGGGGATCTGGGGCGCGTGAGTCTCCGATGGCTCCGGCCACGGGCGTCGGCTTGCAGGGGCTTTTTTGGGCCTGTTGGAAAACGCCCTCGAAAGAAACTCGGGTCACGGCTTTGTTCCTATCCCGGGACCTCTACCTTTTGCCATCAAGAGTCGATCGACGTCTAGTCCCCATGTCCAACGCCAAGTTCACCGTCCCCATCGCCGTCAACGAGCCCCCGCAGGGCTACACCCCGGACAGTCCAGAGCGCATCGAGTTGGATGCGACCCTGTCAAGAATGAGTGGCGAGCAGATCGACATCCCCGTGATCATCGCCGGCGAGGAGATCCGTACCGGGAACACCGTCGAGGCAGTCTGCCCCCACCAACATCGGCACGTCCTGGCTACCTACCATCAGGGCGACGCATCACATGTGGAAGCTGCCGCCCAGGCCTGCCAGGCGGCCAGCAAGGAGTGGTCGGAGACACCCTGGGAGCACCGGGCGGCGGTATTCCTGAAGGCCGCTGAACTGCTCGCCGGGCCCTGGCGTTCGATCCTGAACGCCGCCACCATGCTCGGCCAGAGCAAGAACGCGTTCCAGGCCGAGATCGACGCGGCCTGCGAATTGATCGACTTCTGGCGCTTCAACAGCCAGTACATGCAAGAGCTCTACGAGGACCAGCCACAGAGTTCGGAGGGCTGCTGGAACCAGATCGAGCAGCGCGCGCTCGAGGGTTTCGTGTTTGCGGTCACGCCCTTCAACTTCACTTCGATCGCCGGCAACCTGCCGACCGCGCCAGCGCTGATGGGCACCACGTCGGTCTGGAAGCCCGCGTCCTCAGCGGTCTACTCCGGCTACTACATCATGAAACTGCTGGAAGAAGCCGGCCTCCCGAAGGGGGTGATCAACTTCATCCCGGGCCGTGGTGGCAGCATCGGTGATCCGGCGATCGCACACCCGGACTTCGCCGGCGTACACTTCACTGGATCAACCGCAGTATTCCAGGGCATGTGGCGTCGGATCGGCGAGAACATCGGCAAGTACAAATCCTACCCACGCATCGTTGGTGAAACCGGCGGCAAGGACTTCGTCTTCGCGCATCAAACCGCCGACCAGCAAGCGCTGGTGACGGCACTGGTGCGCGGCGCCTTCGAATACCAAGGTCAGAAGTGTTCGGCTGCCAGCCGGGCGTACATCCCGGCATCGATCTGGCCAAGCGTCCAATCCAACCTGCTGGAGACCATCACTGGAATCTCCATGGGTAGTCCCACCGACTACACGAACTTCGTCAATGCGGTCATCGATCGCAATGCCTTCGATACCATCAAGGGCTACATCGATCACGCGCGCGAGTGCCCTGATTCACAGATCCTCATCGGTGGTGAGTGCGACGACACCGCGGGTTACTTCATCTCGCCTACCGTGATCCAGGCGCAACGGCCCGACACCAAGACAATGGTCGAGGAGATCTTCGGCCCAGTGCTCACGGTATTTGTCTACGACGATGACAAGCTCGAAGAGACCCTGCATTCCTGCGACACCGCCTCCGCCTACGCACTGACCGGTGCCGTATTCGGTCAAGACCGCCAGGCGGTGGTCAAGATTGCCGACGCGCTCCGCCACGCGGCGGGCAACTTCTATATCAACGACAAGCCGACCGGCGCTGTCGTCGGCCAGCAACCGTTCGGTGGTGGCCGCGCGTCCGGCACCAACGACAAGGCTGGCAGCAAGCTCAACCTGACTCGCTGGGTGTCAACTCGCACGATCAAGGAGACCTTCGTACCGGCGACGGATTATCGGTATCCGTTCATGGCGTAGGGTCGGCCGAGGTCTCAGCGGCGGCGCCACACCGCGATTCCGTAG
>JAYZDB010000263.1:0-3743 GCA_036338025.1 Planctomycetota bacterium
AACCTTGCCTTCGAGGCCAGCCCTGCGTTGCACCAGATTGAAGTCACCACCCTTGCCTTTGATTTCGGCATCACTCATCGTGCTCATGCTGACGGTGAGGTCGGGACGCCACGGTTCCCGACCGAGCATGAACTCGCCGTGTTTCGTCATGAAGAGTTCGCTGGGCGAGTACTGCGGACTCGGGTTCGATGGAAGATCGCTTGCAGCAAACCCCGCGGTAGAATCGTTCCTGACCGCGTCGGTGAACGAATTACCGCCGTCGGGGGCATAAAACGGTGCGCTGCAAGCGGCGAGGAGACAGAGGAGGCCGGTTGTGGCCACGCGGAAATTCATGCAATCCCTCCCTGGCGGGTGTGCGTTTGAGTAGCGGACGTGAGTCCAACCAGATACTCAAGCGCATTCGTCTGGGGGAATCAATATTGGGGACGCAGGTGAAGCCGGTCGATCGGGCCTCGATTTGGTGGTGGCCGGGCAAAAAGCCACCCGCAGACCGGGAGTCGCTGGGCAAAGTTATCAACAACTCGCGCGGAGTCCGGTTCTAGCGCTGGAAGATCGGCAGATACTGCTTGGGAACCTGCAGCACGATGCAGGCCACCGCGGTGCTGAATACATCCCCGGGTCCGACGTCGTTGAGCCAGCGGCCATCGGAACGCTGGTCCTTGAGGAGGTGCTTCTTGATGCCGCGGTAGTAGTCCCGGAAACACCGGTCCCGGATCAAGCCCTCGCTGTGGTAGAGGGCCTGGCAGGCGTAGTAATTCCCGTACCAGAAGTAGAAGTGGTGGGGGTACCACTCCTGGACCACATCGACTTCGTCGATCAGAAAATCGATCGCCGGCGCCAGCAGACGTCGCTCGTAGATGCCCGCGGAGTTCAGAGCGGTCACCGCTGCGGCGTTGATGGCGAACTGGGTGTTCTTTTGGTAGGACCCGCGGCCGTGGATTTTGTAGTAAAATAGACCCTTCGACCGGCCGCTGTCGGTCTGGCTGTTGCGGACATATTCCACCGCGTGATCGATGCAGTTGACCGGTACCCGGATACCGATGTTGCGGGCTGCTCGAAGTGCCTGCAACTGGCACACCGTTACGGACAGGTCGGCTTCCTTGCTAAAGGGGTTGTAGCGCCATGCACCGTGGGCGTTCTGACAGTCCACAATGATGTGCACCGCCTTCTCGAGCGTCGCCTTGATCTGCCTGTTGCGATCCGCGCCATAGACTTCCGCCAGATACAGTGTCGCGAAGGCGTGGCTGTACATCCTGGTGCCGCTGTCGGTCACGAAGCCGTTCTCGCCAACCCGTGAGATCAGGTATTCGGTAATGAGCCTGACCTGCTTGCCGTACTTGCCACGATTGGGGAGGTGGCCGCCGGCCAGGAATGCCATCCCAGCCAGCGCAGTCACTCCGACGTGACCCCGCCGGGCCCGGGCTTGTTGGTCCTGGGACCGGAAGACCATGTAGTTGTCGCCGCGCTTGTGACCAACCGTGCCGTGGAAGTAGCCGCCGGTTTGTTGGGCGCTGGCGAGCCAGGCCAGCCCACGGACCACTGACTCCTCGACCTCCGCGTTCCATAGCCTGGCGAGATCGCTGGGCGCACGCCGGATCTTGGTCGGGTTGGATTGGCGCCGGGCGGACTCGAGGAGCTCTGATTGGCCAGTAGCGGGTATGCCCAGGGCGCCTGTCACGAGGACAGCAAGGCCGATCGCGAGTCTCCTGGTCGGGTCGCAGGGCATGCTGGGATGGTATTCGTTCGAACCGGTCGATGCGATGCCGTTGCGATGAACTCTCCGTACGAAGTGTTGCAGCAAGCCACAGAAGTCTCGATTCGCCGGCTTGTGAGACCCATTCCGGCCAACCAGCTTGTGGCACGGTCCGGGTTCATTGCCCAGCGGAATTGCTCGCCCTGTCGGCGCTTGCGCAGCGCCATGTCGAGTCGCGCGATCGGGCTGCGACGATCTCGCAGCCGGTCGCCGTCCAGGCAGGAGAAGGCCAACTCCAAGGAGTCGGTGAACCACCCAAGGAGTCGTGAGCACAAGTCCTCGACCTCAGACTTCTGGAGATACATCACGAGGCCTTCTGCCAGCACCAGGGTGCGCCGGTCTCGGCGCAGGCACAGACCCCGCGGATCAAAGCCGGCGTCGCCGATGTCTGCTGCGACGAACCGCAGGTTCGTCACGCCAGCATGGGTCGCTGCCGCCCACTCCCTCTTGAGTTCTACCACCCCCAAGCGATCGACTTCCACGATCTGACTGTCTGGAAACTGGCGCGCCAATCGAAACCCCAGGGCATCGAGACCGGAGCCGAGGCAGAGAACCTGGCCGGAGTCCGCCAGAAACCGGCTGGCATACCGGTAGAACCAGAGTTTCCGCCAAAGCAGGTGTCGCGATGTGTCAGGGACCCGTTGATCGACCCATGCCAGCGCCAGGGCACGCAATGGTGCGAAACTCATCAGCGGCAGAAGGAGCCGTTCTATCCCTCGCGTGCGTCGAAGGAGTTCTGCCTCGGCGGTCTCTGCGGGGGTGAGCCATGCCAAGGCACCGGGTTGCCGTCGTGCGTCCGAAGTCTTACGCAGCGCATGCGTGAGGAGTGCAAGCACGCGACTGGTTGCCGTCACGTCCGACATCCGATGCCTACGCGTAGTAGCGTCCGAAGCGATTGGTGATGAAAGACTGATAGTCGATGTCTTCCATCCGGACGAATCCCTTCTGAGGTACTTTACCTTCGAACAAGAGGTCGACGACGCCACAAACCCCGGCAGCGGTGGTGATCTGGATTCCACTCCAGTTTTCGCCATCGATTTCCTGGTGGTAGACAGTCCGGGCAAAGACACTCTCAGTAAGGCGCCCGGATTGTTGACCAATCGCTGTCACGAAGATCACGACCTGGTCTTTGTAGGTCGTCGGAAGGTTGCTGTTCCACATGGCAGCCAAGGCGTCCGGATCATCCTTCAGCCGCATGTCCTCGAGCAGGAACTTGAGCAGGTGGTTGTGTCCCGGGTAGCGGATCGACTTGTAACTCACGTTGGGGACCTGACCCTTCAAGGTCTGGGCCAGGGATCCGAGGCCACCGGAGGTGTTGAATGCTTCGTACCGCACTCCATCGATGGTGATCTCTTCCATGTTCTCGAGCGGTTGCACCTGGGTGAGTTTGCCGTCGAGAAGGACTTCGCAGGGTTGGCAGTACTCGTTGATCAGGCCCTCGGTACTCCAGGTCAGGTTGTACTTCAGCCGGTTGTCCGGATACCTCGGAAGCGCGCCGACCCGCATCCGCAGGTCGGTCACATCCGTCATCCGCTGCAACAGGTGCTTGGCGACAATCGTGATGAACCCAGGAGCCAGACCGCATTGCGGGGCAAAGGCCGTCTCTGCATCCGCTGCTAGCGCGATCACCTGGTCGGTAACCTTGACGTCTTCGGTGAGATCAAAGTAGTGCAGTCGTTGGGTTTTGGCTCGCTCCGCGATCAGCGGGTTGCAGTGGTAGGGTGCACAGGAGATCACCGCATCGGCGCCTTCCATGATCTTGTCGAGCGTCGCAGGCTCCGTGAAGTCGCCAGCTTCGCCGGAGCAATTCTTGGCTTTGCTACAGAGTCGCTCGATCGCCGTCGGGCTGAGGTCGATGACCCGGATGGAATAATCCCCACAACCGCCTAGAAAATTGGCGACCATTCGGCCGATCTTGCCGGCACCGATCAATGCGATGGACGTCATGGTTCCAGGACCTGCGTATCGTTTTGGTCCGCCGAGGTAGGTG
>JAYZDB010000264.1:0-9892 GCA_036338025.1 Planctomycetota bacterium
GCACATCGCGGTGCGGCCCCGCGCTGACGGCTTGAACGCCGCAGGGATCTTGATCTTCGTCCAGTTCGTACCGTCGTACTCCCAGTGGTCACGCTTGGTGACGAGGGAGCCGTCAACGCCACCCCACAACACGATCTTGCCTCGGATGGAGTCATAGGACATGGCAGGCGCATTGCGTGCACCTGGATTGACCGCCGGGGACTTGGCGGTCCAATTAGTGCCATCGTATTCCCAGGTGATGTTATTGAAGGCAGCACCACCAAACAGAACCGTGACCTTCCGGATGGAGTCATAGGCCATTCCAGAGTCAAGCTGGGAGGCAGGGGCGGCGGAGGTCACAACTTGTTTCCAGTCCGGAAGCTGTGCGTTGCACGGTAGGGCAAGCAAGGCACAACCCAAGACAGACAGCGAAAATAGCTTCATCGGGATCATGTTCCTAAGGCGCTGGCATGGGTAAAGACGAGTGATGCACGCAGAGACGCGCCAGAATCTCTGAGCCCCCGTAAGGATATCACGCAGACGCCACATAACCCACCGCCACCGCACCGGCAGTCCGGAATTTCGATTACGCCGAATAGCAACGACAATTCGCAAGGTCGGGCAACATGGACAATTCCACGCGCCCCGAACCTCAGCGCCCGATCAAGATCCGACCATAAGGGCTGGCCGTACGACCCCAGGAGTTGGCCTTGGCGTCCACTGGAAAGCCCTGGGTAAAGAAGCTGCGGCGTACCAAGGAGCTGTCATTGGGAACCTGCAGGGACAGAAAATACTGACCCGTGACGTCCGCCTTGGCGACAAGGACAACATCCGTTGGTGCGTACAAGGAGCAAGTCGGCGCACCGATCACGGCAAGATCCATGCTCGGTTCCAGCCGTCGCAGACCAAATACCTGCAGCGAGTTGGCATTGGACAGACATTGCGACACAAACACCAAAACACTGCCACCCGGCTCCGGGGTACCGATCATCTGGATTGTCGGGGCAAGGCCACCGCTACCGGCGCAGCCGCTACCGTGTGAGGTGAGTCCTCCAACTTCGAACCCGACTTCGAACTTGAGAGCAGCCATGTCGACCAGGCCAAGCTTACCCGGGCCGGCCGAGACCGGCCAATCGACGCTGGAAACCCGCTGGGTGCCGCCTCGATGAAACCCGGTCGAAATGAGGCCGGTCTTGTGGCAACCGGTGACGGTGATCTGCACTACCAGGTTGGCGCCGTGAACTCCCGCATCGTAATGGTAGACACCGTCCAACCCCAGCCGGTTCCACTCACCCCCGACGACGTGCCAGTCGTAGTTCGTCGCCTTCAGCACGGTGCGGACATTGCTGGCGAGGTTCTTCGAGAAGTTCCGCCCGAGGGTCCCGGAACGGGTCTGCGCCAGAACGACTTCGATGGTATCGAAATGGATCACTCCAAGCCTGGTGCTGCAGGGAGCGAAACCCAGATCCGTAATCCGACCGCTGGACTTATTACCGAGTTGCGCGCCGGTAGCGAGGCACTGGTACTTCTGGTTGACCCATGTCTTGGACTTCCGAAACTCGCCGAAAGGAGTGATGTTGCATGCACCCGCCGTCGGAGTGTCAGATGGAATGAACCGGCTCTGGGCACCGAGACCTGATGCGAGCAGCGACACAGCGGACAGCGTGACGAAGCGACAGCACGTGGTGGTGATCCCCAGGGCTTGCATCACAAGAGTGTTCATTTGGTCAAAGTCACAAAAGAAGCCATGCCCTTGGCCGCGTGCTCAAGCATGTGGCAGTGCAGCAACCATCCACCCGAGGTCGTGACCGTCGGCACCAGCCCTCCCGCCAGCATCTCGTTGACCGTGCGACGCAAGGCTGGCAGCCGGTCGCGATCGTCAAAGTGGATCGCGAGTCTGACAATCGTGTAGCTCCTCGACAGGACCAGGGCCGGACGCTTGGGAATGAGGATCGTGTCCTCGTAGGCAACCCGGCGGGCCGGCTCCGTCCACTCCTTCACCGCAGCGTCCAGATCTACATAGGTCGTATCGATGTGCTGGAACCGGAAGCCGTGGGTATGGAAGTTATGAGCACCCCCCGTGAAGTTGCATATCTCCCAGTAGTGGACATCCCCTAGCTTGACGTGATGTCCGTCCTTCGCCTTCATCATCATCATCGGCTTGGGCATGAACATCATCGGGGTCGTCTGCATACGGCCCCGCGTCATCTTGAGCAGCCCATCAGGGTTTCCGACGTTGACGAAGAACTTGACGTCACCGGTCTTGACGTCAGGGAAGCTGTGACCAAAGAAGATCGGCAAGGGCGGCTGGGTCAAGTCAACTTTGAACGGCAAGACCGGCCGGGTCCGCAGCGGTATCGGGGGCACCCATGTTGCATTGCCAGCCAACTTGTCCTTACTCCCGATCCGCACCCGGATGCCATGCTTCGGCGGCAACATCCCATCCGTGTGTTCATGGCCGAACATCAGGGTGTTCATCGGGGTCCAGAACGCGATGTGCTTACCCTGGCGGTAGTCGTGGAAGTCCAGGTAGAACTCGTCGCCACGGTTGCCGGTCGGCACCAGCACGACATCGGCACGATCACCGGGCGTCAAGGTCACGCCCAGGCGCCGGTCGGGGTTGGAGATGATTCCCTTGTGGTGCCCGACGTTTTCGGCCTTGTCGATCGGTTTGATCCGCTCGGCGTCGTTCCAAAAGCCCTGGTCACTGCCGAGCTGGTACCAGACCTGCTCCGGATCCGTAAGGGAGAGTCGCTGAACCCGGCCACTGGTCACGTTGATCAGGCGGAGGCGGTAGGCACCACCTGACAACACATCGAGGGTCGGAATGTCACCGGATGACACCACGTGACCATTGATCACCAGGTGATTGCCGAGCCGTGAATTCGCCAGGTCCTCAGCTCTGCGAACCGGTGTGAATGACGCTGTCGGGTCAGTCCCGAAAGGCGACAATGAGCCATTGGCCTGCAGCTTGATCTCGTCGAGGAAAACCACGAATTCCCGACTCGGGTCGATACCGAGACGGCCGTCATCTTCGTGATCGCGAACGATCAGAGCGCCGTAAAGACCACGCTCGATGTTCTGGTTGGTGTTGATGTGCGGGTGGTACCAGAACGTCGCCGCTGTGTTGAGCTTGAACTGATACCTGAAGTAGCCCTGCGCCGGCACGGCAGGCTGCGCGATGTGGCTGCCATCCATGACCGCCGGCATCTCGACACCATGCCAGTGGATCGTCGTGGGTTCCCGCAGGCCGTTGTAGAAATGCACGATCAGGGTATCGCCGACGTAGGCATCGATGGTCGGTCCCGGCAGCGAACCGTTGTAGGCGAGCAGGCGGGTCGGCACCCCCGGCTGGAACTCATGAATGACCTCATGGGCTACCAGAATGGTCTCGAACACCCGCGGATTCGGGTTGTAGTCGATCGCCTTGCGAAGCCGCAAATCCTGTCCGACGAGCACCGAGAGGAACAGGCAGGGAACGATCAGCCGAACACCGGGTAGGACGAGTCTGAGGTTCATTTCAACCGTGGTCTTGTGGTAGCCCTTCGGCGAGTCATCAGCGAACCACCACACCGGCTCACGGACAGCTCACCTTGGGTCCTTCTTTCTGCATGGAACGCGGTCGCTGGCCCCGCGGACTAGCGTCCTCGCGTGGGCCTAGCAGTGTATCCCGAAGATCCGACATCGGCCACACTGGGGGTTCCAGTCGCCATTCGGCGCAACGAATCTCTACAGTGCCGCGTGCCGCCTGTCTCGCCCGTAGGACCCTTCTCAGCGACGGTTCATTATCTAACGGCGAATCAGAAGGATGATCGCAGCCGTTTCAGCCACCAGGTCCGCGACTCCCTGGCCTCTGCCGGTTGGGAGCCTGCTACCCCGGGTAGTAATATTCACCCATCTTGGGGGCGGGTGCCGCCGTCCTTGTGGTCCGCAATTCCGAGTTCCTTGAGCTTGCGGTAGAAGGTGCTCTTGGCCATCCGCAACTCCTTGCAGGCCTCGACCTTGTTCCATCCACACTCGGCCAGCTTATCGAGGAACATCTGTCGCTCGTAATCACGCTTCTGGTCGCGCAGGCTCTGCGCACTGGCACCCGGGACCAGGCCCTGTGAAGCCTCAGGCACTACCGACGCCCGTCCTGGCGATTGGCTCATTGAGGACGGCTGGTATTCCCGCACCCGCCTGGGCAGGTCCTCGAGTCCGATCGTTGCACCAATCCCAAGGGCAAAGGCACCCTCCAAGACATTTTCTAATTCGCGCACATTGCCGGGCCAGTGGTAGTCACACAGGGCGCGCATGGCACCCTGTGTCACGTCAGCAACCGGCTCATCCCGGCGGCCGTAGGTGTCGTTGAAACGCTTGATGAAGTGGTGCGCCAACAGGGGAACGTCTTCCTTGCGCTGTCGCAGCGGCGGCAAATGCAAGGTCACCACGTCCAGCCGGTAGTAGAGATCCTCACGGAATTCACCTCGCTCGACCATTTGAGCAAGATTGCGGTTGGTAGCGGCGATGATCCGCACATCGACATGCCGCGGACGTGTCGCCCCGACCGGCCGAACCTCGCCAGTCTGCAAGACTCGCAGCAGCTTGACCTGTAGATCCATCGAGGTCTCGGCGATTTCGTCGAGGAAGATCGTGCCGCCATCACAGGCCGCGAACAGACCCTCCTTGCTGCTTGCAGCGCCGGTGAACGCCCCGCGTTCGTAACCGAACAGCTCCGATTCGATCAACTCAGGGCTGATCGCACCACAGTGCAGCGGGGTGAAAGGGCGCGACCCAAACGGGCCATCGAAATGCAAGGCAGAAGCGATCAACTCCTTGCCGGATCCCGATTCGCCGACAATCAAGGTCGTACAGCGCCCCTGGCGCAGCTTGTCGACCTTCATGATCAATTCTCGCAGTACCGGTGATTCCCCGATGAACTTCGAGATGCTGTAGGTACCACGCTGCTCGCTTGCGATCCGCTCGACGAGCGCGGGAAGATCCTCTGGACAGCGGTCCGCGATCCGCTGCTTGATGCGTTCTTCCTCACTGATGTCCCGCGCACGCAACACCGTGAAGCCGGTGCCCTGCATCTCGTCTACCGAAATCCGCAGGGTACGGCCGCCAGCCCCCTCGATAACCCGCTGCGTGCCCGCCGCTGCTTCGCCGAGGCACTCAGCCAGCGAGCCGAGCGGCCCGGATTCCAGAGTGTCGATCCGGTCCCCCATCTTGAGCTCAGGGAAGATGGCAACAGCCGTGTCGCTCAGTCCAGTGACGACAGTATCTCCATCGAGAATGATGGTGGCCCCTTCTCCCCCGGTCCTGGCGTTCAGGAGAGCCCGACGATCCTCGAGTTCCTCGGAAGCGCCGAGGGACACCGACTTGATCTTGCGCACCGCTTCGGCAAGTTCAGCATTCTCAGCTTCGAGATTCGCGCGTTCCTGCCGGAACCGCAACATCACCCGGATGCGAGCAACCAGTTCTTGCTTCTCGACCGGTTTCGTCAAGTAGTCGACTGCACCCGCATCGTAGGCAACCTGCCGGTCAGCAGAATCTTTGAGCCGACCGGTGAAGAAGATCACCGGAATCGAGGCTGTGCGTGGACTGGCCTTGAGGCGACGGCATACCTCGATACCGTCCATCTCCGGCATCACGACATCCAAAAGGACCAGATCGAATTCCTCGTTGGAGACGGCATCCAAGGCCTGCTTGCCCCCGCTGGCCGTCGAGACCTCGAATTCGTCCCCTTTGAGATAAAGTTGGTAGAGGAGTAGGTTCTCTTCGGCATCATCGACGATCAGGATCCGTGCCATTCAAACTCCTCGATGGGGACTTCTCGCGTCGCGACCATAGTGTCACCAGATAGTAGCGAGAGTCGACCAAGTTCTACACCAGGCTCGGAAAGCTCATGACGAATCTCCGGCCCGAGAAGCAGCAGCCAGGACGGCAGATGCCCGCCCGGTTCCCGTATGCGGTCATGGGATTGTCGATCGCCACGGCGCTCGCCTTCTTGTGGCTGGGCACCCGGCTGGTTCCCGGCTCGAATCTCCCGGAAAACGAGCTCCGGATCCTCAGCCGGGCGTTCGCCGCAATCGACGAGGATTACATCTTCGAACTGGACGACCAAGGTCGGCGAGACCTTCTGCACGCCGCTATCTCGGGAATGGTCGAGGACCTGGACCGCTACTCGCACTACTACCGTCCCGAAGACGAGGAAGCCTACAAGCGCGAAACCCACGGGGTCCTGACCGGCATCGGCATCGTCGTGCAGACCGTAGAGGACAAGGTCCTCCTCCTGTATCCAATCCCCGGCGGTCCTGCGGAGGCCGCCGACATGATGGTCGGTGACATCCTCACGGCCATCGATGGGAAGCCCGTTACGGCAACTGGCGACGCCGTTGAACTCATCAAAGGTCCCCGGGGGACCCACGTCCGGCTCACTATCCGACGCGGTGATGCCGAGCAAAGGGTCATCGCGGTGCAACGCAAAGAGGTCCGTATCGCAAGTGTCAAGTGGGCCCGCGTGCTCGATGCCCAAGCCGGCGTCGGCTACATCTTCCTGCAGAAATTCACCCGCAGCAGCGTCGAGGAATTGGATGCAGCCATCACACAACTGCGCAGCAGCCTCGGGAAGGTAGAACTACGCGGACTTGTGCTCGACATCCGTCGTAATCCAGGCGGCCTGCTATCGACCTGCCTGAAGTTGACCAACCGATTCGTAAAGCAGGGCAAACTGCTGACCATCCAACCCCGGAACAAGCCGGAAGAGGTACATGTCGCCGACCCGGCCGTATGTCTCTACCCCGACATGAAACTGGTGTTGTTGATCGATCATGAGTCTGCCAGCGCCAGCGAAGTGATGGCAGGGGCACTGCAGGACCACGCCCGTGCCCGACTCGTCGGAACTCGTTCGTGGGGCAAGGGCGTCGTCAACGAGGTCTATCGCTGGTCCGACCAGAAGGTCCGACTGAAGCTGACAACGTCGTACTATGTGACACCCAAGGGTCGCAAGATCGAACGTCATCTGCGCAAGTCCTCGGATGATGAAGGGGGCGGTATCCTGCCGGACAAGATCGTCGAGTGTGCGGACAAGAAGCAGCGTACCGCGATCCTGCAGCAACTGTACCGACGTGAAGTGCCACCAATCTATCGGACACAGGTCGCCAAACTGCAAGACAAGTTCCCAGGCATCCAGGTGCTCCAGCCACTGCCAACGAAAAAAGATCCGCAGCTAGATAGCGCCCTTGCGGAACTTCGCCTGGCGTTGCAGCAAGTGGAGAAGAAGAAATGAGTGGAGAACTCGTGCTAGGCATCGAGTCATCCTGCGACGAAACTGCCGCGGCTGTCGTCCGCGACGGGACGCAGATTCTCAGCAACGTCATCCACTCACAGATCGAGCTCCACCGAGCTTATGCCGGCGTCGTACCGGAAATCGCCAGCCGCTCTCACACCACCCGCGTGTTGCCGATCGTGGAGACCGCATTGCAAGAGGCCGGTGCAACTCCAGACCAATTGGCGGCGATTGCAGTCACCAACCGGCCAGGGATGATCGGCTGCCTGCTGATCGGCATGACCGCGGCCAAGAGCCTCAGTTGGTTGTATGGTGTCCCACTGATCGGGGTGAACCACATCCTCGCGCACATTCACGCCGCCTTTATGACCACCCCAGACCTCCCGCTACCCTGCCTGAGCCTGGTCGCGTCGGGAGGGCACACCGCCCTCTACCATGTCGCGGCACCTGGCATCGCCGAGTGCGTCGGCAGGACCCGCGACGACGCTGCTGGCGAGGCCTTCGACAAGGGCGCAGCGATTCTCGGATTGAGCTACCCCGGCGGCCCCGCGATCGAAGAGGCTGCCAGAGGCGGCAACGCGACAGCGGTAGCATTGCCCCGCCCACTGCTGCACAAGGACCTCGACTTCTCGTTCAGCGGGGTCAAGACGGCATTGCTATATCACTTGCGTGGCAGTGGACTGGAACGCGAGATGCCGGAACTGAGTGATAGCGAAGTGGCAGATCTGGCAGCGTCCTACCAGGACGCTATCGTGGACTGCCTGGTTACCAAACTGCGGCGCGCGGTCACCCAATACAGTTCCAAGTCACTCGCGATCGGCGGTGGTGTCGCCTGCAACACACGCCTGCGTGAGGCGATTGCAAATGACCCCGTGCTTTCTGAATTGCAACACACATTCCCGCCGCTGAGCCTGTGCACGGACAACGCCGCGATGGTCGCAGGCCTCGGCACCCTGGCTTTTCGAAACGGTCAGATCGATGACCTGAGCCTCGATGCGGCCGCCACCTCGAGGGCCCGAGCGTGAACGATGACCTTCGCAAGATCCTGGAGGAGTTGCGCCAGGGCGAGATCGACGTCGATGCAGCGATTTCGAAGATCCAACCCAGCGCCGACCTCGGTTTTGCCAAGGTCGACCTGGATCGCGAACAACGCTGCGGGTTCCCAGAGGTGGTGTTCTGTGACGGCAAGACCGCCGATCAGGCCGCAGCCATCACGCAAGCCGTTCTGCAGCGGTCCGACCGCGTGCTGTTGACCCGGGCCGACCCGAAGCATGCTGCCGCCGTGGCAGCGGTCTGCGGCGACGCCCACTACCACGAGTTGGCCCGCGCAATCGTCATCGACCCGGCACCTCGCGACAAGACCGGCCACGTCGCCCTGGTCGCAGCGGGCACCTCCGACCTACCGGTCGCAATCGAGGCCGAACTGACCGCTCAGATCATGGGGGCGCACACCACCACCCACTGGGATGTCGGCGTAGCAGGCCTCCACCGCCTGCTGGCAGAGGTCCCGGAAATTCGCGCCGCCCGGGTGGTGGTCGCCATCGCCGGGATGGAGGGAGCCCTGGCGTCGGTGGTCTCCGGACTGGTCGACCAACCGGTTGTGGCGGTCCCGACCAGCGTCGGATACGGGCTCAATCTGGACGGAATCGCCCCCCTGCTCTCGATGCTCAATTCCTGCGCCGCCGGCGTCGGCGTAGTCAACGTTGACAATGGGTTTGGCGGCGGATATTTGGCTGCACTCATCAACCGAGTTTCCGATCACCCCCCTCACTCCCAGACCGACTAGGCCGCTCCCCCGGTGACCCGAACCCTACGAAAACCTGCCCGCCTCGCGCTTGAGGACGGTACCTGTTTGACTGGCCGCTCATTCGGTGCCGCCACCGAAAGCGTCGGAGAGTTGGTCTTCAACACATCCATCACCGGCTACCAGGAGATCCTCACAGATCCATCGTATCGCGGGCAAACCGTGCTCCTGACCCAACCGCACATTGGCAACTACGGCGTCAATGGCGAGGACGAGGAGTCGAACAAGCTGTGGCTGTCCGGCCTGATCGTCCGGGAAGCCAGCACCCGCGGCAGCAACTTTCGCTCGGGGGGAGAGCTGTACGACTACCTGGCACAACACAACGTGCCTGCAATCGAGGAAGTCGATACCCGGATGTTGACCCGTCGGGTCCGGTCCGCCGGCAGTCTGAAGGTACTGATCACCGAAGACATGGATAGCTCCGAGGAACAACTCGTCGAACGCGCGCGGTCGGCGCCGTCGATCAGCGACGAAGACCACGTCAAGGCAGTCACCCTCGACGGCCCGCTACCCTGGAATCGGGGCTTCGAATCGGAATTCTCAGCCAGGCTGGAAACCACGGCGCCGAGTCGCCTCGCGATCGTCGCCTACGACTTCGGTGCCAAGCGCAACATCCTCCGCTCGCTGGTCCAATGCGGGTTCGACGTTACCGTGGTGCCGGCCGACACCCCGGCCGAGGCCGTCCTGGAGCGGTCGCCAGATGGTGTGTTTCTCAGCAACGGTCCCGGCGACCCGGCGGTGGTGCCCTACGCCGTCGAAGCAGCCAAGCGACTGGTCGGCAAGGTGCCGATGTTCGGGATTTGCCTCGGTCACCAGATCCTCGCCCAGGTATTCGGGGC
>JAYZDB010000265.1:0-8862 GCA_036338025.1 Planctomycetota bacterium
GGCCCTCAAGAACGAGGGGATCGAAATCGACCTGGCCAAGAAAACCCTGAGAGTCCCAACGGTTGTGAACCGACCAACCAACGACCTCGAGTTCCTGTTGATTCACCGGCAGGGTAAGTCGCACGAGGCCTTGTTGGTCACGGAGTGCAAGCCGAGTGTCTTGAACACTGGTCTGCTGGCGCTCGGCGTCAAGCCGGGCAAGAACGCTTCCTTCAAGAAGAAGGACCCGATGCCATCCGAAGAGGAATTGCGGGCCGGCGCCGACCCCTACATCCTGGTTCCGCCCGCTGGGGGGGAAATGTTCATGACCGCAGCCTTTATCGGCAAGGACGGCAAGAAGGTCGAGGTTCCGGTCGAGGAGTTGCTGCTCGACTGGACCGCGAACTTGTCGGTTGCGAACGCCAAATGGGTCTACCTCGGCGGCAGGATGGCGCAGATGTACCGTGGTGAACCCGAGGTGTACATGGCCGACTTCGAAGGCAACCTGATCAGCGTCTGCTACAAGCATCCACACAATCATCTGCTGACCATGGTGCACGAACGTGCTCGTGACGAGATGAACTGGGCGATTGCTCCCGCTTGCCCGCCACCGGGTACCGAGGTTTCGCTGATTTTCCATCGCCACAAGCCGAAATTGGTCGCCGCGCGGGAGGCACGCGTGCTGAAACGGGTCAAGCCTGATCTTGCAACCCGTCCCGAGCGCAATCCTGCTCGCGAGAGTGGGGAGGCGCCGCCGCCGCCCAAAAAGAAGGATTCCGGCAAGAAGAACAAGTAGCGCGGACTTCGGTGTCAGCAGGGCTCCCCGCTATAACGGGTTGATGAGATATTCTCTCGTTGCCTCGCTCGCCCTGTGTGGTCTTGCGCTCGGCCAGCAGCCGAACATTCTCTGGATCACCTGCGAAGACATCAGCCCGCACCTCGGGTGTTACGGCGACAAGACTGCGGTGACTCCCAACATCGACGCCTTGGCACGCCAGGGAGTGCTCTACCGCAACGCCTTTGCGACGATTGGCGTCTGTGCCCCGGCGCGTTCGACCTTGATCAGCGGTATGTACCCGAACTCGATCGGTTCGCAGCACATGCGCTGCCAGGGTCGTTTGCCCAAGGGTGTGCTGACCTACGCGGAGTACCTACGCAAGGCTGGCTACTACTGCACCAACAACAGCAAGAAGGACTACAACCTCCAGCTCGGTCGCAAGATCTGGGATGAGTCGAGCCGCCGCGCCCATTGGCGCAAGCGCAAGGGTAGCCAGCCCTTCTTCGCGATCTTCAACTACACCAGTTGCCATGAGTCGCAGATCCGGCAACCAGAGAAGCGCTACCGACAACGTGTCGCGAAGCTCAAGTCGGGGCAGGTTCACGACCCGAAGGCGATGGAACTGCCGCCCTATCATCCGGACACCAGTTCGGTGCGGCGGGACTGGGCCCGCTACGCCGACATGATCACCTTCATGGACCAGGAGGTCGGCAAGCTGCTCGCTGATCTCGACAAGGATGGTCTGGCTGAGAACACCATCGTGTTCTTCTACTCGGATCACGGCGCCGGAATGCCGCGCAGTAAGCGTTGGCTGTTCGATTCGGGTCTGCGGGTCCCGCTGATGGTCAGGTTTCCGGAGAAATTCGCGAAGTTCGCGCCCGGCAAGCCAGGTACCGAAACCACACGGCTGGTGAGCTTCGTGGATTTTGCACCGACCGTGTTGCAGTTGGCTGGTGTCGCGGTGCCGGAGCACATGCAGGGTCAGGCCTTCCTCGGTGGGAATAGTCAGGATGCCGCAGAGCAACGGCGCTACGTGTTTGGTTTCCGAGACCGGATGGACGAGCGCTATGACATGATCCGCTGTGTCTCCGATGGCCGGTTCAAGTACATCCGCAACTTCATGCCGCATCTGCCATACGCGCAGCACATCGACTACATGTACCAGATGCCGACCATGAAGGAGTGGCAGAGACAGTTCACCGCCGGCGAACTGAATCCGGTACAGCGGGCTTTTTTCGAACCAAAACCGACCGTCGAACTCTACGACACCAAGACCGATCCGCACGAGACCGTCAATCTTGCAGGCGATGCCAAACACGCGGTGATCCAGACGGAGTTGCAGGCTGCCTTGTCGGCTTGGATGTCGCGGATCGTGGATGTCGGTCTGCTACCAGAGGCTGATCTGCGGACCCGGTTTGGCAAGCTGGCACCTTACGATGCGGTGCGTGACGGGCAGCACTCCTATCCGCTCAAGGAATTGCTGGCGGCGGCAGACCTTGCCAACGCCCGTGATGCCACGAACCTCGATGGGTTGCGAGCCCTGTTGGAGCATCGGGATCCGGCAGTTCGTTACTGGGGGGTCACCGGCCTGCTGGCTCTGGGTCAGGCGGCTCGGCCTGCGATTGCTGCGCTTCGAGGCTGCCTGGAGGATGCTGCGCCGGATGTACGGGTGACGGCTGCCAGCGCTCTTTCTCGACTCAAGGGCGGACCGGCTGAGGTCCGCGCTGCGGCGCTGAAAGTCCTGGTCACATCCTTGGATCATGAGAACCAGTGGGTCCAGCTGCGGGCCGTAAACGCCCTGGATGACATGGACGAATCGGCCCGGCCGGCCACCAAGGCCTTGCAGGCCAAGCAGGCCAGCAGCAACAAATACGTGCAGCGAGTCGCCAACAAGGCTCTCCGCGATCTCGGGGCCAGGTAAGGCCAGTGCTCGCTTGGGCACGACTCATCCTGGTACTCGCTGTTGCGGGTCATTGGGCACTGCAGCACTTCGGGGATCGTCTCGATGATTTCTGGGTCGGGGCGGGGATTCACGGGGTGGCAACCCTGAGCTACGTCTATCTGTGTAGCAGGGTGGTGCGCGGTAGCTGGCGCCCGTCGTTTCTGGAAGCCTTCGGCCTGGTCTTGTTGTTGCGTTTGCTGGTCTTGCCATTGGCACCGGCATTGTCCGATGACGTGTTCCGCTACCTGCATGAAGGCCACATGGTCCTCGAGCGCCATAACCCCTACCTGTCGGCGCCGATCGATGTGGCGGAACACCTACGACTTGCGACTTACGATCGGATCAACCACCCGTACGTGCCAGCAGCCTATCCGCCGCTGGTCGAGTTGTGCCTGGCACTGGGTTACTCGGTCGCGCCCTCGGCAATCGGGATGAAGATCGTATTCGGGGTCTTTGACCTGCTGGCCTTTTTGATGCTGTGGAGTTGGCTTCCGAAGGTCGGTGTGCCGGCGTACCGCGCCGTCATCTACGGACTTTGCCCGCTTGTGGTCCTGGAATTTGCCGGCGAGGGCCACAGCGACAGTCTCGCGATCGCGATGATTGTCCTGACCTTGTGGGCGGCCACCGTCCAGCGCCGCGCCCTGGGCGGTGGTCTTCTGGCTTTGGCTACCGCCAGCAAGATCTTGCCGGTGGTGTTGTTGCCATTCGTCGCCGGCCGCTGGAAGGTGGCGTGGGGCATGTTTGTCGCCGTGCTCGGGCTTCTTTATGTACCGCTGGTGGTCGATGCGATGCTGCGCGGTCGTCCTGTTCTCGACTTGTTCGAGGGAATCCGCATTTATGGAGATCTTTGGAGCCACAACGACAGTGTCTTTGCCGTCGTGCGCGAGGCCTGCATCTGGTGCATGCGGGAGTTCGAGCTCAGTTCGTTTGCGGATCGTGTCGCCAGGGCCTTGATTGCCTTGATGGGCCTGGGGCTGGTGGCCTTTGCATGGCTGCGCCGTTGGCCACTGCACAAACTGACCGCCGCGGTCTTGTGGTTCTTCGTCGCCTGCTCACCGACGATGCACCCCTGGTATCTCGCGCTGCTGGTGCCGTTACTCTGCGTCTACCCCTCGACGTGGGTGCTGGTGTTTACGGGTACGATCTACGTCGCGCACTCGGTGCCTGGTCGCGAGGAGGTCGAGTTCGGTCTGAAGATTGTCGAGTATCTGCCGTTCTATCTCGGCCTGGTTCTTCTGGTCCGGAGCCGCCCGCCGATGTCTCAGGATCAGAACGGGTAGAGCACCGAAACCGGACATCTTGGGGCGCCGCGCGAACCAGCCGGTTAAGCTCCCTGCGACCGATGCCTGCTTCCCCGAATGACCGCACGATCCTGCATGCCGACATGGATGCGTTCTACGCTGCGGTTGAGCAGCGCGATTGCCCCGAGTTGCGTGGCCTGCCGGTGATCGTCGGGGGCCTGGGACGGCGCGGTGTGGTCTCGACTGCCAGCTACGAGGCCCGTGAGTTTGGGGTGCACTCTGCGATGCCGATGGCACGCGCCCGAGAGCTATGTCCGCACGGCAATTTTGTCCGTGGCCGGATGGAAGTCTACGCTGGAGTGTCGCAGCAGATCCGCGGCGTGTTCGAGGAGTTCACTCCGTTGATCGAGCCACTTTCGCTCGACGAGGCATTTCTCGACGTAACGGGTAGTGTGGATCTGTTCGGCGACGGCCAGGCCATCGCGGAGAAGATCCGAACGCTGGTAAAGGAACGCACCGGGCTGACGATCTCCGTGGGAGTGGCGACTTCCAAGTTCGTTGCCAAGGTAGCCTCCGATCTGGACAAGCCCGATGGCTTGACGGTGGTTGTGCCGGGCAGCGAGGCTGAGTTTCTCCACGGCCTTCCCGTTGCCAGACTGTGGGGCGCCGGACCTCGCATGCAGAAGCGACTCACTGACCTCAGCTATCACAAGATCGGGGACCTGCAAGACCTCGATCTGCCACGGAGCATCGAGTTGATGGGGGAGAGCCTGGGTGAGCACTTCTACCATCTGTGCCGGGGGATCGATGATCGTCCGGTCGAGCCGGATCGCGAGATCAAGTCGATCAGCCATGAGGAGACGTTTGAGCACGACCTGCGGACTCGGGAGGATTGCTACGCGGTGCTCCTGGACCAAAGTGAGCGCGTCGGTCGTCGATTGCGGAGGCAGGACCTGAGAGGTTGGGTTGTTCGGCTCAAGCTCCGCGATCCCGACTTCACCACCTGTTCGCGGCAACGCAGGCTCGGAGACGCCACGGATGACGATCTGACTATTTATCGCCAGGTCCGGAGCCTGTTCGACGAGGTCCGGGCTGAGATGGCACCGGTCCGCCTGCTGGGCGTGGCGGTTGCAGACCTGCTTCCCAGGGGTGCCCCGGCCCAGGGCGGTTTGTTTGATCGCGAGCTGGATCAGAAGTCCGATCAGCTCAACACGGCCATGGATTGCATCCGAGATCGGTTTGGCGAAGGTTCAATCTGGCACGGGCGCTGACGGCATGCTTTGAAATGTCGCGGTTGGTGGGCAAACTGCGAGCTGCGATCTTACACCTGTACGCATGTCCGACTCCGCCAAGCCGTATCCCGATGTTGACCCGAATCTGCGCTTTCCCGAGCTGGAAGAGCGCATCCTGAAGTCGTGGGAGGAGGATGACACCTTTCGGGCCTCGGTCGAGCAGCGGGATGGCGGGGACAACGAGTACGTGTTCTACGATGGTCCGCCGTTTGCCAACGGGCTGCCGCACTACGGTCACCTGTTGACTGGCTACGTCAAGGACGTGGTGCCGCGCTACCAGACCATGCGTGGTCGCCGGGTTGAGCGACGATTCGGCTGGGATTGTCATGGCTTGCCGGCCGAGCTTGAGGCGGAGAAAGAACTCGAGGTCTCGGGCCGTCAGGCGATCGAAGCGCTGGGTATCGACAAGTTCAACAAGACCTGTGAGGCTTCGGTACAGAGATACACCGGCGAGTGGCGTCGCTACGTCACACGTCAGGCCCGCTGGGTCGATTTTGACAACGACTACAAGACCATGGACCGCTCCTACATGGAGAGTGTCATGTGGGCGTTCAAGCAGCTCTACGACAAGGGTCTGGTCTACGAGGGTTTCCGGGTCATGCCGTATAGCTGGGCGGTGGAGACGCCACTCAGCAACTTCGAGATCCGCATGGACAACAGTTATCGTCCGCGCCAAGACCCAGCGGTGACGGTGACGTTCGAGCTCGAGCCGGTCGATGGGGACCCCGCAGCCTTGTCGATCCTGGTTTGGACGACGACTCCCTGGACACTGCCGTCCAATCTCGCGATGGCGGTCGGCGAAGACATTGACTACGCGATCATGAAGGGTCCGGATGGGCGGCACCTGGTGATCGGAGCCGCGACGCGGCAGGGCTACGAGAAGGAACTCGAGGGGTTCGAAGAAGTCGGAATGCTGAAGGGCAAGGACCTCGTCGGGCGACGCTACAAGCCGCTGTTCCCCTACTTCGAGGCTCACGAGAATGCGTTCCGCATCCTCGGGGCCGATTTCGTGGATACCGAAGAGGGTACCGGCGCCGTGCACATGGCACCGGGCTTTGGCGAGGAAGACCAGAGTGTCTGCGCTGCCCACGAGATCGAGATCGTTTGCCCGGTGGACGAGAAGGGCCGCTATACCAGCGAAGTGACCGACTGGGCTGGCGTCAATGTTCTCGAAGCGAACAAGCCGATCATCAAGGCCCTCAAGGAGCGTGGTGCACTGTTCCGCCATGTTACCTACGAACACAACTACCCGCATTGTTGGCGGACCGATGAGCCTCTGATCTACAAGGCCGTCAGCTCGTGGTATGTGCAGGTCACCGAGTTCCGAGACCGGATGGTGGAACTCAATCAGCAGATCGAGTGGATCCCATCGCACATCCGCGACGGCCAGTTCGGCAAGTGGCTCGAGAATGCCCGCGACTGGTCGATCAGCCGCAACCGCTACTGGGGGTCCCCGATCCCGGTGTGGAAGAGTGACGATCCCTCCTATCCGCGAACTGACGTGTATGGTTCGATCGAGGAGCTCGAGCGTGATTTTGGGGTCGAAGTGAACGACCTTCACCGACCGTTTATCGACGGCTTGACCCGTCCCAACCCGGATGATCCGACTGGCAAGAGCATGATGCGACGGGTGCCGGAGGTGCTCGATTGCTGGTTCGAGTCCGGATCCATGCCATACGCCCAGGTGCACTACCCCTTTGAGAACAAGGAGTGGTTTGAGAGTCACTTCCCGGCTGACTTCATTGTGGAATACGTCGCGCAGACGCGTGGTTGGTTCTACACGCTCGTGGTGCTGTCGACAGCGCTGTTTGACCGCCCGCCGTTCAAGAGCGTCATCTGTCATGGAGTTGTTCTCGATTCGGAAGGGCAGAAACTCAGCAAACGGCTGCGCAACTACCCGGATCCCGAGGAGATGTTTGCGACTCACGGCTCCGACGCGTTGCGTTGGTCCCTGATGTCCTCACCGATCCTGCGAGGCGGGGATCTTCAGATTGATCTCGATGGACGTTCGATCGCGGAGATCGTGCGGCTGGTGATCAAGCCGATCTGGAACGCGTACTACTTCTTCACCTTGTATGCCAACACCGACGGCGTCACTGCGAAGTTCCGTACCGACAGCAGTCAGTTGCTCGACCGCTACATTCTCGCCAAGACCCACCAACTGGTCACCGACGTGCAACATGATCTTGATGGCTACGACCTGGCTGGGTCATGCCAGCGGGTGACCGCCTTCTTGGATGCGCTCAACAACTGGTACATTCGCCGCAGTCGCGATCGCTTCTGGAGGTCCGCGAAGGACCAGGACAAGCAGGATGCATACGACACCCTGTTTAGCGTCTTGACTACGCTGTGCCGGACAGTCGCTCCGCTGTTGCCGCTGCTTTCCGAGGAGGTCTACCGCGGCCTGACCGGTGAACGCAGTGTACATCTCAGCGATTGGCCGGATGCTTCGACCCTGCCGTCAGATGCCGAGTTGGTTGCCGACATGGATCGGGCCCGCGATGCCTGCTCGGTTGCCCTCGGTCTGCGCGAGTCGCACAAATTACGAACCCGCTTGCCCCTGGCGTCCTTGACCGTTGCGGGCCAGGACAGTGACCGATTGGCTCCGTTCGCCCACCTGATCACGGACGAGATCAACGTCAAGGAGTTGCAGTTCTCGGACGCGATTGAGACGTTTGGCACCTTCCAACTGCAAGTGAACGCCAAGGTCATGGGGCCGAAACTCGGTGCCTCGATGAAGTCGGTGATGCTCGCCTCGAAGAAGGGTGAATGGACCAGGCATGATGATGGCACGGTTGGAGTCGGTGGCGTCACTCTGGAGCCTGGCGAGTACGGGCTGCGGCTACAAGCCAAGGAAGGTGTGGCGAGCGAGTCGCTGAGCACGAACGATGCAGTGGTGGTCCTCGACGTCGATGTCACACCGGAACTGGAAGCCGAAGGCCTGGCCCGTGACTTTGTGCGGTTGGTGCAGACGGCACGCAAGGCGGCGGATCTGCACGTCAGTGACCACATCCGATTGGTGGCGGAGTTGCCGGCATCGGTGGTGGACGCGATCCGCGTTCACGAGTCCTATGTGAAGGAGCAGACCCTGGCGAACGAGTTCGTGATCGGCGCCATGGAAGATGACCTGTGGGTCGAGACTGTCAAACTCGCTGGCGAGAGCTTCCCGCTGGGCCTGCGTCGGAACTAGCGAAGACGCTCGCCGTCGCGTTGGTCTGGAGGATAGTCCGGTAGTCTCCGGGACCTGAGAGGTCGATGAGCCTGGGCGAAGTCGGTATCATCCGTCGCATGATTCTCGAGCAGTTCTACCTCGGTTGTCTCTCGCAGGCGTCCTACCTGATCGGTGATCCGGAGTCCGGTCTGGCGGCGGTGGTCGATCCCCGGCGTGACATTGATGACTACCTGCAACTAGCCGACCAGCACGGCCTCGAGATCCGGTATGCAGTCCTGACCCACTTTCACGCCGATTTTGCCTCGGGTCACCTCGAGCTGGCAGAACGCTGCGGGGCTACCATCTGTCTCGGCGAGGGGGCACGGCCCGAGTATCCGTTTCGCGCTCTGCAAGACGGTGAGACGATCGAGCTCGGTCGGGTGCGTTTGAAGGTTGTCAGTACCCCCGGCCACACCCCC
>JAYZDB010000266.1:0-17477 GCA_036338025.1 Planctomycetota bacterium
CGAGGGTGATGATCTCCTCGACACCTGGGACGCGCTCGGCAACTTCTTCCACGAACAATGCCGTGGTGCGATGGCGCATGTGCTCTGCGGCAATCCGGACTTGCCAAAACGCCTCGGTTTACGTTCGAGTCGGAAGATCCCCGTGAAGAACGGTGGCATCGATTGTCGTTGGTTGCGCTACGAGATCGGCATGGAACGCAAGGCGCGGCGCCCCTGAGTCAGCCACCTAGGGCTTGAAGCCGCGGATCGTGAAGCCTCCGTCGACCGCCAGACTCTGGCCGGTGACGTATGACGCCCCTGGCATGCACAAGAAGGCGACCGTCGCCGCGACCTCCTCGGGTTCCCCGATCCTCTTGAGTGGAGTCGGTTCGAGCACCTTTTCATGGTACTCGGGGTCTTTCAGTACCTGTTCGGCGAGCGGCGTTCGGATGTACCAGGGAGCGACGGCGTTGACGAGGATGTGGTCAGCCGCCCACTCGACCGCCAGGTTCTTGGTCATCTGGGTCAGGGCCGCCTTCGCCATGCCGTAGGGAGTGCCGGTGCCGACGTTGGTAAGACCAGCGACGGAGGTGACGTTGACGATTCGAGACGGACCGCCAGCGGTCGCCGCCTTGCGCAGCGCGGGGTATGCCAGGCGACACATTTCGAAGGGCGCCCGCTGGTTGGTGGCGACGAGGTGGTCGATTTCGCTGGCGTCGTAATCATCTGTCGGTTTGCGGATGTTGGTACCGACATTGTTGATCAGGATGTCCAACTGATCGTCACGGGCGGCGGCTGACAGGGCGGCTTGCCGACCGCTCGAGGTCGTGATGTCGCTGACCACGCCGCTGACTGCCAATCCACGCTCCCGCCACTGTGTGACCGTCGTCTCGATGTCGTCTTGGGTGCGGGCCGTAATGCAGACCTCCGCGCCCAACTCCAGGAGTTCGAGAGCGATGGCCCGGCCGATCCCCTTGGTGGCGCCGGTCACCAGCGCGGTCTTGCCGTCGAGTCGCCAACGTTGACTCATCGGATTGCCTCCATCGGGAGCCGGCGCCGATGGGTCTTGGGCGACGCGGGAGCGCGGAGACAAGCAGAGGCGGTGATCGGCGGGAGGTCGTGTGGTCGCATGGCGCTGAAGATACACTCTGGCTCGTGTTTCCGGCATTCGTTCCCCATCCCGCGCTGCGCAACCCGCACCTGATGACGGTGGCCAGCTACCTCCTGCCCCGCCGCTGGCTCGGGTCGGGGTCGCCGGCTGGCGTCGAACGGCAGTTCGAGGTCGCTGCCGACAACAAGGTGGTAGCGCGCTGCCACTGGCAGGCTGAGCCGACCGAAGTGCCGACCCTGCTGTTGCTACACGGTTTGTCCGGTTCGCATTCTTCCAGCTACATGGTGGGGCTCGCCGGTAAGGCTGTGCAGTCCGGGTTCAACGTGCTGCGGCTGAACATGCGGAACTGTGGCGACACCGAGCACCTCGCGACCACTCTCTACCACTCGGGTTTGAGTTCGGATGTCGAGGTGGTGATCGACACACTGGCCGACGAGGGCCATCGCAGGATCTACCTCGCGGGTTTTTCGATGGGTGGGAACATAGCGCTGCGGGTGGCTGGCCAATCGCACGAAGCCGGACGTTCGATACTGCGAGGCGTCGCCGCAGTATCCCCTGCGATCGATCTTGCACTCGCGGTGCAGAACATCGATCAGGGTTTTGTCAACGGACTCTACCGTCGCTCGTTTATGGCGCACTTGCGTGGGATGTTGCGCCGCAAGGCAAGCCAGTTTCCTGGCAGGTTTGACCTGACGGGTCTGCGTCGCGTGCGGACTCTCCAAGAGTTTGACGATCGCTTCACGGCACCGAGTTTTGGTTTCGGTGACGCAGCCAACTACTACCGGACCGCAACAGCCTTGCCCCTGCTCGAGCATATCAAGGTGCCGACTCTCTTCGTGCAAGCTGCCGATGACCCGATGCTGCCGGTCAGCCAGATTGATCAGGTGAGCGGGCTCGACAATCCTGCGATCGAACTGCTGGTGCCACGCACCGGAGGTCACTGTGCCTTCCTGTCCAGGCGGCCAGCAGTCAGCTCAGTTGGGCGTGATCTGGATCGCTATTGGGCCGAAAACCGTGTCGTGCAGTTCCTGCTTGGCCTGGCGCCGTAGGTTTCGCAGAGAAACGGCTGACGAAGCCTGGCCTTGTCGCCACACTCTCCGCCATGAGCAAGGTCGACCAGTTCGAGAGCGCCTTCCGGTCTGCAAGCAAGGCGGTCTACCACCTCGATCCGCCGGAAGTTCGGCGCGTACTGTTGGTCACCGATCTCGACTCGCCGGAGATGCAGCAGCTAGTTGACCAGCTGCGGCAATTTCTTCTGGTGCTCGACGGCGCTGAGTGGCAGCGGATAGGTCGCGGGGAGTTCGAGAATGTCGCGGAGCTTCTGGAGCTGGTAGAGAGACACAAACCCGACCTCGTCGTGACCTATCGTCACCTGGGTAGTGACGCGTGGAAGTGGCCGTTCAGCCTCGGGGAGTATCTCGACGTCCTGACCCAGGCATCTGGTTGCCCCGTGCTCGTGCTACCGCACCCGACCGAGGGCGGTGCCATGGATCATGCCTTGACGGATACCAACGTGGTGATGGCGATCACCGACCACCTGACTGGCGACGATCAGTTGGTGAATTGGAGCGCTCGTTTCACTGCTCGCGATGGTGTGCTCTACCTGTCTCACGTCGAAAACCAGAACCAATTCGAACGGCTGATCGAGACCATCGGCAAGATCCCCTCGATCGATACCGATGACGCTCGCGATACGATCCTGGCGCAGCTCCTGAAAGAACCCACCGACTACATCCAATCTTGCAAGCTCGTGCTGGACGGATCGGATTTGTCCCTCGATGTGCGGGCCGTGGTGATGATCGGACGCCGGCTCAAGGAGTACAAGAAGTTGATCGAGGAACACGCGGTCGACATGTTGGTGATGAACACCAAGGACGAATACCAGTCGGCGATGCATGGCCTCGCCTATCCTCTGGCGGTGGAGATCCGGTCGATCCCGCTGCTTCTGCTGTAGCCGATGACTCTCCAGATGACATCGATGTCTCTCATTTCGGCTACGTCTGCCCTTCAGGATGCTGCGCATCAATCTCCCGAGGTCCCTCTCGGAGTGACCCTGTTCTTCACCGGGATCCTGGTGGCGATGATCCTCTGTCTTGCCCTGGAAGAGAAACTCCACGCCAAGAAGTCGGTGATCGTCGGGGCCTTCGCGATGGTCTCGCTGTTGTGTGGTGCTGCCTGCCATCTGTTGCCGTTTGGCCCGGTCGAGGTCGGCGGACACCAGATCGACTTGCCGGTTTACATTCCAGCCGTGGACTGGAACGTCATCGCGATCATCCTCGGGTCTTCGCTGTTCGTGGATGTCACCGCCAAGAGTGGTCTGTTCACCTGGGTTGCGATCAAGCTCACCAAGGCGTCGCGGGGTGATCCGTTCAAGCTCCTGGTCTCGTACGGGTTGATGACCGTTGTGTTTTCGGCGGTCCTCAACAACGTCACCGCGATGATCATCGTGGGGTCTCTGACAGCGGTGTCCCTGGAGAAACTCGGCCGGCGCGAGAAGTTGCTCGGGTTTCTGCTGATCGAGGGACTACTGACCAACGTTGGGGGATTGCTGACGCTGATCTCGTCAGTTCCAAACATCATCGTTGGCACCAAGGCCGGCATCTCGTTTATCGACTTCTTCCTGGTGGCGGGCCCCTACGTCGCGGTTGCGACGGTGATCACGCTGCTGATGGGTGCGAAGCTGATGGGCATCCAGGGCCTGCGTACTGCCGAGGAGCGTGCCGAGGCCCGTGAGTTGGTGGCGGGCTTTGACGAGAACGACGGGGTCGAGAGCCCGGTCTTTTTTTGGTTCGGCGCCTGCATGCTGGTGGCCTTCATCGGTGTGATTGCCAGCGCATCGGTGTTGCCTTGGATCTCAGACCTGAAGATGGGCTATGTCGCCTTGTCATTCGGCCTGATCATGCTGCTGCGTTTCAAGGCGGTTGCCGACAAGTTCTACCAGGCGATCGATTGGGACCTGTTGGCGTTCTTCGCCTGCCTGTTCGTGGTGATCAACGTAATGGAACATGCGCAGGTGTTGCACATGATCGGTCAGGGTCTGGAGGGCATCATCGGACTCGGTGACGTCCTGGGTGCCGGGTCGATCCTGGTGACTTCGGCGGCTGCGAGTTCCGTGACCGACAACATCCCGCTAGCTGCGATGTTGGCCCAGATCCTGGGCGAGAATGCCATGATCGCGGGGGATCCTGATTCGCGGTTCTGGTGGTCGGTCATCTTTGGTGCCAACCTGGGAGGCAACTTGACGCCGATCGGCTCGGCTTCGACCTTGGTTGCGGTGACCATCATCCACAAGCACGGGTTGCCGATGCCTTTTGTCCGTTTTGTGCGGCTGGCTTTGCCCTATGCGCTGGTGCAGTTGGTGCTGGCGACTGCCTATGTGCTGATATTCGTGGGATGATGGTCCAGACCGGAGTGGTCAGTACACCCACGGACGCGCCTGTTTGATCACCAGCTTGTTCTCGGCGGTGACCTTGAATTCGATCTCCATGGCGAACTTGCCGTCGGATCGCTTGTGGCCATAGTGGCGTCGGAACTTGCGCTTGATCCGGCCGAGGTGCCGGCGCAATTGGTCGGCGTGCGCCCGGCTGAGAATCTCCTGATTCCCCTGCACCCGGTTGGAGTAGGTGACGATTGTGTCGTCACGGGAACTCGAGGGGCTGAGCAGGACTTCTTCTGGAATCGATTGGCCTTCCGGGTTGGTGACCATGTCTTCGCCTAGTTGCGTGTTGACGTAGTACTTGTTGCCGGACTGGTAGACGATGTCATCGGAAACTGCGACGCCGTTGGCCTTCTCTTCACTGAAGTTCGGATGCAGTAGCACTCCCATCGCGGTAGCGTCGTGATCGATCCTGTAGAAGTCCCGTTCCTCGAAGGCGCGGAAGTTCCACAGGCTGGCGTAGACCTGCTGGATCGAGCTGGCGATCGGGCCCTCGGTCTTGTCGTGGGTGTAGGAGCTGTATAGGCCAGCACCACTGAAGCCCGGCAGGTCCTCGTTGTTGGTGCTCGAACGGCAGCGGATCGGATGGTCACCAAAGCTCTTTTGTACCGTGGCCAGCGCTGTCTGCAGCCGTGCTGGCATCTCACCCTTGCTGATAGTCCGGCGAAACTGCTCCAAGGCCTTGATTCGCTTGTCGGTGTTCTTGGCGAATTCTGGCCCCGCCATCATGGCAGCAGCCTTGGCGTAGAAGCCGTTGTGTCTCATGAACTCGTCGTAGAATGCGAACGGCACTGCGAATCCGTTCGGCACCGTGCCTTCGGGAAATCCGAGCTTGCGGAGGGCGGCGAGGTTGGCGGCCTTGACTCCGACACTGTTGGAGTACTCGAAGTCGATGTCGTCCAGCGCCTGGATCTGTTTGACGGAGAGGTTTCTCTTCGGCACCTGTGTCTCGGTCGGGCGAAGGCTGGCGAAGTGCTTGTCGACGGCCTTACGACTGGCTTCTCGTAGTTCGTAGCCGTCGGCGTTGACCTTGTAGTAGACGTACTTTCCTATCAGCCTGGTGATGGACTTGTTGCGGGTCGCATCCTTCAAGAAGGCATTTGGCACGCCGTCCTGAATTGCGCGCAGGTTGACGTGTGACAGAGGTGTCTGTCGAACTGCGGTAATGATCCCGGCGACTCGCGGCATCTCGTTGGGGAGTGTCGGGTAGAGGACGATGTCGCGTGGGTTGGGACGCTGGTCGCTCTTCATCAGGCGCAGCCGCCCGTAGCCTTCGGCGGAGTTGAGTGGCAGGAAGGCGATGTCCTTGTAGACGTCTTCCGGGAAGAAACTGGGGATGTTGGCCTTGTCGTACAGCTCTTTGTCACGCTCGTACTGGGCCTTGGCGCGCGGCAATGGGTAGTACGCGATCCTGCCCTTGGTGAACGGCGCGAAGTTCTCAAGCATGTCGATGGACATCTTGACCATCTTGTATTCATAACTGTCGTTGGGTTCGTACTCGATGGTGAACAGACCGGGCTTGCCATTCGGGGCCATCAACAGCGGTCGGTAGGCCAGCACACCGCGCATTTGGCTGACCAATGCAGTCCGTTCCCGACCTGGTCCGCCGCGGCCGAACCCACCGCGACCGGGTCCGCGGCGGCCCTGCTGTGTGATGCCTACCGTGCGCATGAACATCGGGTGTCCACGATGTGTGTTGGTATTGATGAAGTAGAGGATCGGTTTACCGGTCTCGACCGCCTCAAGCTGGTATTTGACGTATTCGATTCCCCTGAGGCCGACGTCGACCATTACGTCCGGTCCCTGGTAGGAGAGCTTCTGGAAGGTCTTGAAGTCTGGTATGCGGTCCGTCCCGTCTTCGAAACTCAACTTGGCAGGGTCCGGGAGATTCTGAGCCGGTGCCGGCAGTACCAGTAGCAGCGGGAGGAGAACACAGCAGGAGCGGGCGAAGTTCATGGTGGCAATCATGGGCGGTTGAGCCGACGAATAGAATGTGCAGACTAACGGTTGGAAAGCGGTTTTGGCCGCAGGTCGGGAGGTCGCATTCTTGTATTCGATTGTTGGTATCTGGTGTCAGGCCAGGATCTGCCCGACCACCCTGCCGGCCACATCCGTCAACCGAAAGTCCCGGCCGCTATAGCGGAAGGTGAGGGCTTCGTGGTTCAGTCCGAGCAGGTGCAGGATCGTCGCGTGCAGATCGTTGACGTGCACCCGGTCGACGACGGCCCGATGTCCGATTTCATCGGTCTCGCCGTAGGAAACCCCGCCCTTGATCCCGCCGCCCGCCATCCAGGTGGTGAAGGCATGCGGGTTGTGATCACGGCCTGGTTTCTTGCCCTTCTGGGCGATCGGCAGCCGGCCGAATTCACCACCCCAGATCACCAGGGTGTTCTCAAGCAGGCCGCGTTGGTGGAGATCGGCGAGCAGACCGGCGACTGGCTGGTCCGTCTCGCGGGCGAAGCCGGTGTGGTTGCCGTGGATGTCGGCGTGACCGTCCCATGACAGTTGGTTGGCCATCCCACCGGAGTAGATCTGCACCATCCGCACGCCACGCTCGACCATCCTGCGTGCTGTCATGCACTGGGCGGCGAAGTGCGAGCAGTGTTTCTGGTCCAGGCCGTAGAGCTGCTTGATGTGCGCTGGTTCGGATTCGATGTCAAAGGCCTCCGGAGCGGAGGTCTGCATCCGGTAGGCGAGTTCGTAGCTGTCGATCCGTGCCGCCAGATCGCGGACGTTAGGGTGCTCTCGGTGGTGCCGCTGGTTCAGCCTGGCCAACAGATCCAATTGGCGTCGCTGCTGTGAGTCGGACAGGCTGGTTGGCCGCCGAAGGTTGGGGATCGCGTCGCCCGTGGGGCGGAGCCAGGTGCCTTGGTAGACACTGGGAAGGAACCCCGAACCCCAGTTGGAGGCGTGGCCCTTCGGCAGACCACGACCCTTGGGGTCCGACATCACCACGAATGCCGGCAGGTCGCGGCTCATCGATCCGAGGCCGTAGGTAACCCAGGAGCCGACGCAAGGAAAGCCCATCCGCGGCAGACCGCAGTTCATCATGAACAGTGCGGGGCTGTGGTTGTTGGACTCGGTCCATCCCGAATGGATGAACGCCATCTGGTCGACGTGTTTGGCGAGGTGGGGAAACAGGCTCGATACCCACTTGCCGCACTGGCCGTGTTGTTTGAACGGGAATGGCGACTTCATCAGCGGACCGACCGCTTGCGAAAAGAAACCGGTGAACTTGTCGAAACCCGGCAACTCCTGGCCGTCGCGCTTCGCCAACTCCGGTTTGTAGTCAAAGGTATCGACGTGGCTCGGGCCGCCGTTGGCGAAGATCCAGATGACCGCGCGCGCCTTTGCGGAATGGTGTGGGAGACGCGGCGACAGCGGGTCTCCTCCACTGCGGGGCAGCAGCAAGCCGTCGGCTCGCAGCAGGTCGTGCAGGGCCAGCATGCCGAATCCGGATCCCGCACTCTGGAACAGATCTCTGCGGCTAATGGACATAGGCAAACTCGTTGAGGCCGAACAGTACCTGGCAGAAGTCCACCAGTGCGAGGGAGTGAGCGCCACCTTGGCCGGCCTCCTGGTAGCTGTTGGCCTGGGAGGCGAGGAATTTTTTGCCGGCACGATGTTCATCAGCGCTCGGCGAGCGGCCGAGCGCGCGACGGTAGGCCGTAGTGATCGGATCAGAGGCCTTGCCGACCAGTTTGGCGAAAGCGGTGGCGTAACGACGCACGTGCGCGCTGTTCATCAGCAGCAGGGCTTGCGGAGCAACCGTGGTAGTGGTGCGTTGACCCTGGCTGGTGAGTGGTTCCGGCAGGTCGAATGTCACCATCATCGGGATCAACTTGCTGCGTTTGATCATGAAGTAGATGCTGCGCCGGTTGTTGGCTTCGTCGAGGGTGCCGGCACCGAACATCCGCGGATCGAGAACTCCAGCGACCTGCAGCAGCGCATCGCGCAGCGATTCGCCCTCGAGGCGGCGGGGCCGATAGCGGCCGAACCACTTGTCGATGTTGGTGAGGTCGGCGCGACTGCCCGACTGGTCGCCCTGGCGATAGCTGGCGCTGGTCATGATCAGGCGATGGATGGGTTTGAGTCGCCAGCCACCGCGGATCAACTCACCGGCTAGCCAGTCGAGCAGATCCGGATGGCTGGGGCGCGCGCCCTGGTTGCCGAAATCGTTGGGTGTCGCGACGATGCCGGTGCCGAAGTGATGGTGCCAGACCCGGTTGACGATGACTCGGGCCAGCAGGGCACCGGCGCCGTCCTCGACGTCAGTCAACCAGCGTGCGACGGCAGCCCGGCGATGCGAGGTGCGGGCCTTGGCTGGGGGCGGTACTTGCCAGCGTTTGATCGCAGCGGTGTTGCGGACCAGTACCCGCAGGAAGCCAGGCTTCACGACCGGTCCCTTCATGTTGGTGTCGCCCCGCTTCAGGAAGTGGACCGACTCGTAGAAGTGCGGGAAGCCGCGGCCATCGGCGTGGTGTTTGATTGGCTTGTGCCCTTCCGAGCAGATCATCACCTTGCTGGAGCTGGTGGCTGGCGGAGCGTGCTCCTGGATTCTCTTGTTGCGTTGCAACCAGCCCGCATCGCGGTGGCGGAACCAGGTCAACAAGGTCTTGGTGTCGGCCCCGGATCGAGACGTGGCCGGTACTGCAAGCGCGGCCAGGACCGCCGGTGGCGGGCCCTCGAGTTGTAGCGGGACGGGGGATGGGTGTCCGGTGATGGAGAACCGCGGCCGACCGATGTTGTGACCGGTGTTGCACTGGAACTCGAGTTCGACGGTCAGTCTGGTACCACCGGCAAAGCCGACGGGTTTCGCAAACTCAAACACCGCCGCATGTGGCTTGCCGAATTGGGGGTCGACGGCCCAGCCGGATTTGCGGTTGGCATCGATGACCGCGGCGACCGGTAGACTGCGCTGGGAAAACGTCGCCTTGGCGCTGGTCAACGGCACATTGATGGTTGTGCCCTGACCGTTCCTCGGTGCGGCAGTGATGGAGAGATTGGTCAGGCAGAAGTTACCGTTGACGGCGCGACCGGGGCCGCGACGTGGCATCGACGCATCGGGTAGGGCTTCGACGCGAAGCGCCGTAAGCAATCCTGCGTCGGTCTCGAGTTCTACCTTGTAGGTGTCAAAGCGCGGGTTCTTGCCGGTCACCAGGATGGAGTTGTCATCTTGGGTCTTGGCACTGGCCCCGCCGGTGGATTGGAAACGGCTGGGTGATATGGACTGCCAACCCGGCGCGCGGTGGACTTGCGCAGCGGCACCCGAAGTGAGGAATTCGGCCAGGCGCTTGGGTAGTTGCTGGCGTTCGTACAAAGCCAGGTCCGCGGTGCGGAGCGCGTGGTCCTTGTCCCATTCCACCCGGGCCTGACGGTCCGACGCAGGATCCATCTGGATGTTGACCTCGCTGCGGATCGTAGTGCTGAAGGTCGCCAGCAGTTGGTAGTAGTCACTTGCTGGGATCGGATCGTACTTGTGGTCGTGACATCGGGCGCAGCCGATCGACAGGCCGAGCATGCTGGCGCCGATGGTCGCGACCATGTCGTCGAGTTCGTCGTAGCGGGCGCGTTCGAATTCCTTCTCGGTCAGCTGGGTTGGAAACACCCCAGCTCCAAGGAACCCGGTCGCCAGCCTGGCGAGAGGCTCCTCGGGCGCCAGTTCGTCACCGGCGATCTGCCAGCGTACGAACTCGTCGAAGGGCAGGTCGCGGTTGAGTGCCCGGATCACGAAGTCCCGGTAGTGGTAGGCGTGCGGCCGGTTGTAGTCCTGTTCGAATCCATGGCTCTCCGCGAACCGTGCGACGTCGAGCCAATGCCGGGCCCAGCGTTCGCCATACTGCGGACTGGCCAAGAAGGCGTCGATCGCGGCTGTCCACGCAGCCGGACTCTGGTCGTGCCCGAACCGATGGGAGTCATCGGCGTTCGGTGGCAGGCCGGTCAGGCCGAACGAGGCTCGGCGGAAGAGGCTCTGCGGTGTCCCCGCCGAACTCGGGCTCACGCCGTTGCGTTCCTGGGCCGCGCGGATGAAGCGGTCGATCGGATTCCTGACCCAACTGGCGTCGCGGGGTTGTGGTGGGGTGATCTTGCGCAGTGGACCGAAGGCCCAGAACTGTCGGTCCTCCTGGGATACCCGGCTGCCTTGTTCGCGGGTCTTCTGGGCACCACCGGCTTGCTCGTCCTGGCCTGAAATGGGTGCGTTGCACAGCGCCAGGCAGGTGGCGCAACCGCTGAGGATCAGGCGCATTGTCCCACCTTCCGGCAGGCACCCTGGCCTGTCAATGCTTCGACGCCTGAGCCACCGTGGGTGCTGCCCGGGCTGCCTTGCATTTCGGTGTGAGGAGTCATGAGCGGGTCAGAAGGTCGTTCGTAGTGGTGGGCTGACCAGGAACCTGTTCGTGCCCCCGTCGAAGGCGACCACCATGCTGTCGAGGGTCAGGCCCTTCGGCAGTGTGCCGGGCGGGGCGAGGAAGCGGTAGTTGCCACTGGCATCGGCGAGCACGCGGAACGGGTGGGTTTCGAGTGGCAGGCTGGCGGCCCACAGCGCGTCGGAACCCAGCCCGAGCAATGGCCCGCCGCCGAGTGGGTGGTTGGTCTGGGTCGAGATGAGGTGGAACAGCTGGGAGAGTGCTGGGGCGCCGCTCACCTGGATCGCCAGGTCACCCCGCCCACTGGTCTTCATCGTGTAGGTGAAACCTCCTCGGCTGGTGACTTGCCGTCGGCCGTCGTAGATCTGGATCGGGCTGGTCGTCGTCAATACGCCTTCGTACGGGCCGACCACCAGCAGACCCTGGCCGCCGCGAGGCCCCGTTGATCGGGCTCGGAACGCCCGAGGTGAGGCGGCGAGGTAGATTGCCTCACCGGAGGGAATGACGGTGCCGGGTTCGAAGGTGAACTGCACACCGCCCTGCACTTGCCAGCCAGAGATATCCATCGCCAAGGTGTTGCAGTTGACGATTTCGAGGTAGGCCTGCTCGGCCTGGCCGGACTTCGGGTTTGCGATCACGCTGCCGAGGATCAACGGCAGGCCGGACGGTTGCGAGGACGGGATGATGCCGGTGGCGGATGAGCTGTGGGTGGTGAACAGATGCTTGCGTCGCGGTACCAGGTACAGATTCTCGACCCGGGCAAGGCCCTTGGCGAAGTCGATGCTGCGGTCCCCGTATGCCGGTACGCCCCAGCGCGTCTTGTCGCGTGCCACGTCGCGATCCATCAGCAGCTTGAGGACATCGATGCGTTGCTCGAACAACAGTTGGGTCCGGGTCAGGCCGGGAGCCTGCAGGATGGAGTCCATCAAGGTCCTGAGCCGACGCAGGAACATCTCGCGAATGCGCGGGACGCTGTGACAGGCGTTGATCAGGCGGTTCCACTGCCCGCCGGGGTTGCTGCGGGATTGGTCACCGTAGAGCGGGTGGCTGGCGGGATCGACGTCAGCCCACATGATGTCGTTGAGTACTCCGTACTGGGTGAAGTAGTTGCGTCCGAAGGTCAGGTCCTTGTCCCAGGGCAGGAAGCGCCATTCGCCGTCGCCCTCGGTGTCCCGGTACAGGTAGTGGTTCTTGTGCACGTGGTCCTGGTCGTGGATCAGAACGGTGGCGGCGATGTAGCTCAAGACCGCTGGCAGGTCGACGTTGTCGAACAAGAAGCGCTCACGTGCCGCCCCTTGCAGGGCGACGCCGCTGACTAGTGCGCTCAGGTCACTGTTGCCTTCCCACTTGCGGGTCTTCTTCTCGACGCCGGCGTTGGAGGACACCAGGGTGTTGAACATCTTGTAGAGCGCCCCGCGCGGGTCCAGTCCTTCGCGCTCGATCAAGCGCTTGTCGGTCTGTTCGATGAACACCGCGACGCTGTGGAACTGCCCGTTGAGTTGCATGCGGACGGGCTCTGCATGACAGCCGGCAACGCCGGCGTTGTCGTAGGTCTCGTAGCTCAGGACCTGGCGGACGAAGCTCTTGTCACTCCACGTCGAGTTGACGTTGAACTCCTCGACGGGATCGACCTTGCCGTCGTACTCGAAGTGGTAGCCGGTGTTGAAGTCGAACTTGTAGTTGGCCTTGGCCCAGCCGTTCGAGCTACCACCGCGGCGCCGGACGTAGACGTTCTCGTAGAACTTGCCGCGGTAGAACACCGAGCAGCGGGTTCCCCAGCCTTTTGCGGCTGCTGGGTTGCTGACCCACCAGTAGAGGATCGGCAGGGTTGAGGTGGTCGATGGATTTTGGACCCGGGTCCCGAAGTACTGCGGCGAGTTCGGTGTGCTTCGAAACAAGGGTGCGCGGGCGTTGCCGACCGAGTGGGTCGCATGAACCCGCCAGCGGACCTGTCGGCCGGGCGGGATGCCACTGGGGATCACACCGGTCCAGACGTCGTCACCGGCTGTGCGGTCGCCGCCCTGGCCGTCGTCCCGCATGGCGAGGGTCCTCTCCAGGCCGTAGCTGGGCCGGTAGAACAACTCGACCTTCGACACGGACACGCTGGCATCACGGATCAGGTCGGCGGTGACCGTGATCGGGGTGGTGGTGGTCGGCTCAGCCGGTGCATGCCGCACATTGCCGATGATCGGCTTGCTGGGGCCGTTGGCAGCGCGCGCCGTCGATTGTGGGAAGTACGCGGGTCGGGTGCCTGCGATGCCGTACGAGACATCGGGGAACTGCTGTGGGTAGGCCGGGGCATATTCCGACGCGATGCCCAGGTTGGGGTCGACCAGGGCCAGGTACTCGCCGCCCGAGGACAGCCGGAAATTCGTATGCAGTGCTCCAGCTCGGACCTTCTGGTCCTTGTTTGAGGCGAAGACCAGCAGGTGACTGCCCGGTGCCAGCCTGGTTGGCGTGGGGAACTGCCACTTGGTCAACTTGGTCTGCTTGTCGGTGAGGAACCAGCCGCCGAGGTCGATGGTGGTCTTGCCAGTGTTCTCGATCTCGATCCAGTCAGCCGAGTCGCCTTCCTGGTCCTTGAGCGTCAGGTTGTTTACTGCCATGAACTCCGAGATCCTCACGGGTGATCCCTGGGCTGCGAGCGGACTCGCGAGCAGGCCCGCGAGCAGGCAACTCGCGACCGGTATGGAGAACGGCGTAGGGCTGAGCATGGACCCGGTACTCTACGAGACTGGCGTGGTCCTACCAATCCCACCCTGGCCTCTGCGCCATTCCTTTGCGATACTACGGGTCATGGCGAAACGGCGGCGGAAACGGATCCGATATTACGCCGGCGGCGCTGTGCTGTTGTGCCTGCTGTTCTACCTGGGGGACCCGACCGGGCTGTTCCAGCCCGGTGGCATGGTGACTGTGGGGGGTGCGGCGGACTCCGAGCGTGCTGCCAGCGTGGACCGACGCGGACAGCAAACCGACCCTGATTCGGTCGAAGAGGTACGGCTGGCGAGTGGCCCCCCGGACGATGAGACGGCCCGCAGGTCCGGCGCGGTGGTGCGGACCAGTGCAGATGGTGTGCCCGTGAATCGCCTGGCTACCAGCACCGCTGGCGAACGGCAGGAGTCCGAGACCGGTACGTTGAGCTTGGTGACGCGTCTCGACGCAGCGCTCGGGATGATCGAGGAGCTTGAGCGCGCCCTGCGATCCGAAGACCTGGCAGAGCTTGCGCGCCTGCAGGACGGTCTCCGCCAGCAGCCTCTCAACATGCCGCCGGAACTCGAGACCCGTTGGCAGAGCCTGCAGGGTCGGGTCGAGTCTGCGCTGGCCTGCGCACCGCGTTTGCGCGAGCTGGTTCGACGCGGTCAGGTGTTGGCTGCGCGGGCGATCCTCGCCCCGCTGCGGAATGCCAAGACTCCGGCGTGGATGCGGGCAGATCTCGATCGGGCGACCCAGGGCATCGGTTGGCCGGCGCTCGGACGTAGCTACCAGGTCGAGGCAAGCAGTGCGGTGGCGGGTGGTGCCTTCGACAAGCACCGGCAGGTTCGCTGTTGGCAAAACGGTCGGATCCTGCAGGGCCGGGTGTGGATCAACAAGGGTCGCCAGTTGACCGTGCGGGTCTCGGGGGCTGCCGGCTACACCTACCCGATCTTCGACCTCGGCGATGTGGAACCCGTCGCAGCGACGCCCGACGAGGCCCTGCGGCAGGGGCTGGCGGCGGTCGAGAAGGCGGATGTCGACAACCTGCTCCTGTGGTGCTGCTACCTGCACGAAGTGGGTGCAGAGTCAGCGTCGTTGCGCCTGCGCAAGTTGCTCAAGTAGACGCCGCCCGGCCCACCAGCTGGTCCGGAGTCTTGCCTACCAGGCGGAGCCAGCTGAGCACGGCGACGATGCCGACCAGCCAGCAGCCGAAGATCATCGGAAGACTCGGCCCGAAGAACGCCATCGGCAGATAGCCGAAGACCATCGCGATGATCATCACGACCACGGCGTAGGGGGCCTGGGTTCGCACGTGGTGCAGGTGATCACTGCCGGTCGATACCGAGGATAGCACGGTGGTGTCACTGATCGGTGAGCAGTGATCGCCGAAGATACTGCCCTCGAGCACTGCGCCGATGGTCAGCATCATCATCGCGGGGCCGCCGATGCCAGCGTCGGCGGTCTGGCCGATCGAGTGCGCCAACACCACGATGTTCGGTAGCAGGATCGCCATGGTGCCGTACGAGGTACCGGTGCAGAACGCCACCAGCGCGCTGAGCAGGAACATCACCGCCGGCAGGAGCCAGGGTTGGAACGAATTGCCGAAGGCCGCGGTCAGGAACTGGTTGGTCCCCAGGTCGCCGCAGATCTTGCCGATCGACCAGGCGAGGACCAGGATGACCACTGCGAATCCCAGGGCCTTCGCAGACTTGTAGCCGCTGACCACGATCTCCTTGGGCGTGAGGATGCCCTGGGCGAAGACCATCACCGCTGCGGTCACCATCGCGACACAGGATGCCCAGTACAGCGCTCGTTGGCTCTCGGTATGTTCGAGGTAGATCTTGATGCGGGTCAGCAGGTCAACATCGAGGTTCTTGCCGGCTTCCACCGCGCCGCTGTGTCCGTAGTAGAAGATCAGGCCCAAGGTGAGCGTGACCAGCAGACCGACCGGCACCAATGCGTTGCGGGCCATACACCTGGTGCCGGCCTTGGGCTCCAGGGAATCAAACTCCTCGGACACCATCGGATTGGCGTCGTCCTCGACCGGCTTGCCCTCGTGGATCGCACGGCGTTCGGCGGCCAACATCGAGCCGAACTCACGGCGCATCAGGATGCTGCCGAGCACCATGACCAAGGTCAGGAAACAGTAGAAGCGGAACGGCAGGGTCTGTACGAATACCGAGAAACCAGCAGACTCGGTGTAGGCCACGCCGGCTTCGTCGGTCACCTCGGGCAGTTGCGGCGCGAACATCGAGATTTCGTAAGCGACCCAGGTCGAAAAGATGCTGACACCGGCGACCGGCGCGGCGGTGGCGTCGACGATGTACGAGAGTTTTTCCCGCGAGACCCGGTTGCGGTCGGTGAGCGGTTTCATCGTCGTGCCGGTGATCACGCAGTTCGAGTAGTCGTCGAAGAAGATCAGCACGCCGGTGCAAAAGGCGCAGATCTGGGTGCTGATCGGACCCTTCGCATACCCGCGGATCAACTCGACCATGCCCTGGATACCGCCGGCGCGCGTCATGATGCCAATGCACATGAACAGGTAGACCACGAAGATCATGATCTCGACGTTGAAGTCGTCGGTGAGGACACGGCCCCAGATCGTGTCCTTGGTCAGGTGCGCGGCGCCGCCGAGCAGTCCGTCGCGGAATTGCCAGGCGCCAGCGAGACAACCGACAAACAGGGCCGGGATCACCTTGCCGGTCATGATCGCCAGGATGATGGCGAGGAAGGCCGGCAGCAGGCTCCAGCGGTTGGGGAAGTAGCCGTCCTCGGGCGCCGAGGTCTGCGTCAGCTCCTTACGCAGGGCTGGTTGGCCGGCGGCCTGGAAGTCGCTGCGAAAACCGCTGTCGCCGCTCATGATGACCAACTGCATCGGCGCCAAGGTGGCGTCGATGGTGTGGTCGGTGCTGCGCGCCCACTCGCGCGCCACCCGCTGGTATTTCCCGGCCCAGCGTTCTTCCTGGCCCTGGTGGTCGGAACGGAGCACCAGCGGCGGCATCTTGTTGTCCGCCAGGGCACTGGCAAACGGGCCATTGTCGCCGGTAAGCCATGCCCTGGTCTGCAGGAAGGCGACATCCTCGGTCTTGGCCTCTGGTAGAAACCAGAACAAGGCCACAAAGGCGGCCGCCAGGACGTATCGCAGTCTTCCGGTCATGGGCTGACAAGCTACACTTTGCCGGTCATGGATCCTCTTCAGTTCAGCCTGTTCTTCGGAGCTCTGGTGGTCGGTTTCATCCTGATCAGCTGGCGCCTGGCGAAGTTCAACACCTACCTCAAGGAGATCGCCGGGCTCAGGCAGCTCAATGAGCGGTTGCAGAACGCTTTGGAGACGCTGGAGCAGATCAAGGTCGAAGGTGTCGACAAGGGTCTAGGCCAGGTGCATGAGGATGCCGCCGAGATTCTCGATGGCGTCCGTACGCTGGTGCGTCGGGCCGCCCATCCGGTCGACCGGGTGGTGGAGGTGGTCGGTGAGCATGGCGAGGTGCAGATCTCAGCGGGCCAGCGGATCTGCGCCATCGTCGAGGAGCGGCTGTTCCAGATCGGCTACAACAAGCTCAGCATCCTGTCCGATCTGACCGGGGTGCAACTTGAGGAACAGGTGGCCGTGCGGGTCGAATGCGAGAAGAACGGGATGCCCTGCAAGGGCTCCGTGGTGACGCGAAATGGCTCGATCGTCGAGGTCGATGTCCACTCCGTCGTGAAGATGTTCCCGTAGCGGCCGACGATCCAGGTTGAGCTTGACGGGAAGACTCGTTCTACTAGCTGGCGAATTCCACCCAAGAGCCTCCGATGACCCAACAGACCTTTGACGGCCAGCAGGCCGTCAGTATTCGTAACCTCAAAGCGCACGTAGGGGAGACCGTCCTGATCCAGGGCTGGCTCTACA
>JAYZDB010000267.1:0-7575 GCA_036338025.1 Planctomycetota bacterium
GGACCAACCCGAATGCGGGCACTTATCAGGATTACGGGTTGGGCTGTCCCGGCAGCGGCAAGTCCTCTACCGGCTGCGGTTCGAACAACGGCAGAGCGTCCGGATCTCGCAACCTCGGCCAGAACTCGAACACCTTCGCCCTCGGTGTACCAGCTCCGACTGGCCAGACCACGGTCACGGGATTCGAGTTGTTCACCCGGGGAACTGCAGGGGCGCTGACAATCGCGACGCAGATCTACCTCGCGAACGCCGCTGGCCAACCGACCGGAAACCCCGTACGGACCGGCACCTTGCAAATCTCGTCCACCCTGGATTGGCACAAAACGACCTTTGCGACGCCACTTATCATCAATGCGGGACAGAAGTTCTTCTTGTCCTACACGTCGGCAGCGGGTCGGATGCTGTTCCCGATGTCGTCGAGCGGTGTCTTTGGTGAGCACTACTGGCACTCCCCCACTTCTACGGGGTGGAGAGGGCCATTCCGCACCGCGTTATGGGCCTGGCGCGTGAACTGCGCGACCGGCACCGGTGCGCTCCCGGTCCTGACCAACAACGGTGTGCCCGAGATCGGCCAGAGCTTCGCGCTCGAGTTGTCGTCCGCCAAGCCGAGTGCAGCTGCACTACTACTCATAGGTGCGTCGGATACACAATGGGGCACCATTCCCCTGCCCCTGAACCTCGGCTTCTTGGGCGCTCCCAAATGTGATCTCCTGAGTTCAGGCGAGGTCATCATCGGCTCGACAACGAGCACAACCGGCACGAACCAGCAGACTTTCAACGTGCCGAACACCACCGGACTCATCGGAGTGACTTTCTTCAACCAATTCGTGATTGAAGACAGCAAGAACGCCTTCGGCCTGGTGTTCAGCAACGGCGGCAAGGGCAAGGTCGGCAAGCAATAGCCCCGATCAAGACAACCGCCCATTCGCCGAGCGGTCGGTGGATGGGCGGTGGCATGTACGGACGTGTGTTACCGCTGGTCGTTGCGCTAGAGTGCGCATGTGGAACCCGCAGCCGCCGATCGAAATGCACCCACACTGGGACTCGGAGCCTGGGGGATTCTGTTCTGCCTCGGCACGCTGCTCCTGCGCCTCCCCGGAATGACCGAGAGCCTCTGGTTCGACGAGACCTGGCGCACATCCGCCCGTCTCAACCCCGAGCACGCCTTCGACGTCCTGATCCGCGACGTCCACAATCCTCTCTACAACGGTTTCATGTACCTATGGATCCGCGTCGCCGGGGAATCGGAGTGGGTTCTCCGTCTGCCCTCGCTGCTGGCCGGCTACCTGTCCGTGTTGCTCTTCTGCCGCTGGCTCGCCCGCATCCATAGCCCGCGCCTTGCGCGCTGGACCGGTGCCTGGCTACTGCTGGCCCCGGCGCACCTGTGGTACTCCACCGAGGCCAAGAACAACATGTTCACTGTGCTCTTTAGCGTGATCATCCTGACAGCCTTCTGGCGACTGGCCGAGGGTCGGCGGCGGCGCGTCACGATGTTCGCCGGCCTGGCCACGGCCCTGGCGATCCTGAATGACTTCGCCACACTCACGCTCCTGATCCCGGCGGCGGTCTGTGTGGTCACCGATCGATGTGGTCGGCCGCTTGCGCACCGACTGCGCTCCGTCGGCGCGGCACTCGGCATCGGTTTCGCACTCACGGCTCCGCTGCTTGTCTACAAGGTCCTGCACCTTGACTCCCTCGCCCGCAGCTACGCCCGCCATCTGGACCTGCGCGAGCTCTTCTTGCTGTTAGTCAACTACTTTCCCTCCGGCAACGCCTTGATCCCAATCTCACCCGACCAGCCGGAACTCGCCTTCGAGGGTAGTCGCCTGATCCTGATGATAACCACCGGCACCGTTTGCCTGGGCCTGATCACGGCGGGGATGGTCGCCGCACACCGACGGCGCGAGAGCGAAGTGACGCCGTCAGGCGATCGATCTCCAGCAAAGTGGCTCGCCCTGTCCCTGATCATCCCGCTGGTCGGCGTCTTCTGCGCCTCCGCCGCCCTGCACATGGTCTGGCCGGATCGCGGCCGCTACATCTACCAGGAACGCAACCTCCTGCCGCTCCTCTACCCGTATGCCGCCCTGATCTGTGCTGGCCTCCTCACCTTGCGTCGTCGGGCCCTGCGTCGGGGAGCGATGATCCTGGCCTTCTCCATTCCCCTGGTCGCTGACGGTCTGCTGCTCGGCCCGCATGACGGAGAATGGACCGTCTACAAGCCTACGCCCGACTGGCACGTGGCAGCAGCCTGGCTCAAGGACAACGTACCGACTGATCCTCCCCCGGTCGTACTGGCACGATGTCCGTCCGACCCTCTGGCCTACTACCATTCTCCCCTGCACCGCGTGCACCTGGAATCCTGGCCTCCGTCAGCCGCACACCTGGCAGACCTGACCCAGCGCTTCGGTGTACAGGAGTTCTATCTCGTCTCCAATCGGTTCTGGTTCCCGATCGATGTAACGCAACTCACCAAAACGGCGCCGCAGTGGCAAGCCGTACCGATCCTGAAGGCCCGCGCCCTGCGCCTCTACCAACTCAAATCCAAGTAGTAACCGGCCGGCGGAGGCGCTGATTCGTGGGGACCGTGAGATTCAGCCTGTTGGGTTTCTCGGTGGATCCGTCGCACGGTCCCATGTCCACAACTCGGGACTCTTCCGTGTGGTCTAGCCTCAACGATCACCCCAGGGGATGAAGAAGATGTGCCCCCCCACCTTGTCCCCATTGCGCTCCCAATTGAACAGGCGCCACAAGAACGAAAATCCCGATCGCTTCTCTCCAGAATCCCAACTGATGAACGGAAAGAAGTCACGCCTCGTTTCGGTACCGCTGGTCTTTTGGCGGTACAGGTAATAGAGGAGGCTGAACTCAGATTTGTCACCTTCGGTTTCGTAGCTGATCGTGCCGAGCAAGCTACTCCACCGGTAACCGCCCTCTCCACCACGGTACTCGAACACCATGGGCGTCCCAATGTGCAACGCGGTGTCTCCGTTGTCGTGTTCCTTGTGGCCGTAGAGGCTCAGCCAGTCGAGCACAGCCTCGTAACCGCCGTCCTTGGTGCGATGCGAAAACAACGGCAGCAACCGCAAAGCAACCGTGCCATCCTTCCCGGCGTGCCGGAACAAGCCCGCTATGGCGCTGGTCTCCGTCATGGTCTTTTCGCCCTTCTCGTCTCGGGAGACTCTGTGGTCGAAGATCGGCCACGAACCCCACTCGGTGTGCCTATCGTTCCCGGTGGTCCATTCGCTGTTCCAAAACAAGGGCCAGAGCACAGCCGTGGACTCGGACTCCCCCTCACGGTCATAGTGAAAGACCGGTCCCAAGACGTTGACGAAAGACGTCTCCCCATTTTTGTCCCAGCCGCGTCCACCCAGCAAGCTGAGCAACATCCCCGACCCATCCTCCGCCTCGCCAAATCCGAACAAGGGGAACGCAACCGCGAAGTTCATTTCGTCGTCATCGTCGTAGCCCCAAAACATCGGGCCGATGTTGTTGAATCCATGACCGAAGTCGACGATTGGAAACAAGCCGTAGGAAGAGATGCTCTTCGAACCGTCCCCGCTCGTCTCGGACCCCCACCAAACTGGTCCGATGTGGCTGAACTCTTCGCTCCAGGCAGCAAGCGGGAACAGCCCGGCACCCGTCAGCTTGTTCTCATCCTCACGGTTCCACCACACCGGGCCGACATAGCTGAAGTCTCCGAAACCGATTACTGGAAAGACGCCGTAGCTTTCATCCATGCGGTACGCCAACAAGACGTTCCAATCCCCCGTTTCCGTGTTCCACCTCGACAGCGGCCACAGCACCTCCCAGTCCCCTTCGTCCCGTGTTACCAGGGGACGCAGCGCAAAACCGCGCTCGTCATCATCGAACACCGGCCACAAGACCGCGATCTTGTCACCGCTCTGGTAGTAGATGGGCCAAACGTTCACCCGGCCTGCACCGGTCTCGACACCACTGAGCGGAGAATTTCGAACTAGCCGCTCGATGGACTTGCAGCCCACACAAATCAGGCAGAGCACAAGGCTCAAGAAAGCACGCATCAAAGGTCACCCCCGGAAAATCCACTACTCAGCCCGGCGACTGTTTGCCCCACATTCTAGTGGTCTGCATCCGTTTACTAGCGAAGAAAGCGCCCTGCCCGTCCATCCGCCACACGCTGAACTACGCCAAGATTCTTCGACCCCAGCTCAAGACACTCGCTGAAAGGTATCCGAGACCGCCGTGCCGTTGGCTAGCATCTGCCCATGTCCTCAGTTGGATCCCCCTACGCCACGGGCCTCAGTTGCCTGCTCCTCGGCGCCTGTGCCTTGCACACAAACTCTCTGGGTCCAGTTGTGACGCCGGCCGGATTCACCGACCCGGACATGGGAATCGGCCGTAGCCTCGCTGAGACCCGCGCCAACAACGTCAGCAAAGTCCGCTACCAACTTCGCTTTCAGATCGCCAAGGGCATGGCCGCAGTACGAGGTCAAGTTACAGCCCGGTTCACACTGAAGTCCGCGCAGCCCATCGTCCTCGATTGGGATGGGCCACCGCTTTCTGACGTCGCGCTCAACGGCGAATCCGCCAATGCCCGAAAAGTCGCCAACCACCTGGTGTTTAGCGGTGGGGTGGCGGGTGAAAACTCGATCCGTGCGACCTTCACCTCGAAGGTCGCTCCGACCGGCACACCGCTGACCGTCTACCGAGACAAGACCGATGGCGCCGAGTACTACTACACCCTGGTGGTCCCCGCCGATTGCCACCGATTGTTTCCCTGCTTCGACCAACCGGACCTCAAGGCCGTCTACTCGCTGAGTGTCGAGGCACCTAAGTCCTGGAAGGTCATCGCGAACGGTATGGGAGGAGTCTTCCACCCGGGCAAACCAAACGCCCCCGACAACCTCGTGCATGACTTCGTAAGCACCAAGCCCCTGTCGACGTATCTCTTCGCGTTTGCCGCTGGGCCATTCCAGGAACTCGAAGGCACCAGCCTCGAGATCGACGGCCGCTCGGGAGTCCCGCTGCATGCCTACGTCCGCAAGAGCAAGCTCGACAAACTCGAGACCAAGCTACTGTTCGAGATGCACCGCGACGCCGTCCGCTGGCTGGGCGACTACTTTGCATATCCATACCCCTTTCAAAAGCTCGACATGGTGCTGCTTCCGGGCTTCCCGTACGGAGGAATGGAGCACGCTGGTGCAATCTTCTACCGCGAATCCGCGTTGGTCTTCGAGCAAGCACCAACCGAAGGCGAACTATCCCGTCGCTCTACCCTGATCTACCACGAAGTGAGCCACCAGTGGTTTGGCAACCTCGTGACGATGAAGTGGTTCGATGACCTGTGGCTGAAGGAGGGCTTTGCGACCTTCATGGGCTACACCCTGTTCGAGACCCTGGAACCGGGCAAACACGCCTGGCTTCGATTCCACCACCGGGTCAAGCCGCGCGCCTATGCCGTCGATGGCACGTCCGGCACGACACCGGTCTACCAGGAACTCGCCAATCTCGCGGATGCAAAGTCCGCGTACGGCCCGATCGTCTACAACAAGGCGCCCGCGATCATCCGGGAACTCAATCACCGCCTGGGGCCATCGACTTTTCAGCGCGGTTTGCAGCTATTCCTGAAGGAGTATCAGTTCGCCAACGCTACCTGGCGCGATCTCGTGAAATCTCTGGAGACGGCATCCGAAGAGAGCGCCGCGCCTTGGTCAAATCGTTGGATCCTCGCCGCCGGCATGCCACGAGTTCGTGCGCGTTGGAGCAAGAGCGGCGACACGATCGCCTCGTTACACGTGCATCAAGAAAGCGTGCAGGGCGATGCAGGCACCTGGCCTCTGCAACTCGAAGTGATGCTTCTCGATGCCGATGGCAGCCACCGCAAGACCAAGATCGTCGCCGATGACGCCAACACCAGACTGCCGGAGTTCGAAGGGCAGGCCGCTCCCGCCTGCGTATTGCTGAACCCTGGTGACATCGCCTACGGACAGTTTCTGCTCGACGAGACCAGCCAGGCCTGGCTGGTCGACCATGTCCAGGATATCCGCGATCCGCTGGTGCGGGCGGTCGCCATGAGCGCTCTTTATGAAACCGTTCGCGAAGCACAGCTGGATCCTGCCCGCTACGCCGACGCCGCCCTACGGCTCCTGGAAATCGAGACCGACGCCGGCACCCACGCGTGGTTGCTCAGCACTCTGAGCACAGCGCTGCGACGCTACATGCCCGCGACTCTCAGCGCTCCTCGATTGGCTAAGCTGAGTGGCGTTCTGCGTACGCAACTCGCCGGCAAGGTGGACGGGATCAAGACCCAAACCCTGCGAGCCCTGATGCGCATGTGTGCCGATCCGCAAGCCATGGCAATCTGTGAATCGGCAGCTCAAGCCAGGGCCCCGGCCAAGGGAATGATCATAGGCAAACGCGATCGGTTCCTCGCCGCCACCGCCCTGGTCGGGGCCGGTCGTGGTCAAAAGGTCCTGGATCAAGTCGTAGCAGCCTTCGGAGACGAGGACGTGGCCCGAGAGGCCTTCATCGCAGCAGCCGCCAGTCCATCTGCCAAAGCAGAATACTTCGCTGCCTACTCGAAGCTCGACGATCCACCAGAACAGTGGATGAGCTCGAGCCTGGGCAACTTCCACTGGCCCGGACAACACAAATCGACCCTGCCCTTCCTCAGGCCGGCTCTTGACCGGGTCGAGTGGGTCAAAAAGAACCGCAAGATCTTCTTCATGCCCGCGTGGATCGATGCTTTCGTGAATGGTCACAGCTCACAAGATGCGCTGGATATCGTCCGAGAGTTCTTGGCTGAGCGCCACGATGACCTGAGCATTGATATCCGTCGCAAGATCCTCCAGAGCCTGGACCACCTTCAACGCAGTGTAGAAATCAAGAAACGATGGAACTGAGAAAGCTCAAACGAATCGGCATCATCATCCTGCTGCTGCTGCTCCTCCTGTTCGTGTTCAGCAACCTCCAACCAATCGAGATCCAGTTGTTGTTCTGGCGCCCGACCATGCCCCTGGCCCTGTTGATCTTCCTGACCGCGTTGATTGGGTTCGTAATCGGGATGTTTGTTGCCTTGAACGTGGGCAAGGGCAATAAGACCGCCCCAACCTCAACCCCCGTAGACCCATCGTGAAGATCACCTTCGCCAAGAATGTCACTACCCTCCTCAAGGGTGCTGACTCCCTACTCGTCGTCGCTCCACAAAGGACCCTCCGCAAGCTCCCCAAGATCCTCGGCAAGGATCTCGACAAACTCGCACACAAGCTGACCAAGAACCTCAAGGCCGGTGACCTGGGCGCAACCGCGACCACGCTGACAAATTCCAGGCAAGAGCGGTTGACGGTCGGAAGTCTCCCTGATCAGGTCTCGCGGTACAACTGCAAGGCTCGGCCCGAGTGCGTGCAGCGCGTAGTCAACGCCGCCAAACTGAGCGACAAAGCAACCAACGCAGTGCTGCTCGTTCTCGATCAAGCTGATCACGCTCTGCCTACAGTCAATGCACTCGCTCGGTGTTTTCACCTGTACAGCGTCAAGGGAAGCAACCCACACAGCCGCGGCACGGTCCGAGTGGCAGCGATCGACCGCAAGGGCAAG
>JAYZDB010000268.1:0-4624 GCA_036338025.1 Planctomycetota bacterium
GAGCATCTCGGCCCGCGCCGCGGAGAACAGCAAGGCTTCAGTCAGCTGCTGGAGGTCACCGGTCGCCGGATCGAGCAGCAGTTGACGCAAGGCCTCGCCGGTCGCCGTCGAACCCGCCTCGCGCAGATGCCGCACGGTCATCCCGCCGGCACGTAACCAATCCACCAGACCCTGTGCCTGCCGAGACTTGCCTGACGCGTCGCCGCCCTCCAAGACGAGGTACAGCCCACGGCTGGGATTCACAGGAGACCCTCGACGGTGTGACGGACCTCCACCGACTCAGCCATACGCTTCTCGATCGTCTTGATGCAGTAACTGATCGCAGCACGGGACCTGCCGTTCATGTGGCGGCCGATCTCGGCCTGACTCAGGCCCGACCGCACGGCCAGCCAGGCCAGAATCTGCCGCGCCAATGTGATCCGGCGAGCCTGGTTCCGCCCAATCAGATCGTCAACCGATATGCCGAGGCGATCGGACACCCGGTCACGCAAGCGCGAAAACTCACGGCCAGGGTCGATGAGGTTGAAGTACTTGCGTTCGTGGTGCCGTAAGCCGTTCCGCTCTACGGTCCAGGCGTGCTGCAGATCACGGTAGGTGCCCCGAAGATCCCGAGCCATCGTCTCCACGGATTGCGCACGACCATTATGCGACGCCGACCCCTCAAGGGCGCGCAGGTAATGCAGACGCGCAGCATGCCCTGGAGCTTCGATCTCAGCGACAAACCCGCTCAACATGAAACTCTTCATGCCTGGATCGAGTTCCCAGATCTCGTGGGGATGCCAACGTGACGTCAACAGTGTCAAAACGGATCGTTCCAACCGCAGCTTGAGGATGTTGGTTAGCTCCCGCTGCGCCCGGGTGTGGTTGCTGAACCGGTGCACGCCATCGATCACGACCGGCTTCTCACACAGCAGTTCCTCGCGCAACTCATCCATCCTTTGATCCCTGACCTTGATCTGGAACGCCTTGCGCAAGGACAGTCCATCGTGGAGCACGGCGCCGCCAGGCATCGAATCTCGCCACCAGTTCATCAAGAAGCTCTTACCGACTCCAGACGGACCGTGAAAGTAGTAGAGCGGGGAAGGCAAGCCGAGGTTCTGTTCGATCAGACTCTTGAGTACCAGGAACGCAGTGCTGTTGCTGCCATCCACCACCGGCCGCGATGGTGAAACCTCGAGTGCATGGGGCAGGAGTGATTCCGGTTTCGGCGCGACATCAACACTGACCTTGGTACCGATGCCAGCGGTCAGGAGCTCTTCGAGCAGTGGCACGTAGAGGCGCTGGACGCGATCGCAGGCCATCTGACTGGAAGCTTCCAGGTAGCACACACTCCGCTCCAACGCCAACGGCCGCAACGCCGCCAGCCAGGACTGGTAGACGGAATCCCCCACCTGCCCCCGCAAGTCGGGTTGTATCCTTTCCCAGGTATCGGAGAGGAGGTCTAGCATCGAGGACCGGGCACCGTAGCCACTGAGGTAGCGAGCAGCAAGACTCCGTTGGTAGTGAGGTCTGAACAGCCTAGAGAGAGACGAACTGAATCAACTCCTGGTAACGCTGTTCAAGCCGGTCGCGGCTGGCATCCACCAGTTGGTCCACTCCGAACCCCTCAACGTTCAGGCTGGCACACACCGTGCCGTAGGCCATTGCCCGCTTCATGTTCCACAGACTGAGGCTGTCACATTCCGCGATGAACCCCATGAACCCTCCAGCGAAACTGTCGCCAGCGCCAGTGGGATCGAGCACCGTATCTGTCGGATAGGCCGGCAGGGCGTACTGAAAGTAGTTGCTGAACAGGAAAGAGCCGTGTTCACCTTTTTTCACGATCACCAGCTTGGGACCACTTTCGAGAATCGAGCGACCGGCGCGAATGAGGTTGGTTTCCCCGGTCAGCATCTTGGCCTCTTCATCATTGAGGATCAGGCCATCGACCCTCGCGAGCAATCCCATCAAATCTTCTCTCGAATTCTCGATCCAAATATCCATGGTGTCGGCAACGGAGAACGCCGACTCACTGACCTGATCCAGTACCGAGGCCTGGGTACGCGGAGCTCCATTGGCGAGGAACACGAACTTAACCGACTTGTAGGCCTCGGGGACCTTCGGTTGGAAGCCGTCAAAGGTGTTGAGTTGGACATCAAGAGTCTCGCGGCTGTTCATGTCCGCCGAGTACTTACCGCTCCACGCAAAGGTCTTGCCATCCATCATCTCCAGACCTTCGGTGTCAATCCCATGGTTCTGTAACAAGGCACGGTACTCGTCCGGGAAATCGTTGCCGACGACGCTCACCATCTTGACGTCGGTAAACAACTGAGCGGCGAGTCCAAAATAGGTCGCCGAACCTCCGAGACAGCGTTCACGACTGCCAAACGGGGTCTCGATGGTATCAAAGGCGGTCGAACCGACGACTAGAACGGACATGGGCTGAGAACAGGTTGGAAAGGAGTGGAACAGGCTGGACGGCCGACGTGCCGCGCCTGAAAGGCGGCAGACCTTACTCGATGGTCGGGCCAGAATCCGCCTTATCCTCTGCGACTTCCGGGGCCTCCCCGGGACGTCTTCACCCGCTCTCTTCGCCTGCGGTGGGCTCGTCGACCGCCGACCCCTCAACTGGGCCCCGCTCGGCCTCGGCGGCCAGGTCTTGACGGCTGACCTTGTCCTTGTCGAGGAAATACAGCACGCCCCCAACCATCGACCAGGCGGTGAGATGGATCCGATACACGATCGAAAGGGCAACGCCCCTGGTGCCCATGGTGTGACTCGCGACCACCGACGACACGGAGCTCAGATGCGCCGCGCCAAACTTGCTGAACAACTCCTTGAACAGGAATTCCCCGACACCCCAGCCATTCGGCGCAATCGGAATCGCCGATACGGTGACAATCACCGGGATCAACACGAAGTAGTTGGCGAACGGCATGCCAACTCCCAGCGCCATTCCTACACACGCATAGCTACAGACACTCGATATGTGGTTGAAGATGCCGCCAAACAACCATAGCGCCATGCCCCGCTTGTGCTGCCGGTAGAAGTACACCGCCTGGTCGATGCGCCTGAGTAGACTACCGATCCTGTCCGGCAGCATCTCCAGCAACTGCTTGAGGCGGATCAAGGTGCGCACTCTGCGGCTGAATGCCACCACGCCGAACAGGATCACCATGCCGAGCACTGCCCACAGCAGGATTGCGAGATTCAGGAACTCGCTATTGTCCAGATAGAACAGCACTGAGATCGCTGCCAGTAGCGACAGTGATGCCAGCCCCATGATCCGATCCACGACCACCGACATCAAGGCTGGCACCCGCGCGCCCTCGCATCGCTTCATCACGTAGATCGCCTTCACCAGATCCCCCCCGGTCTGGCCGGGAACAACGTTGTTGAAGAAAATCCCGATCCAGGTGAATCGATAGGCTGACCAGAACGCGATCGGAAGCTTGTTGACTCTTAGCAACCACCACCATCGCGTCGCCGCAAACAACACGCTCATCAGGTAACAGAACGCACCGAGCAAGAACCACGGCAAAGAGATGTTGCGCCAGTAGGTCACGATGCCGACACGGACACGCACTTCCGGAGCAACCGTGACCTTGGTTGGCTTGGTTTGTCCCTGCTCGAGAAACTCGATTTCCGGCTTGTCCCACTCCCCCACGACCGAACCTTCGGTGATGGTCTCCGCGCCGGCCGAGGTGGTCCGCACCAGGCGATCATCGAGCTGGATGTTCGAGAAGACCCAGTACATCAGGCCGGCGACCACCAACAGCTTGACCAAGGAGAGGAGGTGCTTGTTCATCATCCTAGGCCAGTCAGGCCTCTCCCTTGGATCGGACCTTGGCGCGGGCAGCGATGACAGAGTTGCACTCAACGAGGAAACCACCCATGAGAGATTCTGCGAAGGCGGTCGGGTCGATGTCGAGATCTTGGAGGGATGCGGTCGCGACCGGTGTCCCTTCATTGGTCACGTTGACGGCGAAGTGGATCAGGGTGGAAACCTGGGATCTGGTGGCAATGGAAATCGAGAGCTTGCCCGACCCGTAGAATAGGTCATCGCCTTCGCGACGCAGTTGGATCGAATCGTCAGGCCGGTTTGTTCGAGCACGCAGACAATCCAACGCCAGCGCAGAGAACAGGCGCTGCAGGTAGATCGCTCGCAGGAGATCGCCGTCGTCGAACAACTCGACGACGAAGTGCAGCATGTCATCACCAGCGATCCCCGGCCCACTGAGAAGATCTTCGAGGTCAGCCATCTCCGCATCCGACACGGCACAAGGCCCGCGGAAAGCCACGATCGCGTCTCCCGCGAGTCCCGTCTCCCGCAGGATCCAGTGGGCACGCAACTGGCTGCCGTCGTATGGCAGCGTGCGATCAAGCCAACGTGACTGCACGCTTAGCGCCTCCTCTCTACGACGTCGCGCTTCCACCAGGCCCTGGCCCACTCGTCGTCGACTGGTACCATCTTGAACCCGAGTTTGCTACTGAGGCAACGGGCAAGACCCTCCAGGGCAATGCGCCGAAGACCGTCGCCTTCCGACTCGTCAATCGCGGTACTGTAGAGAAACTCGATCGGTCGCTGCCCTCCGGACGGCCCCACATTCGCGTGCTCAAACTTGAGTTGCCCACACATCCGGAC
>JAYZDB010000269.1:0-35900 GCA_036338025.1 Planctomycetota bacterium
GAGGGTGTCTGCCGCCAGTGGGAAGCCGAGTTGATGGCGGCCGACATCCCGAACACCCGCCGGGTCGCAATGCGGATCACCATCGCATTCGGGCCCGAGCGCGGCGGGGCAGCCGACATTCTCTACAAGTTGGTCCGCTTCGGTCTGGGCGGCTGGCAAGGTCCCGGTCGCCAGATGGTCAGCTGGATTCACACCGACGATTTCGCCCGCGCGGTGGAGTGGCTACTCGAACACGAGGACTTAAGCGGCCCCGTCAACATGGCTGCCCCAAATCCGCTCTCGAATCGGGAGTTCATGCGGCTGTTTCGACAGGCGGCCAAGGTGCCAATCGGGCTGCCCTGCCCGACTCCGATCCTGGCAGTTGGGGCGATCTTCCTGCGAACAGAGCCCGAGTTGATCCTCAAGAGCCGACGCGTGGTGCCAGCACGCCTGCTGGAGAGTGGCTTCGAATTCCAGCATCCGACGTGGGGCGCGGCAATCGCCGACATCCTGCGACGCCGGTCCTAGCGGCGTTGCCAGGAGTCCGCAGCCACGGGGGCTCCAGCCGATGAAGTTCCTGTGCCAAGAGGTCGATGAAGTACCTCGTGTTGCTGCTAAAGTTCGCGCCCACTAGACCCCGTCGCAACCCATGGAAGACTACCGTCTGACCCACCTCCAGGCCCTGGAGGCCGAGAGCATCCACATCCTTCGTGAGGTCGCCGCAGAATTCGGCAATCCCGTGATGCTCTACTCCGTCGGGAAGGACTCGAGCGTGCTGGTCAGGCTCGCTCAAAAGGCCTTTGCCCCGGGCCCGATCCCCTTCCCTCTGCTGCACGTCGACACCTCGTACAAATTCCCCGAGATGTACGCGCTGCGCGACCAGCTCTGCAAGGATCTGAATATCAACCTGAAGGTCGAGCGCAACGAAAAGTCCATCGCAGACGGGGCCAATCCGTTCGACCTTGGCACCTGGGAATGCTGCGCCCAACTCAAGACCGGTGCGTTGGTCGGTGCGCTTGCCGAAGGTGAACACGATGCCGCGATCGGCGGCGCGCGACGTGACGAGGAACGGTCACGAGCAAAGGAACGGGTCTATTCGTTCCGTGATGATCACGGTCAATGGGACCCCAAGAGTCAACGTCCTGAGATCTGGAACCTCTACAACGGCAAGCTTCGTCCTGGCGAATCGATCCGCGTGTTTCCGATCTCGAATTGGACCGAACTGGATGTATGGAACTACATCGACGCCGAGGACATCCCAATAGTGCCGCTCTACTTCGCCGCGGAACGCGAAGTAGTCGTGCAAGGCGATCGAATCATTCCCGTAACACCCAACACTGACAAGCAACCCGAGGGCGAAATCCAACGGGTCATGTGCCGCTACCGCACTCTCGGATGCATGCCGTGCACGGGTGCGATCAGGTCGGAGGCCACCACTGTTCGGGAGATCATCAACGAAATGCTGATGTTCAACGAATCCGAGCGTGCTGGCAGAGTCATCGATTACGACACCGATGGATCGATGGAACAGAAGAAGCAGGACGGCTACTTCTAGCAATGCAAGATTCACCCAAGGACCTGCTCCGCTTCGCGACCGTCGGCAGCGTTGATGACGGCAAGAGTACCCTCATCGGACGCCTGCTCTACGAGACCAGCTCGGTCCTGCGCGACCAAATAGAAGCTCTCGAAACCGCTTCCAAGAAGCTCAACCGCGGCACCCTTGACCTGTCCTTGATCACCGACGGTCTACGGGCCGAACGGGAGCAGGGCATCACGATCGATGTCGCGTATCGCTACTTCACCACCGAGAAGCGGCGTTACATCATCGCCGACACCCCCGGTCACGAACAGTACACCCGCAACATGGTGACTGGCGCCTCGACCGCAAACCTGATCATCCTGTTGATCGACGCCAAGCTGGGGATCCAAACCCAATCCAAGCGACACGCGTTCATAAGCTCACTACTCGGGATTCCTAATGTCATCGTCGCCATCAACAAGATGGACCTCGTTGACTATTCCGAGCAACGCTACAAGGAACTCTGCGATGAGTACCGGGCCTTCTGTGCCCGCCTCCAACTCAACAGCTTGCAGTTCATCCCGATCAGCGCGCTGGTCGGCGACAACATCGTAAACCGTGGCGACAACATGCCGTGGTATGATGGCCCGACGGTGCACGAGACACTCGAGAGCATCTACGTGGGCGGCGATGTCAACCTGGTCGATCTACGCCTGCCGGTGCAGATGGTATTACGCCCCGACAGCACCTTTCGTGGCTACGCCGGTCAGATCGCTTCGGGGGTGATCCGCAAGGGCGAGTCGGTCACGGTCCTGCCCGGGGATCGCACATCCAAGGTAAAGGCGCTGGTGACATTCGAGGGCGAGGTCGACTACGCGTTCGCTCCGCAACCGATCACCGTCGTGCTCGAAGACGAATTGGACATCAGCCGTGGTGACGTCCTCGTGCACTCCGGTAACCGTCCCAAGGTCATCCGAGAGGGTCAGGCAATCCTGGTCTGGATGTCGGAAGAACCGTTGCGGACCAACCACCCATACTTCGTCAAGATCGGAGCCAACACGGTTCGCGGGGTCATTCCAGAAGTGGTCTTCCGATTCGATCCCAACCAGTTGCATCGGGAATCCACCGAGACCCTCGGACTCAACGAGATCGGACGGATCAGGCTCGAGACCTTCAAGCCGCTTGTCTGTGACGAATTCACGAAGAACCGGCAGACCGGTAGCTTCGTGCTCATTGATCCCACCACCTTCGCCACGGTAGCGGCCGGCATGATCATCGATCGGGGTCAGGGTCGACAACTGCTGAGCGGGGACGAGGCTGCCGAACCGGTCAGCAAGAACATCGTCGCGACCTCTGGGAGAATCAGCCAGGCCGACCGTGAACGCCTGCTCGGCCAAAGAGCGGTGACGATCTGGCTCACGGGCCTCAGTGGTTCCGGCAAATCCACGGTGGCGTATGCCATCGAACAAGAACTCGCTGGCGCTGGTCATCTGGCCTATGTAATCGACGGCGACAACGTACGGCATGGGCTGAACCGCGATCTCGGATTCTCACCCAACGATCGCAAGGAGAACATCCGCCGAGTCGCGGAAGTTGCCTCGCTGCTGAACGGCGCTGGCGTCATAGTCATCAGTTCGTTCATCTCACCGTACGAAGAGGATCGCCAGAGTGCTGGCAAGATCATCGGAGACGGCTTCATGGAGGTGTTCGTGGACGCTCCGATCGATGTCTGCGAAAGCCGTGATCCCAAGGGGCTCTACAAGAAAGCCCGGGCCGGTGAGATCGGTGAGTTCACCGGCATCTCGGCACCCTATGAAGCCCCTAGCAAACCGGATCTGCACCTTCGAACCGACCAGATGACGCCGGAGGAATCGGCCCAGAAGATCCTCGAGTTCCTCCGCGAAGGTGGCAAGCTCCACTGAGTCAAGAGACTCCCAACCCAGGCTCTTCCAGTCACCTCCGCGAAGTCGCGAGGAGCGGTGGCGCAGCCTTCTTGCTGCGCGGAACGGGTGCAGCAACCGGGTTCCTGGTCAGCCTGCTGTTGTGGTGGTACGTCGGCGAGGAGGGTGCTGGACTGTTCTTTTTGGCCCTGGCGTGCAGGAACATCGCCACCGCTATCGGCAAGGGGGGCTTCGAGCGAGTTCTGGTCCGAGCAATTGCGGCGCACGCCGCTACTGATGACATTCCGGGTGTGCACGGCGCACGCGGGTTCGCGATCAATCGGGCAATGCGACGTTCGTTGTTGGTCGCCGCCGTCCTTGCGGGATTGGCATGGCCACTCGCCCACCTGGTCTTCGACAAGCCCATGACGGGACTGCTGATGCTGATGGCACTGACCGTCCTGCCCGCGACCATGGTCAACCTCGGTTGTGCCGCCCTGAGAGGGCTCAAGCACATCGGAATCTCACAGTTCATCGACAGCGTGTCCGGCCCGCTGATCGCATGCCTCTTGCTGCCGATCTTCGCCACGCTGTTCGGGGTCGAGGGTGCGGTCGTCGGGCGAGGCCTTGCATTGGTATGTGCGGCATCCCTGGCACTGGTGGTCTGGCAGCGCGTCGCGCCGCCGTTGCAGGGCAGGGCTCCGACCTGTAATCCCACCGAGCTCACACAGGCCAGCCAACCCTTGCTTCAGACGGACCTGATGAACCTGCTGATGACCAGCCTGCCGATGCTCCTGCTGGGGGTCTATTGGCAGGATGCGAGCGAAGCCGGGATCTACGGGATCGCGCTGCGCACGGCGATGTTGATCGCGTTCATTCAGATGGGACTGAACGCGATTTTGGGGCCCAAATTCGCAGCAATGTGGGAACTCCAACAACTCGATGAGCTTCGCGATCTCGCCCGTAAGGCCTGCTGGATGGCGTTCCTCGCCGCCCTGCCGTTCGCCGCGCTGTTCTGCCTGGCACCCTCATCCGTGCTGTCCATGTTCAGCGACAAGGCCACCGCCGGTGCGCTGGCATTGACCCTGTTGACCATCTCGCAGTTGATCAACGTGGCCTCCGGACCGGTCGGCTCCCTGCTGGTAATGTCAGGTCACCAACGCCTGGTACGGAACGCAACCCTGTTCACGGTGCTGCTCCAATTGGGTCTGTGTTTCTGGCTCATCCCACAGTACGGGGCAATCGGAGCAGCCGTCACCACCGCAGTCGGGGTGACAACGAAGAACTTGATCAACGTCGTTATGGTCCGCAAGCACCTCGGGGTGCGACTGCTGGCCTTGGGCTAGCGACGGCGACGCGAACGCGGACGTTCACCCTCGAGAACCTGCTCCTTGCCGTCACGCTTGACCTTGACGCTCATCTTGCGACTTCCGCCCTTGCCCCGGTTGCCGCTTCGATTGCGGAGAGCGCTGGTAATGTCCGCGGGTGACTTGACGGCCTTGCCGTTCAAGGCAGTGATCACGTCACCGATCTTCATGCCGGCATTCTTGGCAAAACCACTGTCGTTGACCTTGGTCACTTGCAAACCCTTGAAGTCTGCACCAAAGAGGTAGCCAAGCACCGCGCCGGCCTGACCACGTCCGCCACCACGACGCGACGACTTGACCAGTCCTTCGCGGGGCAGTTTTTGGTCGAGTTGCGCAATGGTGTAGGCCATCAGCGCAAAGGTCGTCGCATTGTGTCTCTGATACTCGGGCACGACCAGATCGTAGGTATCCCACTGACTGTGCCAGCCGTAGCCGTAACGCAACTTTCCAGTCAGGCGCCACCCAAAAGCTGGTACCAGTGCCGGCGCAAACGACGCGTGATCGCTGCCCCCAGAACTCAGGCGCACTTCCGGCCGCGAGTTGATGCGGAAGAACTTGCCATCTTCATTGGTTTCATGCTTCGGATCGGGCTTTGGCAGCATGTTGATGGCGTCGGCAGCACCCGCGATCAGCGCTGCGATCTTGTCGGTCACGGTCACGGACGAGGCCCAGTTGGTGCCGTTGTCGTGGTTGAAGACCGCTGAGACCTTGTCCATCGCGCTGCGGTTGCGCTGGACGTAGGCACGGCTGCCCAGCAAGCCCTGCTCCTCGCCAGACCACAGGATGAAACGGATCGTCCGCCTGGGCTTGACGCCCGCCGACGACAGGATGCGCGCTGCCTCCAGGGTGCTACAAGACCCGGTGCCGTTGTCGGTCGCACCCGCAGCCTGATGCCAGGAATCGAGGTGACCACATATGATCACGTGCTCGTCGGGGAACTCCGTACCCTTGAGGTCCGCAACGACGTTGTTGAGGGTGACCGGGCCCTTGCGGTAACGGTTCCGGATCTCGAGTTGGATCTTGACCGCCTTGCCGTCAGCCAAGGCAGCCTCGATCTTCTCGGCCTGGTCGTTGCGCACGACGGCCTGTACGAGTTGCGCCCGGTTGTCCCATTGGCGACGCGCTACGCTGCTGTCGCCAAACACGCGGATCTGATTCGGGTAACTCCGGTCACCGAGTCCCGTTGACTTGGCGGACATCACTACGCCGAGTAGTTTGCCGGAACGCTGGTAGGGCTCGAGGAGCGCCGGCTTGTTGCTGCGCCGACTAATGGTCCCCCAGAGGTAGGCCGGTCCGTCGGCGAAGAGGCCATCGAGCACTTTGGCGTCGAGGTCCGCAGGCATCCGGATGAGGCGCCCCTTGACCTGACCACGAGTCGCGCCGGTCCACGCTGGCGTCGCAACCTGCAACTCCATCTCGAACGGTTCCAGCACACGACCCTGCCACTGCCCACGATCCCAAGCCATCTTCCAACTCCCCCAAGGGTCCAGACGGGCCTCCAGCCCCATCTTCTCGAATTCCTCGCGGGCCCACTTGGCTGCCCGGTCGTAGCCAGCCGATCCAGTGAGGCGTTGGCCGATGGTGTTGCAGAGATGGTCCTGGAACGCCATCACCTGGCTCTTCTCGATCCCCTGCTCGATGATCCGTTTGATAGCCGGATCCTGAGCCTGGAGGGCAGTCGAGACAAACAGTGAAGCGACGAAGGTGCCCGTCGTGAACGTGCTGAAATTCATGGGAGGTGAGGGGGAGGAAATCAGTGAGGAGAAAGAGGCTTTCTACCCGACCAGGTGCAGAGTTTCAGCAGGCCCTCGTGATAGCGGGCCTCCCGATAGCACTCCGCATGCTCACGATTTCGGCTCGCGATGGCACCCAGACCCTCCCGCTCGTCCAAGAGTTGTAACAGCACCGCTTCGATCGAGGCTTGCGACCGTTTCTGGACCTCGTAACCGTTGATGCCGGCCTGAAACACGTCGGGAATGCCTCCCTGGTCCGAGGTCATCAACACGCAGCCCGAGGCCATGGCCTCGATGAGACACAGCGGTTGCCCCTCGTACGGGTAGTAAGACGGCAGGGCCAGCACGTGGGCGCGGGCCAAGGCGCGCCGCCTCTCCTCACCTTCGATGACCCCGAGCAGCTCGGCGTTCGGCAGGGCATCGATCCGCGCCCGGATCTCGGCCTCCTGCGTCGGTTCTTCAAAGCCACCGGCGAAAGTGAAACGCAAGCCATCCGCGCCCCGCGCGTGCAGGGCTTCGGCAGCGGCCAGCAGTTCGAAGCAGCCTTTCTCAGGGTTGAAGTTGCTGAGGTAGAGCACCTCGATCGGATCCAGCGAAGCGAACTTCGTTTCGATCTCGGTCGGGTCCAGGAACAAGTCGTCGGGCGCAAAGTTCGGGACTACGTGGATCCGGTCATCTTGTGTCATCCCCTCGAAAACGTGGCGCAATCGTTCTCCGAGGACCACCAGACCACGCATGCGTGACAACTGACGCCGGTTGAGCCATGCCAGAAACCGGCAACGATCGTAGACCGTCTTGCGAATGCCACCACCGTGCAGGTGGAGCACGACCTTCCCGACGTTCTTCGGACCCATGATCCAATACAGCATCAGGTCCTTCAGGTTGCCCAGAACCGACTGGGACGGGTTCATGTAAATGACATCGGCCGTGCGCCCGAGCCGACGGCCGCGCCAGGCAAACTTCAACATCCGCAAAAAATGCACAGGGCCTGGCAAGCGACTTCCCAAGCTCCCTTTCATCGTATCGATGACATCAACATCGACACCCGGGGTCATGGTCAGAGCGTCCAAGAACGACCGACAGGCCAGCGACTGACCGGTAATCGGTGGCGGCAACGGCACCATGAACAGAACTTGGGTCATGCAGTATTTGCAGGCTCGCCGTCCGACGCGCCTTCGTTCGGCACAAGGTTGGCGAGGCCATGCTCATCGATCAAGCGTGCGAACAGTCGGAATCGTGAGGCAGCACCCTCCAAGGAACCATGCGTCCGGATCCCGACCATCACATTCAACGGCTGCTCAGGTCGCCGTTGCGCGATGGGCACGGAGAGATGCATCCGATCGGTTGCCGCCATGAGGTCATCTTTGGCTCCCGCCTCCGCCCGCCAGGAGAGCACCTCATCAGCCCCCTCGCGATGTTTGACCTCGATTTCGACAGATTCAAATTCCCAGATCTGGGCCGCATTGCAGACCACGACCCACCACTCGTCAAACGTCGCTGCCTCACGCATCTGGAGTTGCAGGGTCTCAAAAGCGCGCTGGGCATGACGCCGCTCGCGACCCATCGAATGCATTTCCCACAACGAATTGAGAGTCTTGCGAAACTGGAAGTATCCGACACCCCACAAGAACACGAACAGGACGCTGGCCGCCGCCACGAAGACGATGAAGCGGGCAGTTCTCTGGTAGACCAGCATCGTTGACCCAAGCCCCGCCGAGACCAGGGTCACCCCGAGCATGAGCAAGACGATCTTGCGCTGCCCCAGACCAAGGTCCAGCATCCGATGATGGACGTGACCTCGATCAGGTGCGAACGGTGAGCGACGATCGAGGACACGCCGAACGACGCAGTAGGTCGCATCGAGGATCGGGATTCCCAGAGCGAGGCACGGCAAGGCGAACGACGGGTAGGAGTGCTTAGCCTGCAGGCTCAGCACCGAACCGGCCGCCAGGAAGATCCCGAGCGACAGGCTACCGCCGTCACCCATGAAGATCTTGGCGGGATGGAAGTTGAAGACCAGGAACCCGAGCAGTCCACCCAGCATCGCCAGGCTCATCCCGGCCAGGATGGGTTGACCGTTCACGAAGCCAAGCAGTGCGAGGGTTGCACAACCAACCAACGCCAGGCTGGCAGCGAGACCATCGAGACCATCAATGAGGTTGATGGCGTTGGTCAACCCGACGATCCAAAGCACGGTCAAAGGCCACGACAACCACCCGAACTCCGCCCGGACGGAACCCGTGACAATGATCTCATCGATGCGGACCCCAGCCGCACACAGCCCCACCGCCACCAGAATTTGGATCAGCAGCTTGTGCCGTACCCGTAGCCCCCGGTGGTCATCAACGAACCCCATGAGGAACATCACCATGACTGCAACCAGCACCCACAGCCCGAGGTCGGACTCGGCCAGGAACTGCCGTGCGAGGTCCGGATTCAGGCCGAGGAGGGTGGCAAAGCCCGCCAGCAGCGAGAGTATCAGGGCCACTCCGCCGATGTTGGGGACCTCGGTCTTATGGAGCTTGCGGAGTCCCGGAGCATCCGAGAACCCAAACCGGGCCGCCAGCCTCAGCAGCAGCGGGATGGTCAGCAAGGCAACCAGGAAGGCCACCGCGGAGGAGATTCCGAACGAATTCATGGAGGATGTTGGCTGCTCAATCGCTGATCCCGCATTTGCACGTTTCCCATGTTTGCAAATCGGGCCACTTCGGCTGCAGTAGTCTACTACAGAACCGGTCGTTCGGTCTTGAGTATCCAGCGCCGGAAATGCCCGTGAGACGGGACCTTGCTCAAGGCCTGTCCCTAGGCCACCGCCAAACAACGACCCCGTGACAGATCCAAAGACCTTGCTGGTGACAGTGCTCTACAACAGCGAGCCGGTGCTGGCCGACTGGCTGTCAGGAGTTCGCCAACTGTGTGAAGACAGTGCCAGCCCGATTCTCGCGAGTGTCGTCGACAACGCCTCGGACGATGACACCGTCGCGAAATTGCGCGAGATGCTGCGACCCGACGACCCCATCCGGCTGACGGTTCACGACCACAACGCCGGTTGGGGAGCCGGCAACAACGTCGGTCTGCAGGCAATCGGTGAATCGGACCTGGAGTCATTCAGCGCCGTGGTATTCCTCAACCCAGACGTCATCCTGCCTGCTGCCGCACACGATGCGATGTGCGCGGCGCTGGCTGAGGACCCAGGTGCCGGTGCCGTCGTGCCGCGACTGGTCGACCACGAGGGTTCTTCACGGGTGCCCGCGTTTCCACACTTCACACTGGCTGACAGCCTGCTCGGTCTGCTCGGATGGCGTGGCATGCGCGCCTCGCGCTGGCAACGGCCACGAACTCTCGGCACAATCGAAGACCTGCGTGGGGGCTATGCAGAGGGCTCGTGTGTCATGGTGCGACAGACAGCACTCCAAAAAGCCGGTCCCTTCGATGAAACGTTCTTCATGTACTTCGATGACACGGACCTCACACGCCGGCTGGACGCCGCCGGGTATCATCTGCGCTACCTACCGGGCGCTGCAGCAACCGACTTGCCGGGCAAGGGTTCGCGCACCCGGCTCGACGCGGCCGAGAACCGTCTCGACCGATACGTGTACTACCTGGCGTCCGAACTGCCTTACTACCAGAAATGGCATGGACCACAGACCGCAGTCTGGCTGGCCCGCTTCAAGCTCTGGATCGACCTGCCGATGCGCACCGTGATCTGGCGCCTTCGACACGGATCCCAAGGAGTGTGGCGGCGCTGCCGCGGCATCATCAAGAAGTTCCTGGCCTCTCACACGGAGCGATCGTGATGCAGCCACCTGTCTTCATCCTCGGCATGCACCGATCGGGCACCACGATGCTGGTCCGGTTGCTCTCAGACCTGGGGTTCTTCGCTGGCGATCACCTCGATCCAAACGAAGAGACCTGGTACCTGCTGCGGCGCAACGAGTGGATCCTGCGCCGAGCTGGCGGGGCCTGGGACCAACCTCGTGCAGCCCTGGGATTCCTACGTCAACCGATGATCCAAGAGCAATTGATCGAGCAACTGAGAACAGATGTCGAGCGACGGTTCTCGGAGTTCGTCAGCGGCGGCCTGAGTTCGCGACTGCTGGAAGGTCCGTGGGGCGGCAAGGATCCCCGGCTCAGCTTCACCCTGCCGATCTGGCACGAGATCTTCCCCAACTGCCGGATCATTCTCATGCGTCGCAACGGCGTCGACGTAGCCCGCAGCCTTGTGCATCGCACCAGCACCAGCTGGGCGAGCGGATCGGCAGTAAGCTTCCGCCCCCTACGCCAGCGGCTCAAAGCGGTGTGGCACCCTTTCGAGTTCCTCCCCCACTGGTCCAAACCAACCCGGTGCTTTGATCTCGAGTCCGGATTCGACCTGTGGCAGGACTACGTAGAGACCGCGGAGACCGTGTTCGAACAGTTCGAGGGCGACAAGCTGGCCTTGCGCTATGAGGACCTGCTCCAGAATCCCCAGGATCACCTGGCGACCGTCGCCGGGTTCTGCGAGATCGAAGCATCTGGCCAGCAAATCGAGGACGCCGCACGGCAAGTCGATGGCGGACGCCGGCTGGCATTCCTGCAAGACCCGGAGTTGCAGGCGTTCTACCGGAAAGTCGCCGACAACCCCTGGATGCGCAAGCTCGGCTACGATGCGCTGGCGGAGTAGCCATCCCGTCTCGATCCTGGGGTGCCGCAAACCTCGGGGATAGGATACGACCCATGGCGAAAGCCCTTCTCACCCGACCCGGCCTGCTGATCTACGCCCTGCTCACGGTGCTGGCGTTGTTCTCGGATCCGGGACGCGGTTGGTGGGCTGCCGTGACCTTCGGGCTCATCTGCATCGGTGTCGGTCACAGCCTGCTCACGACCCGCGCCGCCCGCGGCCTCGGCCTACCTGGCACCTTTGGCAAGGTGTTCGCCGGACTGGTCGGCTGGTGGCTCCTGCTCAGCGTGATGGTGCTGCTATGCACCTTCAATGCCCTGTCGGCATGGTCTGCCGGTGCGCTCAGCCTGCTCAGCGGGGCGGCGGCGCTGCACTTCTGGTGGAAGAACCCACCAGCGGGCCAAAGCGGCATCAAGTTCGGCTGGGCCCTCTGCACCCTGGGACTGGTAGCGCTGGTCGGACTCGCTCCCTACCTGATCCGCACCTTGGTGCCAGACTCGGACTGGGACGGCGCCCTCTACCACCTGCCGATGGCACAGAACTTCGTGACCGATGGCTTGTGGAAGGCCGGCTTCCAGCCGCACTCCCTGTACCGACCCGGGGTCGTGCATTCGTGCTATGCGTTCTTCCATGCCCTCGACCTGGACAGCGCGCTGATTCCCCTCAACACCCTGGCCATCGCGGCGACTGCCTACCTTTGCCAGCGAATCGGCTCGACATTCTGGGACCGGCAGGTCGGTACCTGGGGCGCTGGCGTGTTCCTGTCATCCTGCCTCGTGTTGGAGTTGGCGGTGGACGTCAGGGTGGAACCATTCTTGATGCTGTGCTTCCTGGCGACCGTCGCCGCCGGGATGCTCTGGTTGCGCGAACGAGGCCTGGGCAACGCCCTGGTGTGTGCCATGTGCGGGGGCTTGCTCGCCGGCATGAAGTACAACGGCCTGATGTATGCGGGTCTGGTACTCGGTCCCACCGCGATCGCCCTGTGGGCACTGCGAGGATTGACCGTGCAGCAGCGTCTGCAAACCTCGATCCTGGCGCTGCTCGTGTTTGCCATACCAAGCAGCGTGTTCTACGCCCGCAACCAGGCGCTGTTTGGCAACGCCTTGCACCCATACAAATCCGCGCTCAAGGCGACCGGCCAGACGCACGAGGAGATGTTTGGGAAGAACTTCAGCCTGGCACCTGAAGACAAGCGTCCGCCGAAGAGTCAGATCGAATACCTCAAGGCGAAGAAGGTCCAGGCCGGTCACGGCAACCCTGACAAGCGTTCGAAGTTCTTCGTACTCTTCAATGCCATCCGCAATCCGATGGCCCACACCTCCAAGCCATTCCATTGGATCAGTCCGTGGCTGCTGGCGTTTCTCCTGGTCCCAGCCTTCGCCAGGGATCGTCTCAGCCTCGGGTTCTTCGGCTTTGGTTTAGGCTCCTACTTCCTGACGATCTCGGCACTGGCCTCGAAGGGAGACTTCCCGGTCCGGTACCTGGCACCCTTGATGCCAATCCTGGCGCTCGGCACAGGCATCTGCCTGGCGCGCGTGCGGCAGTGGATCCCCGGCATCGTGCTGGCGGTAGGCGTAGCCCTGCCGATCGCGTACGGAAGTTTCCGGCAGTACCATTTCCTGACCTACCTGCGTCCGGACAAGTTCCTGTCCGGCCAGGAGAACGAGTTGGAGTATCTCGCACGGGTCGGCTTCAACGGCACCATCGTCGACCCCGACGACAGCATCCGCTTCGCGAACACCGGGATGCCCGATCTGGCGATGTGGTTGCAACTGCGCATCGACGCCGGCGTGATCAAGACATCAGATCGACTGTTCATGATCGCCGAGGCGAAGACCAGCCGCCTGCCCATCGACTGCCTGCCGTCAAACGGCAGCACCGGCCGTAACTTCCTCAATCGTCTCAAGCGTGCCGACTGGAACTACGCCACGCTACACGACAAGCTCTGGGACGAGGGATTCCGCTTCGTACTGATCAACAAGGGCTGGATGCATTGGACGAATGCCTACTCTGTAGTGTCTCCGGAGGTGCTCGTAGCGGCACTTCACAATCTCGACCAGTTCATCAAGGACCAGTGTGAGGAGGCCAAGCTGGTGCCATTCGACAGCGGCAACACTCTGTTGATCCCGCTCAAGCCAAAGCAGTAGCCCAGGTGTCGAACTCCGCTCCAGTCCCGTTCTTCCAAGGTAGCCTCGACCAGGTCCGGGAGCTGCAAGCGCTCTGCCTCAAACGTGGTCTGAAAGCCGAACCAATGCAGCCGCCCGGTGGCTCCGGCAGTTCTTGAGGTACCAAGGTCTGGCTCGCGGTCGCGGGCGAGAGATTGGCGGAAGCCGAGCAGGTCCTGCGGAGTTTTCACGACCAGGGGCTGACCCAAGACGAACGAGCGGCAGCCGACATCGTGTTGGACTTCGACGCCGAAGAAATGACCTGCCCGGCCTGCCTTACCACCTTTGCGACCGGCCCGGATCGCTGCCCTGACTGCGGCCTGTCGTTCGGCGGCTAGAACCCCAATCCGGGATTTTACAGCCCTGCCACGGACCCTGATCCGCAAGGATGGGTATCGTCGAGATGCCTCGTATTGTCCGAGATCACCAAAATGCAGCGAACCAGCACCATCCTCACCCTCCTCCTGGGCCTCGCCAGCCCGGCAGAGGCTCAAGAGTGGACCCAGTTCCGGGGCAAGGCTGGCCAGGGCATCACAGAGGCGCCGGAGCTACCAGCGACGTTCACTGAGCGGAACATCCTGTGGCGGGTCGCGTCCGGGGGCACCGGCCACTCCTCACCGGTCTTGTGGGGTACCCGGCTGTTCCTGACCCGCATCGGCAAGCGGGACAACTCCCGCGACGTCGTCTGCTTCGACGCCAAGACCGGCAAGGAACTGTGGGCCTTTGCATGCTCGTTCGACCCCTATCGTCAACACCGGTTCAACAGCTTCGCCTCGTCCACGCCGGCTGTAGACGCGCAAGGGATCTACGTTCTGTGGTCGTCAGGCGGCAAGCTCTACTCACTGGCGGTGAATCACCGCGGCAAGAAATTGTGGCGACGAGAGTTGGGGCTGTTCCGGGCCCAGCACGGCAGTGGCGCCTCTCCCATCCTGCACGGCAAGCACGTCATCGTCGCCAACCAGAACGAGGGCGACGAGAGTTTCTTGATGGCACTCGACAAGAAGACCGGCAAGACGGCGTGGCGGATCGAACGGCGCTCAACGGACCGCACTGCGTCCTACTGCTGTCCCGTGGTATACCAACAGACCGATCAGAAGCCTCTCATCCTGTTCGCCAGTCAACCGTACGGTCTCACCGCCGTGGATCCTGCGACCGGCAAGGTGCGGTGGGAATTCGACGTTGAATTCAAACTGCGCTGCGTCGCGACGCCCTGCCTGATCAAGGACAAGGTGTTCTTCTCGTCGGGCTCCGGCGGCGCCGGTAAGGAGTCGGTTTTTGTCGCGCTCCCGACCGGCGAAAACACACAACCGAGCGTACACGGTCGAATGCGTCGCGCGATCCCGTACGTGCCCTGCGCGCTCGCTCTGGACAATCGTGTCTTCACCTTCAGCGACGGTGGGGTTGCCTCCTGCCTGGATGGCGAGGACGGCAGCGTCTTGTGGCGCGAACGCCTGGAAGGCTCGTTTTTCAGTTCCCCTGTATCCAATGGCCGAGTTGTCTACATCCCGACCAAGACCGGAACTCTGCACTCGATCGGGAGCGGTGAAAAATACGAGGCGCTGGGGTCTTTCGACCTGGGCGGACCGACGTACTCAACTCCGGCGATCGCAGACAACACAATGTATGCGCGCACCAGTTCCGAGCTGATCGCACTGGGACCCGTGCCCGAAGTCGGCGGCGAGGCCAAAAAACGCTAGCGCACGTAGACCAGGTCCTGCTTCGGGTCGCCGCCTTGCCCAACACCATCGCTGCCAACACTCCAGTAGTGGGTCTCTCCGTCAACCTCACGGACTTGAAGCTCGGTGCCAAAGGGATCCGCATGCTCACGCGACTCACCGAGCGCTGCATCAACCAGCATGCGTAACACCCTGAGCGCCACGACCCCCTCACGTCGTCCCACCGCAAGCCGCGTGTAGTTCACCGCGACCATCAGCGTCACTGGATTGCGGGCGACTCGCTTCGAGGCCTCGACCGTCTTGAGGTGATCCCGCCACGTCACCCAGGACGCCGCTGTGGGAAACTCCTTGCCAAGCTCCAGGCCGTGCAGAACACCTTCCGCACACATCCACCGTTGAGAAAATGCAAACCGCCAGGAGTTCTTCATCATGGCGACACTCAGCCCATCGCCTACGGATCCATCGATAGCTTCCACCTCACGGGCCAGGAGGACAGCCTCGGCCCGTACCAGCCTGCCGAGCGGAGCCAGTGGCCGGTCCAAGTTGGCAAGACCATCGCGAAACACCTGCAGGGCTGGCCGGGAAAGACCCTGGACACTCCAGGCCGCGGGCAGCTTCTTGCCATCGTCATCGACAGTCTGGAAGAACCTCTTCGCCACCATGGAGAGCGAAGCCGTGCCCACCAAGGATGCGAGTGCAACTGGGAATTCGGCCTGATCCCGGGCGTATTGCAAGGCATCGAGCACCGTGCGAACAGCCTCCACATCGTCACCGCGCTCTTGGAGCTGCCATGCCCGCAAGCCCAGGAGACGACTCATCTGCGTGCGAATCTGCACGTCGGTCGACCAAACACCGGAAAAACCCTTCGCCCAATCGACCGGCGGCTTCGCATCCCGGCGGTGAGCTGCCTCGCGCATTAATGCAAAAATGGAATGGAGTCCGTCAACGGACTTCCAACACTCCGCACCAGCTTGCCGCGGCATTTCGAACCACCCCTCGACATCCTGACCCCGGGAGTCGACGAAGTCCTCCAAGCCCGTTGCAGCGAGTGCTTTCTCAGCCTCCAGGTAGCCGTCCCACACCTGACCGGGCGCCGCTTTACCCCAGGCCACGGGACGAAGCGAAGACACACTCTCGAGTTTGGCTTGCGCACGGTCCGCTGCTTGCGACATCTCCTGCCACGAGGACTCGATACGCCACCAGGTCAGCGCCACAAGCGCCACCACCGCCCCTACGAGCAACGCTATCCACCGCCGAAGTATCATCACGAGACATCATGCCCAAACCGGGTTGTCCGCATAGACTTCGGTGGTGAAACGTGCAGAGAAAGCCACCCGGATCCAGGAGATCCTCGACTCACTCTACGCCGTTCCACCGATTCCACTCGACCACGTCGACCCTTTCACCCTGCTGATTGCGGTACTGCTGTCGGCCCAGACAACGGATGTGCGTGTCAACATAGTGACCCCGGAGTTGTTCCGGCTCGGACCCGATCCGAAGGCCATGGCCGGGTTGCCGGTCGAGACGATCCTGCAAGCCATCAAGACCTGTGGCCTGGCGCCGGGCAAGGCCAAGAACATCAAACGCCTCTCGGAGATCCTGCTCGAACAACACGCCGCGGTGGTTCCACAGTCGTTCGAAGACCTGGAGGCCTTGCCGGGTGTTGGCCACAAGACCGCCAGCGTCGTGATGGCGCAGGCCTTCGGTGTGCCAGCCTTCCCGGTCGACACCCACATTCACCGTCTGGCAGCACGCTGGGGCCTCTCCGATGGCTCGACAGTGGAAAAGACCGAGCGTGATCTGAAGGCCCTGTTCCCCAAGGAGAGCTGGAACGCCCTCCACCTGCAGATCATCTACTTCGGGCGCGAGCACTGCCCGGCTCGCGGCCACGATCTGGCTGCCTGCAAGATCTGCGGTTGGGCCGCAAGCAAGAAGCGAATCGCCGAGGAGCGCCACAAGAACGCGCCGCGACCAAGGTCCAAGCTGTAGCCCAGTGCTCGCCCGCAGAGCGTCCTAAAACACCACAGGATGACTCACGGTGCCGGCAAGCCGAGGATCACCTCGTCGGAGCATGGTCTCGCACAGGGCTCGCAGACTCGGACGTAGCACCACCCCCGTTGTCTTGTCGCCAATCTTGATCTCGACGGTCTTGTGGAGATCTAGATGCCGTCGATCCACCACCAGCTCGACCATTTCGACTCCCGTGGCCTCGAGGTAGATCGTGTTGCCGTCGATGCGAGCAGCGACGGACTGATTCGATCCCTTGGCCGGAACGTGTAGCCAAAAGTGGTCTCGGATGTGACCACCACCCAGGTCCCAGGTGAGGTCCTTCGGCGCTGGGTTCCGGACAGCAGGATACATGCTCCGGATCTTGTCCCGATCCGGCAAGCCACCGTGGCCGTAGCCTGCCATGAACTCGAAGGTCACCGGGTAGATGTCACGTCGGTCGCCACGGAGTGACTTGACTTGCCTGGCGAAGGCCTGGCAACGAGAGGCGCGCCCATAGGCTGTATCCCGTTCGCCGACCATGTAGGTGAAGATCGTATTCCGCAGGTTCCGGATCTGGGTTTCACCACCGGTCGGTGCCGCCGCTGATGCGTGAACCGCAGCGAAGCGATCCGGCAGGGTAGGGCCGATCGCGAAGGCCCCGTAGCCCCCGTGCGAGTATCCCATCACGAACACCCGATCCGGATCCACGTCGCCCAACAGCAAGAACTGGCGCACGAGGTTCGCAACCAGTGGGTAGATGTAGCCGGTGTAGAAACCGTTCCACTGGTCGGTCGGGGCTCGCAGGGCCAGGTACTTGTAGCCCTCGACAGACTTCTGATCCCGGTAGTAGATCTGCATGTGGTTCCACTGCGAGTCATTGATCCGCTTCGGCACCCCTCCACCACCGTGCATCGCAATGAACAGCGGCCAGCCTCCGGCTGGCCGCTTGCCGACCTTCTTGATGGTGTAAGGACTGCGCAACTTGCCATTGTGGACCTGCTGTTTCGCAAAGTCCTTTTGGAGTTGAGTACCCTTGGCAGCTCGCTGCACTGCCTTCCAGACCGCACGCCTCGTCGCAGCCTCGTCCTTCACGACCACTTCTTCCAAGGCTGGAGGAAACGAGAAGTTGACACGGGCTGGTGCCGACAGGCTGAAGTACTTGTCCAGGGCCTTGGCCAGCGAGTCCGCGACAGACGTCGACTTCGCGGATTCTGCTGCGGTCTGGCCCAGGACCGCGGAAACGAGCCCGAACAAGCCGACGAGAGCAGGGAGAAGGCGGTTCATAGCAGCATCATGACACGACACAGCCGGTGCGCAAACCCAGGTCTACCTCACACCTCATTCGCGGCGGATCTACCGCGCATCACAGACCGTGATATTGCACCGCGGCAGAGGCCTGCAGACACCAGCCGGGCTAGCGCTGGAAGATCGGAAGGTACTGGTTCGGGATCTGCAAGATGATGCAGGCAACGGACGTCCCGAAGGTATCTCCCGGCCCCTCACGGCGCGGATTAAGCCAACGCCCGTCGGACTGCTGCTCAGACAGGAGGTGATCGCGCATCAACGAGTAATAGCGTTCAAAGCAGCCGTTATCGAGCATGCGCTCGGCATGGAAGAACGCTTGGCAGGCGTAGTAGTGCCCGTACCAGAAGAAGAAGTGGTTGGAGTAGTCATCGATCATCGGCTCCAATTCCTCTGTCAAGAAAGCGAGTGCCGGTTCGATCAACTCGCGCTCATAGACCCCCGCCGAAACCAGTGAGGTCACCGCTGCGGCCTGGATGGAAAAAGAGCTCGTCTTGCGATACGGCCGGCTCCCCTTGATCGAATAGTAGTAGCGTCCCTTGGCTCGGCCGGACGGGACCTGACTCTCCCTCACGTACTTGACGGCGCGATCGATGGTAGTCCTCGGAATCTGTATGCCGATGTTGCGCGCCGCCCGCAAGGACTGCAGTTGGCATACCGTCACCGACAAGTCTGCGTCCTTGCTGAAGGCCTGGTAACGCCAACCGCCTTGGGCGTTTTGACAGTCGATGATCATGTGCGTCGCCCGTTCAAGACCCTTTTTGATCTTGGGACTGCGGGTCATGCCGTAGACCTCCGCCAAGAACAAGGTCGCGATCGCATGGCTGTACATGTTCGTACCACCAAGCGTGATCAGGCCATTGTCCTGCATGACAGACAGCACCGCCTCGACGGTCTTGTTGACAACCACACGGTACTTGCCGCGATTCGGCAGGTGGCCTCCCGACAAGAAAGCCATGCCACACAGGGCCGTCACTCCGACATGACCCGTGCCTGACCGCGTCTGCTCGTTGAGCCTGCGCGTCGCCCGATACCCAGTGTGACTCTTCGTCCCCACCGTGCCGCTCCAGAAGCCCTTTGCATTCTGCTTCTTGGCCAGCCACACCAGTCCACGCGCGGCCGCTACATCGACCTCTGCCCGACGCGCCCGAAGACGGTCGCGCATCCTCAGCTTGACCTTCGACCGCATGCTCGCCGGCTGGATCACGCCAGTCTTCGGCTTCGGCCTGGTCTCAGCCTGGGCGGGAAGCGGACCCCACACAAGGGCGGCCAGGACGAGCATCTTTGGACTGAGGAAATATCGCACGATCTGATTCTTGAGCCCCCCGGACCGGAGCAGCCACTGCGAACTTGACGACGTCGCGACGTGATTGTCCACCATGGACCAGTATCGTGTGACCTCAAGCCGCGAATCCTGGCCGATTTCACAACCCCGACACGTCTCTTGCGAGCGTATTCTTGGGGGCTAGAGTCCCCGATCATGTCCCTTCCTGATCTTGGCCAATGGCTGCAGTCCCATCGCACCGACGATACGTCCCTCAGCTTGGACCGACACGAGGTCAAGCTGGTCCAAGACGAGTTGCAGCGGCTGCGCCAAAGCAACGACCGGATCCGCAAGCAGAACTCGAAGCTGCGTAAACGCATCGCCCGGCTGAAAGCCGGCGAACCGGATCCGGAACCAGATGACGCCGATACCGGCCAGCCAGAGTAGCCCGGCCGGCAACACTCAGTAGAGGAGGCGCAACAGTCTGGCCCTGCCCTTCGAATCGATCGTGACTACGAACAAGTCACCGTAGTCCGATTCCGTCATCCGGATCCGCTGTCGCACCCCGAGCTTGCGGAGGATACCCGGCACGGTGTTGGAATGGCCGGTGACCAGCACCGTCTGGCCGCGGTTCTTGGTCAGGATCCGGGCAGCCACATCAACCCGCGCATCGAGCACCGTGATCTCGATCCCCCTGGCCCTGCAAGTCGGCTCAGCAGTCTTCTGGGTGCGCTTGAACTGGGTGGTGTAGCACACGTCGATTGCGACCGAAGCCAGGTGCTTCGCGAGACGCTGGGCCCGAGCCTGGCCAAGTTTGGTCAATAGCGGATCCTTACCCACCTTGATCTTCTCTGCATGCCGAACCACGAACACCGTCGTCACACCCCGTGCAGTGGCTCGCTTGTCGGCATTGCGCACCATCGTGACCACGTCCCCCAGCAGCGCATTGGGGACCGGCACCGACAGGTGGTACTGGGCGATCTTCCAGACGCCATCGATCTTGCGGAGCGCCCCGGTCCCGCGACAGGCACCGTAGGAGTCACTGTGCAGGCTCTCGTCGAACCAGGCGAGGTCACCGACGATGACGAAGGAACGACGCTGGGGCACGTAGATCCAGGCCGAGTCCCGCTCGAAGTACTTGCCGCCCCAGGCTCGAAATTCGGCCTGGCTCCAACGTTCGGACGCGTCAGTCCCGAGAAATACCCCCTGCGGCGCGAAGTGATCGAAGTAGCGCGGGCCATCCGCCTTCGACGCACAATCGTGGAAGTCATCGAGCACCGCCGCAGCCGCCCGCTCGTCCGCAGAGTTCGGCGTCACCCCGGAGCGAGCTTTGGCGAGCAGTGTTGCGAGAGATTCGCCAGCTTGATCTTCGACCAGGTGAAAGTCGCTGGGCCGCTCGGTCGACCAGGACTTCGACTCGGACAGGTCCGCACTCGCCGACAGCGGCAGGAAGAAGCGCTGACTTTCGATCCGATAGGTGCGACGCAGGTGCCCGATCATGTGAGGCAGCAATGCACCTTGGCTGCGCTCAAACACGATGACAACCCAACCTTCGCCCGCCAAGGCCTGCAACACCTGCTTGCCGGAGCGGGTCGTGTCAGCCCCGACACCCGGCACGAGGACGATCGGGTAGGTCTTCTCAGCGTCGTAGGTCGGAGGCCTGAAGACCAGATACGAAAACTCCGCGCCCGGCACTCCCTTGGCAGTGGCGGGAGTCTGCGCCACCACCCCGACGGAGGTCAGCGCCAGCACTAGCAAGAACAGGGGGAGGATCACAATGAGGGGATTTCGCACCCGTCCATGAGATCCCGGCAGCGGGACAGGAGCAAGCAGACATTCCCAGAGCCGGTCGATGGAAGCCAGTCGAAGCCCTTGCCGGCCCCAATCCCGTGCAACGACCGCCTATTCCGGGACCGGCGCGTCTTTCCGCAACAGTCCCTGATCCTTGAGGTCCGCCCAGAAAGCGATCGGGATCGGGCAATGCAGCATCGCGATGTTGTCCGCCACCTGCACGGGCGACACGACCCCAGGGATCACGCTCGCCACCGACGGGTGGGCGAGAGGAAATTGCAGGGCGGCGGCTCGCATCGGCACCTGATGCCGGTCGCAAACCTCCTGGATCGCCAGCGCCTTCCTGCGCACCGGATCGGGCGTCGACTCGTAGCCGTAGGTGGCGTCAGCCACCGCGCCGGTCGCGAGAATGCCGGAACAAAACGGCGCCCCTATTACCACGCCGACACCCCGATCGACGCACAAGGGTAGCTCCTCGACCAGCGCCTCCTGGTCCAGCAGGGTATAGGGCATGGCGATGAGGAAGGCGTCGACATCAAAGTCATCCAAGAACCGCGGGATCATCCCAAGCACATTGACACCTACTCCGATAGCGCGGATTTCGCCCGCCGCACGCAACTCGTCGAGCGCCCGCCAACCGTCCTGGAGTTCGGCGAGATGGTGTTCGACCGAGGCCGCACTGGGGTGCATGACGCAATCGAGATCGTGGACGAACAGGATGTCTACGCGTCGGCGACCCATCCGCTGCAGGCTGTCCTGGTAGCTGCGCAAGATTCCGTCGTAGCTGTAGTCAAAGCGGAAATCGAACGGCAGCCCATCGACCGCGTCGGGACAATCGAATCCATCGGGATCCGGTGGCCGGAAGAGAACCCGCCCGACCTTGGTGGAGACTATGGCGCCAGCGACATCGGGGTCGCGCAGATGACGCCCAATCCGATGTTCGCTCTGACCCCGTCCGTAGAACGGAGACGTATCGAAGTACCCGACCCCTTGATCGCTCGCCGCCCGCAGCGCAGCTGCCGCCTGTTCGTCGGACAAGGGAGCAAACATCCCCCCCAGTTGCGATCCACCACAGCCCAACTCTGTCAGATGCACATCTGTCCTGCCAAGTTGCCGGGTCTCCATGACCACATCAGTACGGTCAAGGGCAGGCCGCCGCAAGAACATCGAGCTTTCCCCCTACAGGACCGATGATGAACCAGGGAGTCGACTAGACGGGATACCCGTTCGCCTTCAGATCCAGCCCGAACTCGCCCTGCAAGGCCGCATTCGACTCCGCGAAGCGGGCTTCGATCTCAGCCACGTTGTCCGGACCAAGGAACTGCTTCGCCGGACTCGACTTCTTGAACCAACTGAGCCGATTCCAGCCCGTCAGCACCCGATGCCCCCATCCGTGCAAGCGAGGCACATGCACCAGGTAATACTTGAAGGGCAGCTCGTCGCGCGAGAACACGTTCAGCAAGCGCGCAAACCTCACCGACCAGTCTCCGTACGCTGGCAGGTCGGTGCTGTAGTCAATAGCCTCCAGGTCTACCTCCAACTCGAGGTCCTGGGCATAGTTGGCGAGAAAGCCACGGTTGTCCCGCTTGAAGTCCTCAAACAGGCAGACCTTGACCTGCTCGCGGCCAAACAGATCGACGTAGTGGCCGACCAGACGGTGGTAGTCAAAGTGCCCGAGATCGAACAAGGGTGCGCGATTCGGCCGTATGCCCACGTGATGCAGGTAGCGGTCGATCCCGTAAGTCCCACCCACCCGCACATACTGGCGGTAGACCGACGCGATCATGTCGATCTGGTTGCGAAGAAACACCACTACCTGAGCCTCGGGAGCTGCGGCATGCAAGCGCCGGGCGAGATCCACGGTCAGACAACCGTGGTGACCGCCGGTGTGTATGTTCCCGGACAACTCCTCATCACAGAAGACCTTCCGCCCGTCGACAGCAGCGATCTCGGCATGCAGAGGCCCGACATCGAAATCGAGAGCGCGTGGCAGGATCAGCAGTTCGCGTAAACGATCCCTCGGCACCACCACCACATTGGACACTGCCGGGTAGAAGCGGTTCTGGAACCACGTCGTAGCGGTCTTGTGATAGCCGATATGGAAGATGGGCGGCGCCATGCACGCTTCACAATATCCGTTCGCCGCACATGAATCACCCGATCGTTTCAGGCCCGGACTCCCCGATTCTCGGTATCTGGGGTCCATCGGCAAGGGTCCGGCACCCCACTCCGGCTCATACGCTGCCCAACCCCAAGCCAACACGGCCCCGAGAGGTGGCAAGAAAGGCTGCTCTCATTCTGGGCGGGTGAATCAGCGGTCAGGGGACGATAGGATTCTCAGCGCACGATGAGCGCCGACCAGAGTTTCAGCTTCGTCTTTATATGCCAATCCGGACGCCTCGAGGTCGACGCCCTGATCCTGGCGCTTTCGCTTCAGCACTTCGTCAAGTGCGACTACGAGTTGGTCGCAGCCCTGCCCAACCCAGCCAGCCGATGGGGCACACCGCGGGCAGACATCCTCGAACAATTCGAACGCATGAACATGCGGATGGTCGACATCGAGAATCAGATCGATTCTGACTATCCGATCGGCAACAAGATCAGCTGTCTCAGTATCCCAACGGACAAGGACAAGCAGGTATTCATCGATAGCGACATCCTCTGTCTCCAGGAGTTCCACGGCGGCGAAGAATTCCGGGCTGCGTTCAACGCCAAGCCAGCGGATGTTCTCACCTTCGGCCGTGACGAGACCATCTGGAAACACGCCTACGCCACGATGGATCTGCAACCTCCGGACAGCCGGGTCGAGGCGACGATCAGCGGTGAGTCGATGTTGCCGTACTTCAACGCCGGGTTCATCGCCGTGCAAAGCGACGCAGGGTTTGGCGATGCGTGGCGTGACGCCTGCCTCGCCATCGACGCAGAACCAAAGGTCGAGCCGAAGCGCCCGTGGCTCGATCAAATCGGCTTGCCGGTCGCTGTCCACAAGCTCGGTCTCGACATCGGCTTGCTGACCGAGCGCCACAACTTCCCCGGTCACCTACGCGCTATCGATGACGCGGACCCGCCTGTGTTCTGCCACTATCACACCCCGAAGTTGCTGCTCAAATCACAGCACGCCATATCGGTAATCAAACAACTCGGGGCCGAACACCCGTTCATCTGGGACTTGATGCGTGCGCAGGAGATGTGGGAACCCGTCGCAAAGTTGGGCCGGGCACCCATGCGCCGGAGGGTCTGGTCCATGCCTGGGCTGAAGCAGGGCCGCAATGCCCTCGCCCAGGCCGCCGAAAGTCGCCACCGCAAGCTCACCCCGAAAAGAGAACTCGGCCGAAACGGGATCGTCACGGGCTTTCCACGCAGTGGAACAAGCCTGTATTCCACCCTGCTCAACTCCATACCCAACGTCACCTGCCTGAACGAGATCTCCCCCACCGACAAGACCTTCCGCTACTTCCGCCAGACCCGACAGAAAATCGCCGCCGGCTTACCAATAACGAACAAGTACTCGGGCAGCGGCGAATTGACGACCAATACGATCTCCGGCGGCACCCAGCGCGACGACCGGGTGGTAGAAATCGAAGGCGATGATTTCGTCCTGGCCCAGAAGTTCACCCTGCCCTACCTCAACCGGCTAGTGGAACTCTGCGATCAGGGATGGAGCGTCTGGGTCCTCGTGCGCCATCCGCTATTTGCGATCAGTTCGTGGAAGCGGTGCCCGCCCCACTTTGCGATCGCGAAGATCGACCCACCGGACCCGCTGCTGGCCCACATCGGGTTCAGCTCCGAGGACCGTGATGAGCGCCGCGTAGAAATCTGGAATCACTACGCAAAGGCCATCGACGAAGTCCGCGACCGGGTGCAGATCGTCCGTTATGAAGATCTCGTTGAGAACCCGCAGCGAGAACTCGAGAGATTCTGCTCCCATTACGACCTACAGGTTCCAGCGCTGCTACCTGAGTTGGAATCCCGCAATCGCAAGGGCGCCTACAAGTCCAGCGAAGAACTCCGCGACCTCGTGACGGCCCGATGTGAACTCAGCCGATTCGGCTACGAGTAACCGAGACGCCGCAGCACATCACCCGCAACCTCCTGGATCATCGCCCGGTCCTGCTCACTCAGGGCCTCCATCGAGCGGTCATTCATGTTACGGATCTTCGAAGTCTGCTCGTGGATTGCAAACTCGCGATCACCGACCTCTTCGTCGTGGGGCCGGAGACCGAGAAACTCAAAGACCTCGGCCAACACTTCAGCCGGTCGCGAGGTCAGATCTTCATAGCGAATGATGGTCTTACGCTCGAGGTATTCGAAGTCGGCGAGCATGATCTCATTGGACCGCGACCACTGGCGAGCTGCATCTTCGAGCGGGTGCCCGGCCTTGCGGTGAATTCCCTCCGACACTGCGTATCCATCGCGAACGATGCCAATGAACGAAGCTGGCTTGAAGTGCTCCTGCAGCCAACGCGTACGTGCTGCATTGGTCGGACTCTTTTCGATCAGAACGGGCTTGTCCGGATCATTGAACTTCGCCCCCCACTGCCGCTTGATCTTGTCCGCGCTCACTCCCTCGCCACCATTTTCATCAAGCTGGAAGGGCTCGGGTTGGGTAGCCCACAGACGCGCCAGGCCCACCGCCTTCGGCAGCACCAGCTGATCGGTGAGAAACTGCCCCTCAGTGTGTAGCGAGCCAACGTCCGGGTTGCTGGCGAGTAGATCGTGCAGCAGGGTGGTGCCGGAATTGTAGCAACCGACCAGAAACACCCAGCGCTCCGGCTTCGGCATCGGACCGAACCGGCCGTGGATCCAACAACGCAGCTTTTGCTTCAGTTTCACGCAAAGGAATCCAACAGCCAGCACACTGTGGGTTCCACCCCCAAGTACGATTTTGGTCGAACGCCACAGCCTCGAAACCCCATTCCAGCCCGAAAAGGCGGGAGTTGCCGAACCTGCACTACAACTCGGAGACACGGGCAGTTGGCCACAGCGGCACTACCCCGGCAGGCATCGCCGTCCAAAACAACCAGCCGAAGTTCCGCTCCGCGGCAATACACATCCGGCGAATCGAGTGCACCAACTTCCGGGGTGCGTGCGGGTAGCCTAGAATCCGTCGCGTGAGCACCACCACATCCGCCTACAACAACTCCGCCTACTCAGATTGCTTCGAACAGCATGGCTATGCCGTACTTCGGGGATTCCTGAGCGCTGAGGAAGTTGTCCGGCTTCGGCACCACCTCGATCGTTTCATCCAAGAGGTCTTACCTGAACGCCGCGCGGTCGAGGTGTACTACGAGGACAAGTCCCGTCCGGAGACCTGCAAACAAATCCAGCACCTCGAAAAACACGACGGCTGCTTCGCAGGTCTGATGTTCAACAGCCGGTTCGAAACCCTCGCCGTGGAGCTGCTGGGAGAGCCGGTCCGTGGCAAGAACATCCAGTACTTCAACAAGAGTCCCGACCAGAACATCTCGACCCCACCGCACCAGGATGGCCAGTATTTCATGCTATCGGCCTGTCGAGCACTCACCATGTGGTTGGCGGTGGATGCCGCGGATGAGGAGACCGGGTGCCTACGCATGCAACCGGGTTCCCACAAGCACGCGCTGCGGACCCACACCCGCTCCGGCACCCTCGGATTCTCTCAGTTCATCTCCGACTACCCAAGCGACCAAGAGCGCCTGGGGGAGATCGCAATCCCCGCTGCACCAGGAGACCTGGTGGTGCACCACGCAAAGACGATCCATCGAGCTGACGCCAACCGCAGCCCCGAGCGGAACCGGCGAGCTCTGGGGTTCATTTACTACGCTGCCTCCGCCCGCGAGGACTCTGCAGCTCACCAGGCCTACCAGCAGGAACTGGCTGAAGATCTGAGCTCCCAGGGCAAGATCTAGCGCCGCTTGCCAAGCCGGACGTCATCCACCACACGGAAGACCCACAATCTGAGCAAGTTCCGTATCGGGGCGCTGCCGAACGGCGAACAGAATCTCGACCTGAATGCCCGGATTCTGTAGACCAAACAGCCGGGGTTGCCACTATCGATACCTACCAAACCGGCCTGGCCAACGCAATCGAGCGAGAGGATGTCGAGGAGACCAAACCACTGGATTCGGTATCACCGCCAGCCGGGGTCGAACTTCGATCCCGACTTCCCGGGAGTCGTGTCGTGAGCCACCGCCTGCTCTGTGGAGTCTTGCTGGTTGTCGCCGCCACCACCAACCCGACACCGTCGCAACAACCAGGGCAATCAGACTCAACGCCACGCGCGACCCAGGCCCCCCTGCGCTGGTCACAGCTACCCGCCCTACCGGATCCGATCGGCTACGGTGGTCCCTTCGTCGGTAGCCACAAACAAGCCTTGATCGTAGCGGGCGGCGCCAACTTCCCGGAGGCACCACCGTGGCAAGGTGGCGACAAGGTCTGGCACCCCGACGTGTGGATACTGTCCAAATCGGATCGGACGTGGCGCAAGGGTGACGGCCTCCCACGGCCTCTCGCCTACGGCGCTACGGTGTCGGTGCCTGCAGGAATGGTCGTGATCGGCGGCCTGGACAAAGTGCGCTGCTACGCCGACGTCTTTCTCTTGCAGTGGAACAACGATCAAAAGCAACTCAAGCGACGGACACTTCCCGACCTGCCACGGCCATCGGGGTTCCATTCCGCTGCCGCCATCGGCAGCAAGATCTATGTCGCCGCCGGTCAGGCCACCGCCGACCCATGTACGGCTCACAAGGACTTCTGGGTCCTCGATCTAGCCGAGAAACCCGGAGACCGACATTGGGAAACCTTGCCGAACTGGCCGGGCGGACCCCGCATCAAGACAGGCGCTGCAGCCCAAAAACGCGGCGACTCCACTTGTTTTTACCTGTTTGGTGGTGAACAACCGACCCGCAACACCAGCGGCGAAATCGACCGCGCGTATCCGACCAGCGGGTTTCGCTACGATCCGGCCACCAGGACCTGGACCGCGGTCACCGACGCTCCGATGTCGGTTGCCGCCGCCTGTGCAACACCGCTCGGTCAGTCTCATGTCCTGGTATTCAGCGGTGCGCCGGGACCAGGCGCTGATCTTCCGATCGCGGATCGCCCGCCGTTCGAAAACACCGTCCACGCCTACCACACGATCACCGACACCTGGGTGATCGCAAGCAACATGCCAACCGGCGTCGTCACCACGGGCGTCACCTGGTGGGATGACCGGATCGTCATAGCTAGCGGGGAGGTGCGCCCAGGCATCCGCACCAATCGAGTGCAGGTTGCCGAGGCAGTACGCCAAACGCCTGATTTTGGGCTCGTAAACTACTCGGTTCTAGTCCTCTACCTGCTCGCCTTGGTAGGCATGGGCATCTACTTCGCAAGCCGCGAACGCGGCACAGAGGACTTCTTTCTGGCTGGACGTCGCATTCCCTGGTGGGCCGCCGGCCTGAGCATCTATGCCACCCAACTGTCCGCAATCACCTACATCGCCACACCGGCGCTAGCTTTCAGCACGAACTGGACGGTTGCGCCGATGTCCTTCACGATCCTGCTGATGGCACCAGTAGTAGTGAAGTACTTCTTGCCGTTCTTCCGCCGACTGAACGTCACTACAGCCTACCAGTACCTAGAGAAGCGCTTCGGCTACTCGGTCCGCGCCTTCGGCAGTCTGTCGTTCATGCTGTTCCAATTCGGTCGGATGGCGATTGTCGTATACCTCCCGGCGCTGGCACTTGCTGCGATCACGGGCATCGACGTCTACGCCTCCATCTTGATCATGGGCATACTAGCAACGGCATATACCGTGCTGGGAGGAATGGAGGCGGTGATTTGGACAGACGTCATCCAGACCTTGGTGTTGTTCGGTGGCATGCTGTTGAGTCTGATCCTGATCATCGCCGACGGAGATAGCTTCTCGAATCTGTTCGCCGAGGCCGAAAGCGCCAACAAGCTACAACTTCTCAGCGGCTCGATGAGCTTCACGGAGATCGCGACCTGGTCAGTGTTGATGGGTGGCTTCCTGTTAAACCTCGCGCCCTACACCACGGACCAGGCAGTCGTACAACGCTACCTCACGACCAAGGATGAAAAATCTGCCGCCCGGGGTATCTGGCTCAACGGACTCATGGCGATTCCTGGTGTCGTGTGCTTCTACGCCCTCGGAACATCGATGTGGCTGTTCTTCCGCGCCCACCCACAATCGTTGGTGGTCGGCATGAAGACCGATGAAGTCTTCCCGCTATTTGTCGCTGACCACCTACCGGTCGGAATCTCTGGACTCGTGATCGCGGGCGTCTTCGCAGCCTCGATGTCGAGCCTCGACAGCTCGATGCACAGCATCGCAACAGCCTTCACAGAGGATTTCTACAAGCCACTCCGCAAGACAACCCGCACGGCCCGGGGCGACCTGCTGGTCGCGCGCATCGTTACCTTGGCAATGGGCATCGTCGGCACTGGCCTCGCCGTAATTCTCGCGAGCTACGACATCCAATCGTTGTTCCTGTTCTTTCAGAAGGTCCTCGGTCTGCTAGGCAGTGGCCTGGTTACGATCTTCCTACTGGGTATCTTCACCAGGCGCAGCCACGCGACAGGCGTGATCACCGGAGCCCTTGCGAGTGGCGGCGTGATGTTCTTCGTAACTCAGTACAGCCCGGTCCACACCTTCGTCTACCCTCTCATCGGCATCAGCACCGGCGTCACCGTCGGCTATCTGGCGAGCCTGCTGATCCAAGCGCCCCCGCGTGACACGCGCGGGCTCACCTACCGCAGCCTGGAATCCCGCTCATGAACCCAGTCAGGCTTCTCGTCCCCGCAATGTACCTCACCCTTGGCCTGCCAGGTTGTGCCATTGCACAACCGCCGGTCTCCAACCTGTCTGCGGGCTTGCGCATCGTGAGCTTCGGCGACTCCACCACTGCGCTGCGACAAACCGTCAAACAGGTGTACTCTGATCGATTGCCCGACATACTGGGCGACAAAGGGATCAGGGCAGAGGTCTTCAACGCCGGCATCTCTGGCGACACCACGACTCGAGCAGCCAAGCGTTTCACCGAAGACGTTATGCAAATGGAACCCGATGTCGTTGTGATCCAGTTTGGTCTCAACGACTCCGCCGTCGACGTCCAGAAGAACAAATCAACCCCCAGGGTTTCACTGGGGGACTACCGGAGTCAACTACGCAACTTCGTCCAACGACTTCGGCAAGCTGGCATCGGTGTGGTCCTGATGACACCCAACCCAGGATTGTGGACCAAGAACATCAAGAAGCTGTACGGCAAGCCTCCGTACCGGGTGGACGATCCCTGGGGCTTCAACATCTACAACAAGTCGTACGCGGCGGCAGCCCGAAAGCTCGCATCGCAGCTCGGCGTCAGCCTGGTCGACGTCTATCGGGAATTCGAGGGGTACGGCATCGAGAAGACCCGCAGCTACCTGTCCGATGGGCTCCATCCCAACGACCTCGGCCATCAGTGGCTCGCCGAGAAAATCGCCAAGACCCTGATCGACTCGGGCCTGGCCCAGCAAAAACCTCGGCGCAAGCGCAACCGATTGCATTCCCGCGCCTACAGCATCCCGCTGATCGATCTGGCCAGCGAGAAACACCGGCAGATCCTCGTCGACCGTGAAAGAGGCCAATACCTCGGTCACCCCACCACCGTACTGCTCGAGGACAACAAAACGATGATCTGCGTCTATCCGAAAGGGCATGGGCGTGGCGCAGTCGTCATGAAACGTTCCACCGACGCTGGACGGACCTGGTCAGAGCGTCTCCCTACACCAGCCTCGTGGGCAACCTCGAAGGAAGTTCCCACCATTCATCGAGTCATCGACAAGCAGGGCGTGAAACGCTTGATCATGTTCTCAGGCCTCTACCCGATCAGGATGGCGGTGTCCGAAGACGATGGTGCAACCTGGTCCGAGTTGAAGAAGATCGGCAACTACGGCGGAATCGTCACGATGGGCTGTGTCATTCGACTGAAGAACGGTGACTACATGGCGCTGTTTCACGATGACGGTCGCTTCATCGGTCCCAAGAGGCGCAAGCAGGAACGCATGCTGGTCTACAAGATCCTCTCCAAGGACGGTGGGCTGACCTGGAACGCGCCCACCATCATCACCTCCCATCCGATCGCTCACCTGTGCGAGCCAGGCTACGCCCGTTCACCAGATGGCAACGAGATCGCGGTGTTCTTGCGTGAGAATTCCCGGCGTCGTAACGGCCACGTGATCTTCTCCCGCGACGAGGGTGCAACCTGGACAGCGCCCCGTGAGTTACCAGCTGCCCTGACCGGCGACCGCCACACCGCGCGCTACGCGCCGGATGGCCGCCTGTTCATTACGTTCCGCGACACCACCCTGATCAGCCCGACAAAGGGCGACTGGGTCGCATGGGTCGGAACCTACGATGACATCGTCCAGGGCCGCGAAGGCCAGTACCGCGTGCGATTGATGGACAACCAGAATCGCTGGGACTGTGCGTATCCCGGACTGGAGTTGCTCCCCGATGGGACGCTTGTCACCACAACCTACGGCCACTGGGACAAAGGCGCAAAGCCCTATATCGTGAGTGTCCGGCTGAAGCTCTCCGAATTGGACGAACGTGCGAAGGCCGCTGGTAACAAGCGCTGACATGCAAGAGCAGAAGATACGAGGCCTGATTGCGGCGACATTCACCCCGATGGACACCCAGGGCGAGGTCAACCTCACCCAAGTCCCAAGAATCAGCCAGTACCTGATCGGCAATGGTGTCAGCGGGATCTTCGTGGCGGGGTCAACTGGCGAGGGCGAGTCTCTCAGTTCTGATGAACGGCGCGCCGTTGCCAAGGCCTACGTCGACAGCTGCATCGGTTCGGTCCCGGTCATCATCCAGGTCGGCCACAACAGTATCCGCGAAGCACAAGATCAAGCGGCCCACGCCCAACGGATCGGCGCAACAGCAATCGCCGCCGCGTCACCGTCCTACTTTCGACCCCGGACCACGGCAGACCTGTTCGACTATCTCTCGGAACTCGCGAGTGCAGCGCCGGATCTACCTCTCTACTACTACCACATACCAGGGCTCAACCGCGTAAACCTCGACATGGTCGAACTGTTGCGGCTCGCCAGCAACGGCCTGTCATCGTTCGCTGGGCTCAAGTACAGCGCCGTCGACCCTTGCGAGATGCGCACGTGCATCGATTTCGACAGCGGTCGATACGAGATCATGTTCGGCAGCGACGAGATGCTGCTTTTCGGTCTGTACTCAGGCGCGAAAGCAGCGGTTGGTAGCACCTACAACTTCATGGCGCCGCTCTATCGCGGCATCATCGAAGCCTTCGATGCGGGAGATCTTCGTACGGCAAGAGATCTCCAGAACCACGCCGTCCGCATTGTCGAGGTCATCCTCCGCTACCCGCTGGTTTCGGCGCTGAAAGCCACCATGAGCCTGCGTGGATTAGACGTCGGTCCATGCCGCACCCCGACACGGACTCTGACCAACTCAGAGCGTGAGGAACTCCGTATTGCCCTCGATGGGCTGGGGTTCTTCGCACACGAACGAGAGGCCGCCAGCTGATGAAATCAGCGGATCGACGCGAGTTGCTCGAGTGCTACGACTCAGGGCTTCTTGCTGACACGATCCCGTTCTGGATTCGCCATGGAATCGATCAGGAGGATGGCGGCTATCTCTTCTGCCTCGACCGCGACGGGTCCGTTGTGGACACCGACAAGGGCATGTGGCAGCACGGACGCTTCGCCTGGATGTTGTCAACGCTGTACAAGACGGTCGATACCAGGCAAGAGTGGCTCGATCTCGCAAGACATGGGATCGAGTTCATGGAGCAACACGCATTTGACTCCGATGGCCGTATGTTCTTCCACCTCGCGAAGAACGGACAACCGATTCGTAAACGCCGCTACTACTTCACCGAGGCGTTCGCGGCGATCGCCTTCGCAGCGTATGGACACGCTGCCGAAGACAGCGCCCGATTAGCCCTGGGCGAAGGACTATTCAACCTGATGGTCCAGGGATTCACAACTCCAGGGGCCATCGACCCCAAGTTCGTGCCGGGTAGCCGTCCCAGCAAGTCCTTCGCGGTACCGATGATCATCCTGGCCTCTGCCCAGTGCCTGCGCGACACCTGCCCAGCGGATCACCGTGAACAGTACGTAAAGTGGATCGATCACTCGATCGAGTCAATCCGTCGAGACTTCATGAACCACGAGCACCATGCAGTGCTCGAGGTGGTGGCTGAAGACGGCAGCGTAATCGACCACTACGACGGCCGACAACTCTGCCCGGGCCACGCAATCGAAGCAGCCTGGTTCATTCTGCATGAAGCCCGTTTGCGCAACGATGACCAACAACTGATCGAGACCGGCCTGACGATTCTCGATTGGATGTGGGAGCGGGGCTGGGACCAGGAGCACGGTGGCATCCTCTACTTCCGAGACCTGTTTCAAAAACCGGTGCAGGACTACTGGCACGACATGAAGTTCTGGTGGCCCCAGAACGAGACCATCGTTGCGACGCTGCTCGCTCATGAAATCACCGGGGACCACAAGTACGAATCGTGGCACCGGCAAATCCACGACTGGACTTACGCGAATTTCCCGGACCCCGAATACGGGGAATGGTACGGCTACCTCCATCGTGACGGCCGACTGTCATCAACGGCCAAGGGCAATCTCTGGAAAGGACCTTTCCATCTGCCACGAATGCAGTGGTACTGTCGGGAGTTACTACGTTAGAGGGTCAGAGCAGCATGCACTGCCACGTAGAGAATCCCGGTGTCCATTACCACCCGGGCCCAACAGTCATGAAACACACCCTCACCGCCTTGTGTGGCTTCTCGATGCTACCGGGTCTGGCCCTGGCTCAAACGGGCGCGGCCAAGGCCATCATCGAACGCTACGAAGACTACCGTCCAACAGCGAAGCAACTCGCAATGTACCGGCTCGACTGGGCTCCATCACTGGCAGAGGCCCTGGTACGCGCCAAGCAAGAACAACGTCCGATCCTGTTGGTGGTCATCCACGCCCAATACGGTGACATTCACTCCGGTCATTGTTGAGCTACCGCGACGCAGGTCCGTGGGACTTCACTGAACGATCCATCCGTTATCGAGCGGCTTCGACCCTTCCTCGTAACATCCTGGCACGGCCACCGCGATGATCGGAAGATTCCCGCAGCTGTACAAACGGTCTGGCGTGAGAAGTTCCGTCGCGCCCCAGGCGGAACCCGGCAAAGCAATGTCGACCTGGCAGTTCTCGATCCAAACGGAACGGTGGTACATCACTTCGACGGCTTCGCGAGACCTCGACCCGAACCAGCACAACCGGGCCGGGACTTCTCCAGACGCCCTCCCCGACAGGAAGGCCTGGCCGAGTACACCGCTCGGCAACTGCAACGATCAGTACGACGCCTGGCACCAGCCGAACGGCGCCGAGTTCGTGGAGTCTGGAAAGCGCCAATCCTCCGGCTTCCTGACCTGGGGCAAGGGCAGGCCAGCGGCTCCCCTGCCGGAGTCCGGGTGTTTGTGCAGCTCATCGATGATCGGATGAGGGCGTACCAGGCACCCGTCGTAGAGGTCGCGGCCCTCGGGTCAGATGACTCGCAGGCCCTCACCTATCCGAACAAACCGCGCGACATCGACGCCGGTAAATTCAAGAAGTGGCTGAGCCAGATCTACCCTCCTGGGGTCATGGAACGCACCAATCCACGCACCAAGAAGGTCTATGCAATCCAGTCAACCGAAGGCACCCTGAGGTTCTCCCCCGCTGGCTCGAACACGAAACAACGCTACGCAATCCTCGAGGGTGACATCCGCTTGACGGACGAGGGTGCGGATGAATTCAGCTACCAAGGAAAGTTGCAAGTTGTGGTTGGTTATCGTGCTGGCGACACACGCCCGGAGTCGTTCTGCGGCATCTTCGACGGCAGCTACCCCCGCACCGACCGACGGCGAGACCGGACCCGCACCCTGCCCCTACGCGCTGCGATCGAATCGCTACCCAGACAGTAGGAAACCTGGCCGGGAGGCCGTGTATTGATCAGGGACACGCAACCGGCATCGAGGCCACAGTCTTTGGGAAACTATGGTTGAGGCAAGTATGATGAAGACCATGAACGCTCATGCATCATGGCCAATAGCTTGGCATTCATCGCGGTAGCATCGTCCAAAATCTGGCTAGGAGTTCCAACAATGAAACATGACAAAGCTGAGACCGCTAATAGACGTGTATTCATTCAACGCAGCGCCGGAGTTGGCCTAGTAGCTGCGCTGAGCGGCTTGCCCATCGGGCAAGCGGCGGCTGCAGAGCCTTCGGGCAAGAAAACCAAGGTTGGCGTAATCGGCTGCGGTAGCGTGTCGAGAAAGTATCTGCCGCACCTGAAGAGCTGCCCGTTCGTTGAGTTGGTCAGCACATGTGACGTCATACCCCAGCTAAGCAAAAAGGCAGCCGAACAGTACAAAGTCCCCAATCACTATCCGCATATCGACAAGATGCTGGCCGGTGCAGCGTTCGACCTGCTCGTCGATCTGACTGACATGCAGGAACACTATCGGCTGAACAAGCAGGCCCTGGAGGCGGGCAAACACGTCTGGAGCGAGAAACCCATGGCCAA
>JAYZDB010000270.1:0-3028 GCA_036338025.1 Planctomycetota bacterium
GTTGAACGGGTTGTTTCCACAGAACCGCGTAGCGGCCGGCTGAGCTTTCGGTGAGCTGAAGATAGGCTGGACGGACCTCGTGGGCTGTCTGGGTTGTGTGAATCAGTGCGAGTCCAAGGCCGGCCCATACCGCGCGTGGCCAGTATGCTCCTCGCCGGTGTGTGCCGCCGGGTGTCATGGCTGTGCCGAGTCTGAGGGGGAGATCCTCACGTCATAGCGTTCGCGGACACGCTGTAATGCCGAGCGATTTTGCTCCTCCCGCCGTCCGTTGAGAAGATCGGTGGCCACGTCGTTCCGGACTTCATCGAGTGACAACGCTCGTGGTGCAGTGCGGGCGAGCACGTGAACGAGATGTGTGCCATACGCAGAAGCAATCGGGCCACTCCAGGTACCCAACAAGAGCTGATCGACAGCATCGGTAAACCCGCCCCCGAAGAGTTCCACGATTTCTTGGTTCGAGCGATCGGCATACTCCTTCAGCAACATGAAGGGATCACCGAGCTGTTGCCACCCTTCGGGGCCATTGCGCTGTAATTCCTCGAGCAGCGTATCGGCGTCGCCGGCTGGATCGGCTCGGCCGTCTCCGCTCAGGAAGATATGCCTGAACGTGGTCCGGCCTGGTGTGCGATACCGCTCGGTATGCGCGAGGTAGTAGGTTTCGATCTCCTTGGTAGAGGGAGCCTGGACGGATGCCGTGTCCTCTAGCATGAAGGTCATCTTCTGTGCGAGTCGGCGCCGGACGATGGCATCGTCCTGGTCGAGTCCCAGGCGCTGGGCTTCGCGATAGAGGATTTCTTCTCTGACGGCCTCGTCGATGAGTCCGTTGAGTTCGGATGTGGTCGGGGGGCGACCCCATTGCGCGACCCAGCGCTCGCGAATACCGGCAATGTGTGTTGTTGTGACCTCGACGACACGTCGCTCCGCACTACCGTCGTCGAGCCAAGAGTCCAGTGCGAAGACTCCGCCGCCGAGCAGCAGGAACACCACGAGGGGTGGCATGTTGCGGATGAAGACCATCGCGGACTACTGGCTGATTATTTCATTTGCCGACGGGGTCAGTCGTCTCGAACGTCTACGGTGATGACTAGCGAACCGCGGCGTCCCGCTCCTCGCCCCGGGCGATCTCGAGGACGGCAGTCATTCCAACGTTGCCTTCGTGACAGGCAAACTCGAACATGGGCCCTTCGGTGCGCGGCATGTCGAGTGCTGCGGTCCAGGGCTGGGTCCACCTGGCAGGATCTTCGAATGTCACCTCGTAGCGGAGGGTGTTCTCGTCGGTACGGGTGAACCGTTCGATGAGTCGTGTCCCGTCCAGTGGGAGCCGCCGGTGAAGCTGTGTCTGGCGCAGGTTGGTCGTGGCGACGACCCACGTCTCACCCTCCCAACGACCGCGTGAGTCCCCGAGCCATTGCGTGATGTTCGAGGGGAGATGCGGGCGATTGTCGAGCGGGATGATGCGAAATTCGTGCACCATCTCGAAGAGCAACAAAACATGATCTGGCGTTTGAGCGACGTGGATGTTCTGACTATAGGGGCCGCCTAGTCGCGGGATGCCGTAGCTCAGGCAACGCTCCTGGGGACCGCGGTCCTCGGGTTCATCAGCGCCTCGTGGCGGGAGCGCGTCGAGGCGTGTCCGCGCCTCACTCGTGTACGGTATTCGGCCGTCGGCAGGGCTGACGATCAGCGAGGTTCGACCGTCAGAGAATGGTCGCTCCCACCAGACGGCGCGTCGAGCGCCGACGCCATCCGTCGATTGAGCGGCCGCGTTTACTTCCGCAATCTCCTCGTCCGTGAGCTGCGTTTGTCCGAGATGGCGTTCGGCGCGCTCTAGCGGAGCGGCCGTCCGATGGCTCCACAACCCCCTGAGATCTGGTTCACCCCAGGCTGTTCGCGAGAGGCCGTTTTGGGCGTATCCGGCGCTTGCGCCCCAGGTGAGCATGGAGACGACGCTGGTGAGCAGAACCGCGTAAGTCGTGCTTGTCATGGGTCGTATGCGGTGACGATACCATCACATTGGTTTGTTCGAAAGCCGGCGGGCACCTTCGTTTGTCCGAGTTTGGGCCAGCGGATGAAATGTCGCGGACCGTTGCGGGGGGATGGGCCAACCCGGTGGGAGGTCATCCGCGGGGACTCTCGATCACTGGACGGGAAGAACGAACGGTATGATTATTTGTATGGCTAAGGTACAGATTTTCCACAACAAGCATTGAAACTCCTCAAGCAATGCCGTGCGCATTGCCGAAGAGCTGGGTGTTGATTTTGAAGAGGTGAACTACATCAAGGATCCTCCCGATGCGAAGACCCTGCGGGCGATTATCGCAAAACTGGAGGATCCCCCTACCGCCCTGGTCCGGCGGGACTCGAAGTTCAAGAAGTTGGAACTCGGCGAGGAAGATGTAGCGACTGCGGCTCAGGTCGTCGATGTGCTGGTGAAGCACAAACAACTGCTACAACGTCCACTGATTGTCACAACACGGAAGGCGATCATCGGACGTCCGAAAGAACGAGTGCGAGAACTGTTGGGTTAGTAGCTTGTTATCGAGGGGCGAGTACACCGTGTCCAGAGGCTTACACCTGGTCGCGTTGCCCCTCGGTTACGTCCTTTCGCCGGGTACCCTTCGTGTGCCTGGTTATCCCAAGGTCGTACTTCCAACCGCGAGAGAAGACGCGTAGCGACCGCCAGCCTCGAGCAGGCGGCGATCGGGAGTGTTTCTTTTATTGAAGTGGCGGGGTCCTGCCGCCGATACGAAGTGCTAGACGGGTGCTCGGGATGTTTGCGCGACCGAGAGGCTTCACGTGTCGCCCCGTTTTTCCATAGCCTGGCCGGCTTGGTCGTGGATCTATCTAGTTCTTTTATTTGCATGCGTAATCACGTTCGGACTCTTGTGCTGTATGGTGCGTTCGGCGCGCTAGTGGCAGGGTGCGCCTCGGTGCGGGATGTCCCACGGTCACGGGCGGTGCGTGCGGACGATCACCGTTGTCTCGCGCTGACGATGTATCACGAAGCTCGTGGTGAAGGCGAGGAAGG
>JAYZDB010000271.1:0-7187 GCA_036338025.1 Planctomycetota bacterium
GGATGTGTTGGATGCGATGAAGACACTGCAGCAGTTCTCCTTCGTCTGTGCGCCAGCACCTTTCCAGCGCGCGATCCTCGAGGTTGCTTTCGATCTCGACATGAGTCCTTACATCGAGGAATACCGGGCCAAGCGCGACCGTTTGGTCGCTGGTCTACACGAGTCGTTTGAACTGGTGCCGCCGGGTGGTTCGTTCTACGCGTTCCCGAAGCTGCCGGTCGATGTCGATGAGAGTGCGTTCATGGATGCCTGCTTGGAGCGCAAGCTGCTGGTGGTGCCGGGCAGCGCATTCTCCCGCGTTGCTACCCACTTCCGCTTGTCGTTCGCAGTGAACGACGAGGACTTGACGCGTGGTATCGAGGCGCTCAACGACGTCGCCCTGCAGTTCAGTCGTTGAGATGAAAGCGCCTCTACACGAGGTGTTCGCGTCGATCCAGGGCGAGGGACGCTACGTAGGCCGGTCGATGGTGTTCGTCCGGGTGGCGGTCTGTCCCATTCGTTGCCGGTATTGTGACACACCGGAGAGCTTCGAGGTTCAGCCGAGCTTTGAGGTCCGGGCCGGCGGCACCGCGAGCCGACATGAAAACCCGGTGCGGGCGGAGACCGCCGCGGAACTGGCGGCCGGGTTGGCGACCGGCTCGCCCTACGGCCCGGCCAGCTTCGTGTCGCTGACCGGTGGGGAACCTCTGCTATACCCGGGTTTCGTGGCTGCGTTTGGAACCGCACTGCACTCGCATGGGCTGGCTTTGTTCCTGGAGACCGCTGCCCTCGATCCGGAGGCCTTACGGGAATGCCTGCCGGTCGTCGATCACCTCAGCGCGGACTACAAGCTGCCGGGCACCTTGTCGCGCGGCGATTCTGCGGCGGCGGGCGAGTCGAGTCGCGCTTGTGTGGCGGCGGCGATCGCCATGGGACGCACGGTCGACGTCAAGATGGTGTTGACCGACGAGGTGCAGGAGGCGGACTTCGTGTCAGCACTCGAGAAGCTCGCTCCGTTTCGTGGCGCCATCGAGCTGGTGTTGCAACCGGTGACCCCGGCCAGGGAAGTCCTGGCGCCCTTGCCTCAGAGTCACCTCGCCCGGTTTGTGCAACTCGCCGCCGAGTTTGAGCCGCGGGTGCTGCCGCAGATGCACAAGCAACTCGGCCTCGATTGAGTTTTGCCCGGTTTGGCCGATACACTCTCGATGACGCCAGTCCGCTGCCCGAAACCCCGATGTCCTCGTTGTCGACAATCTCCAAAGCCCCGCCCCTGACCGCTGACCGATCGATCCTCGCGATGGTGAAGGCCGCATGAAGCGGGTCCGTCGGCAGATGCTGCTGCTGGTCGGCTGGTCGGTCCTCGCGACCGACCTGGCGCAGGCCCAGATCGACGTGATCAACCACCGCCAGTGGGCGTGGCTGATGCAGCGGCGGCGGGAACTGCAGGCCGCAGTCCAGGATCTTCCCGTCGTACGGCAAGGCCAGATCGCCGAGGCCTTGACCCAGTGCAAGGAAGCGGTGCCGCTGTTGTCCTGGGCGCGGGCGATGGCGATCGCCAAGGGCGTGAAGGCGGATGCCGCGTTCCGATTCCGAGCCGGATTGCAGGTGCTGGCGATGCCGGAGGTGGTGTCGAAGGAGGCCTTCGATCATGTCGCGGTCACGATCCACGCTGCACACGCGGGTCTGACTGGCGAGTTGCCTTTACCAAAGGCGTTCCGATTCGCAGTCAGGGTTGCTGACGCGAAGGGGCGGCAGGTGTGGACCGGAACGATCGAAAACGTCGACGACATGCGGGCCCTGCGTGAGTTTCGGGTGACCTGCAAGGTGCCGATCGAGAAGTTGGCGGACGGCGACTATCGGGTGCTCGTCGACGCGATCCTCGATGACAAGCCAGCCCGAGCCCACGACGTCGTGTTGTCCGTGGGGTTCTCTGTGCTGCATGGCTACAAGAAGCGCGGTGGCTATTTCCGGGTCGGCGCGGTGACTGACGGCGTGGCCGCCGCACTCGCGAAACTCGAACCGTTGCCCCGGGCGGTCTTGCGCGGCGCGGCTGAGTTTGCCTCGCGACCCTACTTCGGCATGCCCGGTTTGGATTCGGCGCGTGGTGTCCGCGATCTCAGGCGCGCGGAAGCGATCCTGAAGAACATCCGTGCCGACAAACCTCCACTGGCCGGCTTGCAGGGCTACGTCGACATCGCCCTGCCTTGTGGTGATAACGAGATCGTGTTTGCCACCCCACGCCTGCCCGCTGGCGGCCTGCCGGCGCCGGACAGCAAGGCATGGCGGCAGTTGGCACGCCGTCCGCTGATGCTGTTCCTCGGTCGTCGGCCGAGCTGGGATGTGCAGGGCCGGCGGCCCAGCCACCCACGCTTCGCCCTGCCTGCGTACCTGGCGACGGCTCTCGACCTGGCGGGTTTCGACGAGGAAGGCCGGTTCCAGGTGCTGGTGCTCGAGTCGCCCGGTCGGATTCCCAGCAGCCGCTTTCAGATCATGCTCAGCGAGCTGTCCGCCGCACTGCCCTGTGATGTTGAACGGATGATCCTGGTCGGGGAAGGCCAGGGTGCAGGTGTCGCCGTGGACTTGGCGCTGGCTCGTCCGGAGCACGTAGCGGGCCTGGTGCTGGTCGGAAATTCGGGCGGTTTGGCAACTCCGCAGCTACGGAAGTTGAAGGCTGTGAGCATCGTGGCGCTGACGCGCCATGGTGATGTCCCCGGTGCGGCGAGTATCGGGCTGCTTCGGACCTACTCGAAGCATGCCGGTACGAGCGGTGGGTTGGAGATCGATCCCTGGGTCAAGAAACTCCCCTGGTCGATTGCGATTCCGATGGTGGCCCGGCAGCTCGAGTTGTTCGGGGCCAAGGTCTCGACGCGCTAGCCTTGCTGGGCGAGCACCAGCCATTGTTCACTCACGAAGCGCAGCAGGGGTCGGGTCGCGACTACCTGTAGACCGGCGGCTGCCAGGTCCGCACGCAGAACGGAAAAGCGGATTGCGCAGCGACCGCTCTGGGTCTTGCCGAGTCGCCGCGCGAGTTGTCGCCGGGCGTGTTGCAGCGATATGGAGTGGAAGAACGACACGATCACCGGTCCCCGGGAGACGCGGCGCAGTTCGGTGAGGATCTGTCGGCGTTCCTCGGATCCCGGGATGTGGTGCAGCAGGCGCATGCACAGGGTGCCGGCGAACGACCGGTCGGCAAATGGCAGTTGGTGCACGGACCCACAGACCCGGGTGGCCTCGCCTTGACAGGCCTGTAGCATGGCGAGGCTGCGGTCGCTGCGGACCACCGGTCCAGGTAGCAGATCGCTGAGTCGGCCAGCGCCGCAGGGCGCGTCCAGCCATGGGGTGTCTGGGTTCCCGTCGGTCATCGCCAGGAGTTGCCGGATCGCCTGCACCTCCAGCCGGTTGGTGCGCTGCCCCGAGCCGCCCGCAAACCGGCGATCCCGGTAGCGTTCGGGATAGCCCTCCTCGCGCCTGTACGGTGTCTCGGGGTTGCTCATTGGTGGTGCAGCCTATCCGGCGTGGTCCGGCCAGCGGTCGGATTTCAGTTCTTGGGGCCAATGTGACGAAGACATGGATGGTTCACCGTAGTGGAGAGCATTCATGAACGATTCCAATCCATCCAGCAACTCGCAACGAGACTCTGAACGTCTCCGTCTCGCCACCGAGGTCCGTGTGACCTTCCAGACCGAATCGGTGTCGGGCGCAGGCCAGAACATTTCGGCTTCCGGCGTGTTCTTCATTGCAGAGCAGGATGTGCGAGTGACCGTCCGCATCGGCGATCAGGAAATCGAAGGCCACCTGGTGCGCGCTGAGAACCACGGCTCCGGCAAGACTGGATTGGCAGTCCGGTTTACACCTGAGACCTCCGACTGAGCAAAGTGCTACACTGAGCGGGTGGGTAGCCTTCGCGATCAACTCGAAAAAGCCAAGCTCCTGTCTGAGAAGGACGCCAGGCGTCTCGCTCATGAGGAGCGCGTTCGGCACCAGGAGATCGGTGGTGCCGAGGCCGCCGATCGTGAGAAGGCGGAGCACCAGGAGGATCTGGCACGCCAGCGCGCCGAGCAAGCCGAGGCCGACCGGCGACGGGACTCACAAGAGTAGGTCCGGCGCCACGTCGGCATCGCTTTACTGAGGGCTCGCTGCAGGCTGGGATTCCGGGCATTGCTGACCGCCGCATCGCAGTCCTTGCGCGGCATCTCCGCTGCGGTTTGAAGGCCGCTGACTGCGGAAATGTCTTGGGGATGGCCGTTGCGCGTGGATTGGCAGGCCATGGGAACCGGTCTGTGCTAGGCTGGCGGGGCGGTCGAGTCGTCTGCCCATCCAACTGTCCCACTGGCGCTCCGGTGGGCGACACGCTGCCGGCCATCGCTGAAGCCCTGGCCGCTCCCACTCCTCTGCCGGGACAACCCCGGCAGGTAGATACGTGAATGGCATGATCAGCTCTGTCAGATTCAGACAAGTCGGTGTCGTCGCTCTGACCGGCATCGTTGTCACTGCGCTTGTGCCGGGCCAGGTGCACCACAACGAAGTGATCCGCTTCGGTACGATCGACCTCGTGCAGACCCAGACCAATCCGACCACTGGCTACAAGTTGGAGATGCCCGGTGCCCAACCGACGGGCTACATGGCGACCAGCACGGTCGGTGTGCCGGCTGGTACCTTGACCTGGATCTGGTATCCCAGCCAGCAGAACACGCGCTTCGAGGATCGCTACGTCACCGGCCACATGGTCGGTATTCGACCCTCTACCGCGACTCCCAGCTCCGCGTACTCGATCGTCCATCCTGGCCAGGCTGGCGCTGGGGTGCCGATCTACATCCCGAAGTTCTCGATCTTCGAGCCGAAAGTGCGGATTCCGGGCGGTACCACGCCGCCGTTTGGCCCTGGCTACGATCCGGACTTCAGCAAGCCACCCTTGCTGACCTACAACACCTTGCACACCCCGCTGGTCCAGCCCGCCCAGGCTGACCTCGCGATCGTGTGGACCGTGACCTACAACACGAAGTTCAAGGTGTCCTCCAACGAGATGGTTCTCGGGTTCGAGTGGGAGGGCGGTGAGCATGCTTCCAAGCCCTTGAGCCAGAGTTTGCCTACCGGGTATTCCGAGGCGATGTTCGCGCCGAGTCACTGGGGGTGGGCGAGCCCCGGCCCGACCCGCACCATCACCCGCTTCGATCCCAGCAAGATCCTGCCACCGACCTCGATGAACGCCTACTCATCGCCGATGGGTGGCTACTTCGAAAATCAGGCCTCGGTCTGCTTCCACTCCGACTGGGGAGAGCTTCGAGATCCGCAGCTCGGTAGTACGGTCTACCCGTCCTACAATGTCGGTTCGGGTCTCAGTGATCTTGCGAGCACCCCTGGCAAGCTGGCCTGGGACGTCTACGCGCACCCGAGCAACCAGGGTCAGCGTGCCCTGCCACTCCTCAACCTGCGCCTGGCCCCGTATGCCCTCCCGACGCAGTTGCTCGGGCGCACCTTGGAGGTAGACCCACTCGACATCTCGCTGGCGGTGATGTGGGGCCACCCACTGACCGATGGAACCATCGGTTCCTCCGGTTTGTTCCTGCCGTCATCGCGCTTGTCGGTTCCGGCGCTGGGTGTTGCCAGCCTCGGCATCTGGGTCGGCTTGGAGTACGCCCTGGTCGATGTGGGGAACGGCAGCGTTTCGGACACCACCCAGGCCTATTGGTTCTACATAGAGAAATGAAACGAAGCGTGAACAAGATCGTCATCGCCTGCGCCGTCCTGGGTGTCGGGATCGGTTCCGCCTTGTGGGGCCGGGCGGGTGAGCGGCCGAAGACTCCACCCGCGGTATCGGGAGTCGCCGGCCCGGTGATCGACTGTGATGTCCTGGCGCGGTCAGGATTTCCTGTTGCTGACACGTCCGCGGACCAGCATCCGCCAGAACTCCGCGGACGCCGCACCCCGCTGCGCTTGCCGCGGGTTGAAAGCGGGATTGCAATGGGTGACGGCACCTTCGTCCCACCCTTGAACGGCGTCCAGGTGGCGGATGGGATTCCGCCGGTGCGGCGCAATCCTCGCCTGCCGTCGGCCGGCCCGATCGTGGCGAAGATCGTGGATCCCAGCGGTCAGGAGTGGTGGGAGCATGCCGACGGCTCGCAGACTTCCTGTAGCTTTGCCTCGGTGACGACTCGCGATGGCGTGACCAGGCAGATCGTCTCGACCCAGCACGGCGCCGTGACTCCGCGTACTGTTCGCCGTTCGCGGTAGCGGACCAAGAGTCGATCGCGGGCGCGATTCCTGCTACTGCCCGGATCGCATCGGCCCGGCGCGTGATTTCGATCCAGAACGGCTACTGGATGCAGGCGGGTGGGCGCCGGAGCCGGTCGAGGTGCGGAGACAGCGCCTGGTAGAGTTGTTTGCGTGCTCGCATGATCCGGATCGCGACAGTGCCGGTCGGGATCTTGAGTTCGTCGGCAACATCCTGGTAGGAATGACCCTGCATCACGCAGCGGCGGAACACGTTCTGGTAGCGGTCGGCGAGGCTGCCGACCGCGGTGTCGAAGGCGCCCATGAACTCGGCTTCTTCGAGGTCGCGGTTGGCGGTGCTGCAGTGCGCCCGGTCGAGGATGTCCATGTCGTCGTGCGCATCGGGGACTGCGAGGCTGGTCACTGGCCGGGGACTGCGACGGTTGGAGCGCAGGGCCGACAGGGCCTGATTCCGAGCCACCTCGAACACCCATGCCCTGAAGTTGGTGCCGATCTGGTAGTGATCGCTCTTGAGGAACACCTTGACGAAGGCCTCTTGTGCGATGTCCTGCGCCAGCCACTCGTCCTTGACGATGCTGGTGATAAAGTGCCGGATCTTGCGGCCGTAGCGCCGCTGGATGATCGACAGGCTCTCTTCGACGTTGTGACCCTTGTTGATGTCGGCCATCAGTTGGTCATCGGTGGCGCAGTTGGCGTCGAGAGGCGTAGGGCTCAAGGGTCTGGAGGTCATCACAGACGCCGAGGTTCAACTGCCGTGCCAGCCATCGCACGCCACCCGGCGGCCTCGGATAACTAGTGTATTTTCAGATAGTTACCAGTCCTGATGATCGGCCACCAGGGGCCGGGTGCCGCTCGACTGCGGCACTGGCTGCCGCAGCCCGATGGCGGCCTCACCCCTCTCCGTTGCCGTGCAACGCAGGTCGCGGCCCGGGGATTTCATCGGATTCGAGTTTCGCCGGCGCTGCTGGCAGTGCGGC
>JAYZDB010000272.1:0-4695 GCA_036338025.1 Planctomycetota bacterium
GAATCCCTCGATCACCACCTGACATGCCCACAATCACTTTATCCTTGACGACGAGCGGCGCATGATTGATGGAGTAGGCGGCCGCCGGATCGGCCACCTGTACTTTCCACAGCGGGCCGCCGCTCTTGGCATCCACGGCAACCACCATCGCATCGACCGTGCCCATGAACAGTGAGTCGCCATGAATCGCACGACCCCTGTTTGCTCGTCCTCCGGTCGACTCCGGGGCCGGAATATGCTCATAAACCCAGAAGACGCGACCGCTGCGCGCATCCAGCGCCACGACATCATTGGGCGGCTGGGTTACGTACATGATCCCATCCACGACAAGCGGCGTAGCCTGAAAGTGCATGGCGGTCTGTGACTGGAAGACCCATTTCATCTCCAGATCAGCAACGTTCGCGTGGTTAATCTGGCTTAGCGTGCTATACCGATGGCTCGCATACGTGCCGGAGTACGTCAACCAATTGTGGGGCTCTTGAGCCGCATTGACGAGCCGCTCCTCGGTAACCTGGCCAAGGACGAGAAGCGGTGCACAAACAACAAAGACAACCAATACATTGAGACGGACGTTGGTCATGGCACACACCCTACCTTGCTAGCGGTCGCATGGTCGCGTTAGCTCCATCAGTGTAGGTTGGATCGAAGGCACGGTGGTAGCGAACTAGTCCGGCACAAGTACTAAGTACCCCCGGCGTCAACTCAAGGACCATGAAGGCCTCTGGCGACGAGTTGTACTCACTCGTTAAGCCCATCAAATGGGCCGGTCGGAAACCGAAACGAGGATAGCACCAGGGATGGCCTAGCACCACGACGAGATCGACACCTTCTCTGCGGCATTTCGTTAAGCCGGCTTTAATCAATCTGCTTCCGATCCCTTGACCTTGGTATTCCGGAACAATTGCCACTGGTGCAAGTCCCAGCATCGAGATTGGAGTTGTCGTTTGTTCAATCGAGACAGGCGAGAACGCGAGATGTCCGATTATCCTGGCCGGGTCGCCACCTGCTGTCTGGGCGTTATCCACGGACACTAGCGAGATCGCAAGAGCCTCCGTGCATCGGAGACGGTCCACAAGATCAGCTTCCTCGTTCTGGCCAAACGCGCTTTTCACCACTTGCCTGATCCGACTCGTATCGCTGGGTCGCTCATCGCGTACTACGATGTTTGAAAAAGCTAAAGGGTTGGGTGTCATCGCCTAAACTTTTTTAGTGCAACCTAGTTTCCCGCTGCGGTTCCGTTAGGTGCTCCAAGACCAATTTCTTTCTCTTTGTGACCTTAGCGGGAAGGGTTAGTCAGCACAGGGAAAGGCTTCTCGCAGTGCAGCTATCACGAGGGTGGTGTCTAGCTTGCTAAGTTCTGTCGGATGATCTTCCAAGTACTTCTGCACGATGCGAACATAATGACCGCTCGTTGGGGTTGAACTGACTGGCGGACAAAACCGTGGTGTGTAATTATCACGACGCAGGTCGAGGGCACCGCCGGGGCTTTCATAAGCATCTAGCATAAGTTGGACACCATAAATGAGGCCGTCACAGTAGCCGGACGCGTAACCGGCCACCTCGGTCATGTCATCATCGCACTGCTCAATCAGCCGGAGCCCCCTGCCAATGGTCGTGTCCTGTCCCACCGCCGTCACCTGCATCACGCCAAGGTTCACTAGCACCGCCGCCGTAATCATGAGTTGTTGTCGCATCTGAACCTCCGCGAGCCGGAATCGAAAGCCTGACGCATCCTACCGTACCGCCCACATCTGATTAGTGTGTTTGTGCTTGTCTTGGTTGAACCGGAGACCGTCCCGCGCTACCCTACAGCCCTCTCTGCGGCGTTTCGCGAGATGAACCTGATATGAGAGGAAATGAGCGATGACGAAATTGTCACTCCGTCTCCAGAGGGCAAGGAGCCGGGTCCTGCCGAACGCCACCCTCGCTGGCGCCGTGTTGATGCTCCTGACGGGGGGCGCCGCCTCCCAACGGGGTGGCACATCCGGACCGCCGGAGCACGCGGCCGTCGAGCCGATCAACGATGGAACGAACCCGTACGAAACCATCCGGGACTGGGGTACGCTTCCCGACGGTCGCTCCTGGGGGTCAGTGAGCGCTGTCGACGTCGACATCGATGGCGTGCACATCTGGGCTGGGGACCGGTGCGGGTCCAACTCGTGCGCCGAGTCTGACCTCGACCCGATCGTCAAGCTCGATCCGGATGGCAACGTCGTGCAGGCCTTCGGCGGGGGTCTGATTCACTGGCCTCACGGCATGGATGTGGACAGCGAAGGCAATGTCTGGATCGCCGATGCCGCGAGCGTAGCGGAGGTAGGACAGAACCCTACCGCGTCGGGTAGGGGCCACACGGTCATCAAATTCAGCCCGCAGGGCGAAGTACTTCTCACCCTCGGCACGCCCGGTGAAGCGGGCGACCCACCCACCCACTTCACTCAGCCGGCAGATGTGCAGATCGCTCCGGATGGGAGCATCTTCGTGGCCGAGGCGCACGGCGCTCAGTTCCTAGACGAGGCAGGACAGACGAGCATCGGCCGCATCTCCAAGTTCGCTCCGGACGGGACCTTAATCAAGACCTGGGGCTCGTGGGGCTACGACGACGGCCAGTTCCGGGGCCCGCACTCGTTCGCTATGGACTCGCAGAGGCGCCTGTTCATCGCAGACCGTGGCAACCGGCGGATCCAGATCTTCGACCTGGAGGGGACTCACCTCGACACCTGGTATCAGTTCAGCCGCAACAGCGGGATCTTCATTGACGCGAACGACGTCCTCTACGCGGTTGACTCCGAGTCGGACGACAACTACAACCCTGGCTGGAAGAAAGGGCTTCGTGTCGGTAGCGCTCGGACGGGCGAGGTAATGTACTTCATTCCGGCACACGAGTCGGCGCGACCCTCGGGGATGGGAGGGGTCGGCTCAATCGGTGAAGGAGTGGCCGCCGACGCAGCGGGCAATATCATCGTCGGAGAAGTGGGACCCATCCAAGGACTCACCAAGTTCGTTCGTCGTTAAGGGCCGGCGACGGCCGTGTGTCACCACCGTGCGCTTCTCGCTAAGTGCAACGTGTCTCACGCGCACCCACCCATCTTACGTTTTCTGACGCCGGCTTCGTAAACTCACCCTTTCCTTCCTCGGACGAGGATGAATACCGAATCTCTGATCGTCCCGCGCGATGGCTTCTGCCACACGTTCCATCGTCGACTCGAAGTCTTCATGACGCGAGTCGATGTAGAGCCACTTCTTCAGGGTATCGTGAGGCGCCAGTTGCCCGAACTCTTCGATGATCGAAGGTTGATGTGCATGGTCCGTACAGATCAACACACCATGCCACTTCCACCTGCCATTCTTCGTTGGTTCGACCAGGAGCATCATCTGGCGACCAAACAGGTAGACGGCCAGGCCACCGAACATCCTCTTGGTGAAGAAGCTGGGATGATCCTCAAAACCCTGAAGGATCCATTCGTTGTCGAACGTTCTCATCGAATAATCTGGTAAAGCTATCGGGCCACACGCGACGCACGTGCACTTCGGCGTTTTCAGTGTAACGTGTTGCATTCGTCACATGTAGTTACACCAACCACGAAGCGGATATACTAAGCCTTGAGAGGTTCCATTATTTTGGGCGATCGGGGTCTCGTAGTCGGCAAATCTCACGGATCGCCAATGATAACGGTAAACGTTCGTTGGTCGAGAAGAGCGAAGGAGGAGAGATGAACGTGCCTTACAGTACTTCCAAACTTACGCTCCGGTGTGCAATTGGCGTCATGGCGGTGTCGCTCACCGCGGCGGCTCAGATCTCTGAGGCGCAGGAATGGACCGCACCGCGAACGGAACACGGACAGCCGGACATGCAGGGCAAGTGGAGCAACGCGTTCGTCACGCCCGTCCTGCGACCCGAAGGACAGGCGGCGACACTCAGCCTGGAGGAAGTGGCCGAGGCGGAAGGCCGAGCGACAAGCCGCTTAGAGAACAGCTTTGAACCGCTCGATCCCAACCGTCCTGCTCCTTCGGCGTCTGACAACCCGGGTGCGTACGACCGCTTCTACGTGGACTCGGGGGACAGAGTGGCGATCGTGAACGGCGAGCCCAGATCGTCGTTCACCACACGTCCGGCGAACGGGAGGCTACCGCCGCTCACCGCAGAGGGCAAGCGCCGTCGCGCCGAGCAAATCGCATTCGGGAAAAAGTTCGGAGAATTCGACCATCCTGAGCTGTTACCTACCCCCGAGCGGTGTCTCATGCCGCTCGGCCCGAGGAACGGCCCCCCGATGTTCGACGGCGGCTACAACAACAACTTCCTGATCGTCCAAACGGCCGATCACGTGGTCATCATGGCGGAGCAGTTACGGGGCACGCGCATCATCCCCTTGGGAGAGGGGCCCCGGCTGGCCCGTGACATCCGGCTGTGGAGCGGCGACTCCCGGGGCCGGTGGGACGGCGAGACGCTGGTCGTCGAGACGACCAACATCCATCCAGATCAGAACGACGTGATCCCGCGGAGCGTGTTCGCCAACGAACTGGACCAGCGCGCGGGCAACCAGCCGTCTGCGGAACGGCGGGTAATCGAGCGGTTTACCCGGGTGGATGAGGAGACGCTGCTCTACGACTTCACGGTCGAGGACCCCGTCATCTATACCGAGGCGTGGGGGGGCGAGATCCCCATGTGGCGCCAGCACGACCAGATGTATGAGTACG
>JAYZDB010000273.1:0-8210 GCA_036338025.1 Planctomycetota bacterium
GTCATGGGGGACCTCGCGTTCGAGCACTACAAACTCCTGCGCCAACGATCGGCGAAGGACGGCGCCGACACCTCCAAGGAGACCATGCAGAAGATCGCGAGCGCCCGGGAAGCGGCGCGCAGCAGCTACGCACATGCGATCAAGCTCGACGTCAAGCGCGGTGCCGCCCACCGCAAGCTCGGCGACATCTACGCCTGGAACGGCCAGACCGACCAGGCTCTGATCAAGTACGGCGACGCCTTGCTCCTCAATCCCCGCGCCCCCGTGCCACACACCTGGATCAGCGCCAACGTCACGCCACAGCAGTGCAGCAGCTACTATGAGGACCTCGGCAAGCGCTTCCTGACAGGCAACCCAGCCGACAAGAAGCCCGCCGCGGTATTCGCCTGGTACTGCGCAGCAGCAGCGACGGCGTGCAAGAAATTCACCAAGGCTGAGAACCTCTACGAGGCGGCCATCCAGTTCGACCCTGCGTTCCGGAAAGGCTACTACTACGCGATGTACTCGGCGTACTTCTATCGCAAGAATGAGGAGGACGCGATGCGCTTCGCGATCACCTACGCAAAGATCGCCCCGAAGGAGTTCTCGGACATCATCCGTGCGGTCCCCGACGATGAACGCGAACCGATCACCCAACTGATCAAGTATCTCGCCAAGCAAGCCCTCGACCAACGACTGGCTGCCGGCTGCCGGGTACTCAACCACGTCCTCGCCGGAATCCTCGACACCGCCAACGCCTGGAACAACTACGGCTTCATGGCCCGTGAATCCGGCAAGTACGATGAGAGCGAGCAGGCCTACCGCCACGCCCTCGAGATCCAACCGACCTCGGGGCAGCTGATGAACGACCTCGGCGTCATCCTGCACTTCCACAAGCGTGACCCAAAGGGCTGGAAGGAAGCCGAGAAGCTCTACGTGGCGGCCCTCAAAGCTGCCCAGCGAGTCCTGGACGACGGGGCCTCGTCCATACAGGAACGTCAGACGGCGCGCACCACCCAGCAGGACGCGACCAGCAACCTCAAGGAGCTGCGCGAGCTGCTGGAGAAGATCAAGAAGGGCTGACGGCCCTTACGTTTCGAGGCGGCGCCCTAGATTGCCGTAATCCTTGTAGGGCACTTCGTCGGGGACGCCCGCCGCGTAACGCCAGATCAACCCCTGCGATGGCCGCGCTGGGATCGCGAGCAGGGCGCTCGCGACGGTCCCGTACTCGCCGCCCCGTTTAAGGATCCGATGGCCGCTGAGCGCCCCTTCATCGAGGAGTACGGGGGCCAGCGCCGCCAGCCGGTCTTCGATATCCAAGCCCGGCAACGCAGCGTCCTCGATACCTGGGATCAACAAGTCTCGCTCGCCGTGTTCATTGCTCAACACGACCCACGGATCAGGGACCTCGGCAACAGATTGGAGGCAACCCGCATGCGAAACGATCTGCGCACTCGCGCCATCCGCGACCAACAACTGGAACCCCATGAAGTCGTCAGAGTCGATCCGGTCCAATACTGCATCGACCGCCGAGGTGACGTCCGCTTGATCCAGTGCCAGGTGCGGCAACTCCCCGCGAGTCGTGTGCACTTCTATCGGCCCCGTGTCCCCCATGCCAGCGCCACCGGCGAGGTTGGTCAGGCCAGCGAACATGCCATGCTCATTGATCCCCATCCACGTGCCTTGCGCCTGCCGATCGCGTGGCGAGAGCATCCGATTGTTCTGTCCGATAAACAAACCCGGCGGCGCCGACGGGCGGCTGCGTTGTTCGTCGCGGTTACTCGCCACGATCAGCGGATACTCGGGATCTGCCCCGCGGAACAGGATCAGAAGGCACATGAGGTCCCTCCGTAGCGGTGCGTGGAAACCCAGGCCACACTTGGCACCCAAATTTGCCCTAAAAAGGGGAGTCTTGCGCTAGCCTTACCGATGTCCAACATCGGAGGTATTTCCCTTTGTGAACCTCCCTTGTAGCAGCCGCGCAGCCCCCGTCCTACCCAGTACTTCCCCACCCTCAATGCACACCAGCTCCCCAGTGTTGGCCAGTATCCTCGGTCTCGCGGCAGTCGTCTCCGCTCAGGGTGGGAAGTCGACATCCTACCTCCCGATCGAAGCACCCTTGGCGCGATCCATCGAGAGCCTGCGCAAACAATCATCCTGGGAACAAAACACCAGCTACGAAGGCAAGCGCCCCGACAAGACCCAACGCGGGGTCTACCCGGTCGGCAACGGACGGGTCTTCACGTACATCGGCCTCGGCGAGCGTGCCAACACCATGATGGCACTGACAGGCCCCACCTACGCCGATCCGAGCAAGCGGCTGCCGCGCGGCAATTTCGGCGAGTTGACCATGGATCTGGGTGACCAGGACCTCAGCACGCAGAGGGTCCGGCGGGTCACCGACGCAAACTTCGTCATCACCGAGGACCGATCAAAGGCCGGACTCGCACTTCGCACACTGACGTTCGCGGAACCGTCAGGGACCACCATCACTCGAGTCGTGCATGTCGAGAATGGCACCAACGCAACCATCAAGGACCTGAAACTGTTCGCCCGCCTCAGCGGAAGCGCCGAGGCTCGGAACAACAAGCTCGTCGTCAACCACCGCAACTACCAGGCGGTGTTTGCACTCAGCGCAGCTGACGTTCAAGGCAATGCTCTCGTCACGGCGCTCGGGGAACTGCCAGCGGGCGCAACGTCCGAAGCCGTGCTGACGATCTCCACCGGCTCCGGAAAAGTCGAGGCCACCGATCCATCGACTAACCTCGCGACCAAGGCCGCCAAGTCAACGATTGAATGGTGGCAAAAGAAACTCCGCGGTACGCCAAAACTGAACACCAACCATCGCAAGGTCATGGATCTGTTCCATGACTGGAAGGTGCTGATGCTCACCATGCGGGACGCGCACTCCGGCATTGTCAGCCCGATGGTCACGCGGCGGGGTGCCATGATCCGGGAGAGCACTGGACCCATCCTGACCTTTCTTCGTTACAACATGTGGGAGGAAGCGCGTGGGATCCTCGAGTACTTCCACAATGCAATCCTGCTAACTGGGGAAATACGCGAATACTTCCCGATGGACCTGGACTTCGCGGGCATCACAAACGCCAACGACTACAGCGCCATCAAGGTGCCGGATTCAGACCTTGCATCGTGGGTTGTTCTGCAGCACTTCTGGTATTTCCGTGCCACCTTGGATGCCAAGTACATCAAGACCCGGCAACCATTCCTCCTTCACCTCCTACAGAAGCAGAAGCGCGGCAAGGACACCTTGATGCAATTCAGCGGGCACGAGAACTTCATGCGCTCGGTGTTCGATCTCGACATCAACGCAATGTCGAGCAACCCACTGTTCATCGCCGAGACTCCGAGCCAAGACCGACGGTCCTACTCCCTCACCAGCGCGGTGGTGTTTCTGATGGCGATCCAGGCTTACGGCGACATGCTCAACGGAATCGACAAACTGGAGAACCCCACGAAGTGGGCAACGGAGGTCGATCCATCCGAGAGACCTGGCACCAAGTGGATGGAGCGCAGCTTCAGTGTCATGCAGGACATCGAGTCCAAATTCTACGTGCAAAATGCACAATTTCGCATCCGGGATGATCTCGAAAAGACTCTGAAGTTCGGTGAGGACTGGACCGGCTTCTTTGCACCCGCGATCTCCCCGGTCAACGGAGAACCCCACCGCGAACCATTCGCAAACATCAACCTCTTGCCGATATGGGTCGGATTCACCTTCCCAACCGGGGAACGATCTCGTCACAACCTGCGCAACACCCTCGCGCGCCTCCACCATGCCAAGGCCACCGACGGCAAACGCGTCAATACTCTCGTCGGCACCACTGCCACTGTCGGCCACTTTACCGGCGACGTCCCCGGCATGCTCCTGACGGCCTTGGTAGAGCGCAACGGCGTCGATCGCACGCAGGCGCTCGAAGACTTGATGGATATTTCCGAACCGGCCTGCGAATGGGGGGTGTTATACAACCCGGAAGGCAGACCAATCGCATCATCCGGGGATACCGACTGGCCCGACCGACTGTCACCAAACGAGTGCGGCATCAACCTCGACGCTACGATCTTCGCACTCAACGGCGTCCGCCACGTCAACATCCCGAACTTCGACAACAAGTCGATCAAGGTCAAGCTACGCCTGCCATCAGGTGCCACCTTCATGAACATGGACAATCTGAAGAAGGACGGTCGGGCCTTCAATGTCCACGTTGACGAGTTCTATGCGCCCCTGAGCCCCCTGGAGATCAAGCGAAACGACGCCCAACGAGACAAGCGTTACAAGCGGGACCCGAAGGTAGACCACCGCCGATTCAGATTCCGAATGCGCCTTTTATCGGACAATCCCCCAGGGGGTCGCTACCAGGTCGACGCAGACGTTGTGGGCACGATGTTCGTGCGCTACCTCTACCGCGGCCAGGCTAACGGGGAATCTGGAGACATCGACGACCGTGAATTCTGGGGGCAGGACAAGGAACGTTTCTTCCTCGATGACAGCCCTATCACCTTACCTACAAGCCAGGTACTGAAAGCGACAGAAGGGGCCGATCTACTGGTCCTGACCAACCGGTCTCAGTGCTCAGCAGTCCTCGGTAAGGACAAGATCACCTACGTCGATACCGGCCTACCGTTCAGTGGCCGCGATCTGGTCAGACTCATGCTCAAGGACGGCAAGGCAACGCACCCCACATTGCTCCTCGATGTCGGCTACAACGCCTCCGACCGCCGTACTTTCAAGCAAGAGAAATTCTGGCAACATCGAAACTGGCAGAAGGCCCTGTCCGACTTCGAAGCTAGTGGCGGCAAGATCGTCACCAATCGGTTCGTCGAATCGTACGAGGTCGAGCGCAAGGGGACGATTGTCCAGACGGCGGCCCCCGCCGGCCGCCTGGCACTCGATGGCAAGTCTGCCGCGACGGCACGCTTCAAGCTGAGGTCCGAGCGAGCCCGCGATGACGTGGTCCTGCGTTTGGGTTCAGGATGCGGCTACTCGGTCCGCTGCAACAACGAAGTGGTCGCCGAGGAATCGGGCGCACGCATGGCGATTCGGGACCAGGACAGCATGCTCCTGACCTTGAAGAAGGGTGAAAACACCATCGAGGTGCAGCTACATCCTGACGGCCCGCAGACCCTGTTTGCTCGAGTCACAGATACTCGTGGCTTGCCGCCAAGCGGAGTCCGCTGAGCGCGAGACTCCTCACTTACGCTTGGCGGGCACGACTTGCGCACGACGCAGGACCAGCATGAAGTACAGATCCTCCGGTCTGTCACCTGGGGTGGACAATCCTCGGTTCGCCGCCCGCTGGATCCGCATCCGAACCGGGCCGGTCGCGCCGTTCTTGCCCTGGAGTTGCTGGGTGCGGGCCGCAAAAGCCGCGGTCTCCGCCAGGTAGCCCCGAAGCTCAAGGAAGAACTTCTGCAACTGCGCCTGATCACCATGGACCATGTAGACATCGTCCCCAGCCCGCCATCCGTATTGCTGGGACTCAACAGGCACTGCGACCTTCTGTGTCGATGGCTTCAGCTGCTCCGTGATGCGCAGGGTTCGAGCCTGATCCGGCACTTCGACTGCCTTCTTGCCAGACAAGAAATACTTGAAGATCGGCGCCTCCGAGACACCACGGACCGACTCCTTCGTCACTAAAGAACCGACCACACCTGGCAAGTTGAACACAAGTACCGGCATCGTTTCGACGGCACCCTTGCCTTGGGCAAAAAGCGCCGAACGCTTGCGATCAATACCTTCTGCGTTCGCGCTGTCTCGGGACTTCGTCTTCTTGTCAGCATTTCCGGACGCCTTGCTGTCGGCCTTGCGCTCGCCAGCCAGGCCCGTCCCAACAGCGACCTTCGACTCTTCCGTCCGTCCCTGGGCTTGACGCGCCGCCGGGCTCGCCGATCGCGCGCGCACCGGCCGCTTCGCGACTTCTTCCAGGGTCGCGACTTCCTTGAGGTAGACCAGCGCCAGATCACGTAGCGACCTGCCCGGTTGCCCGGTCGATGCCGGAACTCCGAGGTTGCGCCTATTACTCTCGGCTGGGAGTTCCGCGGCGGCCTGGCCATCGAGAGCCTTCTGCTTGGAATTCAGAGCACCGACCTTGCTGGCCTGCTTGTCGACGGTCGTGCGGCGGAACCGACCGCGCTCGCCGCCTGCCAGTTTCCAATCATCCGACCCTGTGGTCACACGATTCTCGGCCTGCTTCTTGCCGTCAGCGCCAAGTCCCGACCGAGTTTTCAAGGCGCCCGACGAATCGCCACGGACCGCGTCTTTTTCGGCGGACTTCTCGACGACGATTGGTTTGACCGACTTCCCGGCCTGACCTTGCCCGGACTTCTGAAGCTTGTCGGTCAGCGGCAGCGCCTTGCGACCGCCTACTGCTTTGGCCACGTCGCTTCGTTCGGACTCCGGGGGCCTGGCAGCGCGAAACTGGGGCTCGCGTTGCTTGTCATGGCGCTGCCTGGTCGCGCGATCGTCGTCCTCGCTCGACTCATTGAGGGCGAGTTCTTCTTCGGATTCAAGACGTCCGGGACCAAGCGTCTCGGTCAGGATAACCATCAAGGAGATCATCGCCGCGGCAGCCAACAGGCTACCGAGGAGCGGTCCGAGTCGGCGGCGCGGTGGCGGCGTAGCGAGCTGATCCAAGACGCGCGGGACAAGATCCGCCGGCGGCTCGAGCTCCGGATGGCTCGGCAGCTCGCTTCGCAGCAAACCAACCATGGCACGGTACTGATCTGCAGCGGCGCGCAGATCCTCATCACGACGGAGTTCGTCCTCCAACTGCGCGAGTTCCGCGGGGTCGAGCCGACCGTCCACCCAGTCGGCGAACCGTTCGTCGAGTTTGAAACCCTCCCCACCGTCGATTCCATCGTCATCTCGATGTGTCATGGGGTGAACTCCTTGAGTAGCTTCTGCAAGATCAGTCGACCGCGGTGTATGCGGGAACGGACGGTACCCGGCTGCAAATCGAGGATGCTAGCAATTTCCTCGTAGGACATCCCCTGCATGTCCCGTAGCAGGACACACTCACGAAACTCCTCGGGTAGCCGTTGCACTGCGGCCTTGACTGCACTCGCGACATCCTTGTGGTAGGCAAGATCCTCGGGACCCGCCTCATGAGTCACTGGATCGATCGACGCATCGTCCTGTCCCGCGACCGGCGCGTCCAGGGAGTAGGTCGGCCGATCCCTCTTGAGGGCCTTGCGACGCCGGAATTCGCTGATGCAGAGGTTCATCGTGATCTTGTGTAACCAGGTGCCGAACAGGGACCGCCCATCGAAGGAATCGATGGCACGAAACGCCCGCAGGAACACCTCCTGGGATATGTCGGCGGCGGTGTGTCGGTCGCAGCCCAACATGCGGATCACGAGCCGGAAGACCCGCTTCTGGTGGGTCTCCATGAGCCAGCGAAAGGCGTCTTCATCGCCCGCCTGGGCCCTTCCCAGGGCCTCGGCTTGCTGGTCGTAAAGCTCTTGATCTACAGTGGGAAGCGCCGAATCACCGGCCTCCAGCGGTGCCAGACGCTGGCTTTCCTGGACGGTTCCCTGTTGATCCGGTTTTTCGTGCACGAGGCCGTAAGATAGCGTGAGTCTGGCTGAACGGTTCAATCTCGGAAGAACTTCCATGGTGAAAGACTTACATCGTTTCAGGTGCCCATGTTGCCGCGAGAACATCGAGTTCGACGCCCGGTCCAAGAAGGCCCGAGCCCTGAAGGTGGACACCACGGACGAAAACAAGTTGGACGAACTCATGGGCCGGGAAAAGAGCGAGGACAAGCGCTTGGGCGACGCCTTCTCCGATGCCGCCCAAGACCAACGCGGGCAGGTAGACAAGTTCGATGACATGTTCTCGCAGGCCTTGGAGGACTCCAAGAATGACGAGGACAAGAAGCCGCACAATCCGTTCGATCTAGACTGAGCAGGCGGCCGGGAGGTTCCTGGCCCCGCCAACGGTCACGGCAGCACTTCGTTCATCGCACCGGTCCGGTAACCGGTAAGGTCCAAGCTCACGTAGAGGTAACCAGCGGCCCGGACACCCTGCGAGATCGCCGCACGGTCGCGGCTCACAGCTCGCTCGAAGTCCTCCGCGAGTAGCTCGATCCGCGCCACCGTGCCGTGGTGTCGCACCCGGAACTGACGATATCCCAGCTCGCGAAGCACCGACTCGGCTCGCTCGAGTTGAGTGAGCAACTCGGCAGTCACCCGGGTACCGTAAGGAATCC
>JAYZDB010000274.1:0-31271 GCA_036338025.1 Planctomycetota bacterium
CGAGTACTACCCGCTGCAAAATGCCGGTCACGCGCCCTGGAAGTTGTTCTCGCCTGCCATGCACCCGGACTTCTACGGATTCTTGTTCACTCAACTCAAACTCGACCAAAAAGTCGGCCTGCAGGCTCGCCCCGGCTACAGTTCGCCGGGAACCCTGCACCTGGACGGGTTCGGCGCCCGTGCAGAATCCGCTCTGCTGTTCGTTTCCCTGCGTCAAGCACCGTTCCCGTTCCTTGACCTCGGCGTGTTTTGCCTGGACCCCTCGACCATGCTGGCGATCCCAACCGTCACGTTCAATCCGAACGTTCGCCAACCGTTACGGACCACATCGTTTGCCGTCCCAGCCGGTCACCGAGGATTGACCCTCCACTGGCAGGAGATACGGGCAGACTTCAGGGGGACTTTGCGAAGCGTCACCAACTGCGTGACAACGACTCTGTAGGCCGCGGCGCGGCGCGTAGCGAGATTCAGCCAATCACCCACAGCGGTGCCAACTTCGGCGGATCGAACCGGAACCAGTGGTACAAGATCGGAATCTCCGTGAACATCAACACCACGAACAGGACGAAGGTCAGCACGGTGAACGCAAAGAAACCCCGTTCGCGGTAGAGCCTCTCAGGGTTTTGGACGGGGCTGTTCTCCTTCATGCCAAGCCGCAAGTAGAACGCGAACATGGCCGCCAGGAATGGTACGACCAGGATCAGTTCCACCTTGGAACGCACCATGAACACACCACCGAAGAAGGCACAAGCCGTGATGTAGAAGAGCATGCTCGTCAGCAGGTTTGCTTCGGTGTAGTGAGCGAACGAGCGGCGGTAGGATGCGGCCTTGGCCTGGTCGCCGATCATGCGAAGTTCCGCGAACCGCTTGGTGCCCATGAAGAAGGCCCCAAGCCCCCAGTAAGACAGCAGCAACGAAGACTGGGGCAGGCGATCGCTAATCAAGACGAACCATCCCAGCAACAATCGGATCGGATTGTTGACGGACTCGGTGATCACATCGAGATATGCAATGTCCTTGGTCCGGAACGGTCGGACATTGTAGACGCAACCCATCACCCACAGCCCGACCGCAGTAACTGTGAAGGGGATGTTGACCAAAAACGCGAGGCCAAACCCCGACAGCGCCAGCAAGATCCACTCGAGGTATGCCAGCTGCAGCGAGACCTGCCCCGCTGGCACGGGCCGGTTCTTCTTGACTGGGTGCATGCCGTCGTATGGCGCGTCGAGGATCTCGTTCAGGACATAGTTGCTCGACGCAACCAGGCAAGTGGCCAGGACTGCCACGGCCAGTTGGGGCAAGGCGCCCCAGCTCAACAGGCTCGGCTCGAACAAGAGAGCGACAACGATGCCCAGCACCATGAAGGCATTCTTGAACCAGTGATCGATCCGAGCGATCTCGATGTAGGGTCCGATAGACATCAACTCAAGTCCTGCCACAGACTACCAAGATCTGCAAATCCCGTAACCGCGAGGTAGGCAGATTGCCGAGAGGATGTTCCCCTGCCTAGGATTGCACAACGCATCCCAGCGTTCGTAGCCCCAACAGCATCGACATTGGGGCGATCTCCGATGTATAGCACCTCCTCACAGGACAACGCAAAGAGTTTGGAAGCTCGCAGGAATCCCTGAGGCCAGGGCTTGAATGCGTTGATCTCAGGATCGCCAGCGCTCAGGCAAATCGAGGCATACCCATCGACCTCCAGAGCGGCGAGCTTGGCCGCCGCCGGGTAGTCAGAAAAGAACCCGATCTGGATATTCCGTCGGCGTAGATCATCGAGAAACTCGAGCAGACCTTTGCGTCGGCATCTGCGCAAGTAGCGCAGCGGTCGCCGCATCACCCACTCCTCAATCGTCGACTTGATGGCATCAACATCTTCGCCAGCCAAGTCGGCGGCACGCCGTAGATGCGCCAGCCCAACGGCCTCTCCATCGGGCTGAGCGTGCCGGATCTCCTCCAGCGCAGTGCGATAACACTTGATGCAGCGCCAAGTACGCCGAGCCTTCCGCCAGCCGAAGAACGGCAACGCGAGAAGGGCAAGCGCCAACCGGATCCGCATCGGCCATGCATGGTACAGAGTGCCATCGACATCGAACAAAACGCCACGGATCGGGGGTGTAATCGGGTCAGCAGCCACGTTGCAACTTGTAGAGGATGAGCGATCGGAACTTGCGCCCCGATTCAATTAGGATTCGTTCATCCTTCACAAAACGAACCGCCAGTCAGTCGGCCCCGCGTGCACCCGCCGCCGTAGGGCCTTCGGAACCTACGGCTCGACAAAACGGTCCTTGCGGGTCAAGAACCCACAGCCTTGCCGGGTGCCAACGGCTACTCTCCGACACACTCGATGACTTCCCCGCCAAACGCCGCACACCTGACCCACGGCAACCACGTCCCGGTCCTCGATGGGATCCGAGGGCTGGCGATCGCCCTGGTCATGTTCCAGCACTTCTTCCAGCGAACCAACAAGGGTCCAGGCCTGGCAGACGACCTGGTGTTCGGTCTGGCCAGCCGAAGTTGGATGGGCGTCGATGTCTTTTTTGTCCTCTCCGGGTTTCTGATCACCGGCATCCTCTGGGATGCGAAAGGCTCGGGCGGCTACTTCAAGAACTTCTACGCACGCCGGGTGCTTCGGATCTTTCCAGCCTACTACCTCGTACTCCTGGTGTTCTTCGTCGCGGTTCCGCTGCTCGGCCACCCAGCACTGGCTGCCTACGTCGCAGATTCCTTGCCGGACCAGGTCTGGCACTGGACCTACCTCAGCAACTTCCGGATCGCCTGGAACGGGAGTTGGTACGACCATCACTTTCCCAACGTGTTTTGGTCGCTCGCGATCGAAGAGCAATTCTATCTCCTCTGGCCGCTGGTGGTGTGCGTCTGTAACCGCCGTGCCCTGAACATCACCTGTGGGGTGTTACTGCTGGTCTCAGTCAGCCTGCGCATTGCCTTGGCAGTAGACCCCAACGTCAACTGGATCTCGAGCTTCGTACTCACCGCGACACGCATGGACGGGCTGGTGGTCGGCGCCTTTCTAGCTCTGTTACTGCGATCGGAGATCAATCACATCCGAACCAGGAAGCGGTTCGTGTGGATCGCAGTCCTGAGCTTTCTGTGCATGGCAAGTCTCACCGTCTGGCGTCCGGAAGACTGGCGCGACATGCCGGCGCAGTCGCTTCGCTTCTTGTTTGTGGCAATATTGGGTGGAGCGATCCTGTGGTTGAGCGTGACTGGAGCAAGCGGCGGCCTGCTCCAGCGGGCGTTCAGCAACTCATGGATGCGCGTACTCGGCAAGTACAGCTACGCCCTGTATCTCTGGCATGGCCCGGTCGACTCCATGGCCCGGTCCATCTACGACCCCAACGGCGCCAGCCTGATCGCAGGCTCACGGCTACCGGCCCAGTTGCTGTTCGTAGTCCTCGCAACGGTCATGTCGTTGCTGGTCTCCTGGCTGAGTTGGCAACTGGTGGAGAAGCACTTTCTTCGGCTGAAAACGACCTTCGCCAACAAACACAGCCAAGCCTAGCGGCTACTGCACCCGCAGATCGAAGTGCACCGCCCAGTTGAAGAGCGGCGAGCCAAACCTCGACAGCGAAGGATCCGAGTCGCGCAGGTTGCCCCGCGGACCGGTTGTTGGCCCGGCATTGGCAGCAGGAACGCCGGTGTACGCGTAGCGCACGAACTGCTCAGTGCCAGCCGGGATCGCAGACAAGGTGATCTTGACCGTATCCTCGTCCACCAACTCGACGGACACGATCCTCCGTGGGTTCGCGCTGTTGTCCCAGAACTCAAAGCCGTAGTTCCCCGGATCAGTAACCAAAGTCGTATCCAACACCAGTGGCGGCACCGGCACGTGAAACCGGACCAGCAAGGTAGCGTTGTTACGCTTCGCGACGATCGGACGGAGTGGCTCCCAGGTCCCACCCTCGAGGATCACGTGGCGGTAAACCCTGCCGTAGTATTCACCCATGTGCCGGTAGCTGTCATTGAACAGGTGTAGACCATCGGTCCAGTAGTCCAGGTGGTACTTCGGCCCCACGAGAACGATCTTGCGGGGATTGTTGGTGGACGCCTTGAGCTGCAGCAACGGGATCTGGCTGGTCATCCCATTCCCCGACAACCGAGTCCAAGAACTCATCTGGGTATGCAACATCGGCACCGGCTGCAACTGCCCCGTAAGCGCACGGACGTCGTTCTCGTAGTCCGCCTGCCAATCCGCCAGGCTGAGGTCATAGGTAGAATTCTGCAGATTGTGGTCCGATTCGCCATGCACATTGGTGACGGCACGAACCACGTAACTCTGCGCCGATGCGTCAGCAATTATCTTGGCTCTGCGGCCCTGCTCGAGACCCTTGGCATAATGAAGAGAGCCCTTCTTGAGCGACCCGTAGGGTGCCCCACCCTTGCCGTGGCAACTGACGACCAGTGCATGAGTGTCTTGGGGCGGCGACAGATTCTTGAACACCTCATTTTCGGCCATCTCGGTGACCAGATTGGCCATACTACTGTGGTGTGTCTCCACCGTGGTCTCGATCAGTGGCACAAATCTGTTGGTCGCTGCGCCACACACTCCCGACGAGAACATCTTGTTCCGGAACGGCTGCGTGGAACTGAGGACCGGACCACCACGGCTGCCCACCGACAGGCTCTGCCCGGTCGAGAGCACCTGATTGAGGTTGACGTAATCGAAGGCATTCCCGCTGCTGACTCGAGAAACACAGCGGGCACCTTCTGTGCTCTTGATCTGACCGGACTCGAGCACCAGATACTGCAGGGTGACATCCAGACTCAACTGCTCCAAGAACGGCGGGTAGTTGTGGGTCAATTTCCCGCTCGAGTCCGTAACGACCAAGGCACTCACGAGGATGTTGTGGACCCGCAGGCTGCAGCCACCACCGAGCGCTATATCAATCTCACCGATGCCGACCAGCAGCATCGCCGGTGCGTTTGGAGCGGCGTTGGAAATTCCGGTCATGGTGAAACGCTGCAAACCCTGGGTCCAGGTCCCCAACTCCATCCTCGGTCCACAACTGGTGCCATAACGCTCGAGGGTCGTAAGGGCGGGACCAAAGGGTTCGAGGACTGCGTCGAGGGTCGCGGAGTAGCTCGAAGCCGCCAGACTGGAAGAATCGATCAAGGCCTCGGTCTTGATCTTGATGTCAACCTCACCGTTGGCATCCAGAGTCACCGGCAGGTTCACTACCAGCGAACTCCCATCCAGCAAGCCCTGGAACTCAGGGGTGCTGTCGTTGCCGACGTCGATCTCCACGGTACCAGAGACCCCGGTCCCCGCGATCGTACTCCGCAAACGAACCTGCAAGCGGAGCCGCCGCTCTGCCAGATCCTTGAGCTCGAGGAGCCACGAGTGTCCCGACGGTGTCGACAGGTTGGATGTGGTACCGGCCTGGCGTCTCGTAGGGGTCGCCACCGACATGATGGACCCGGCCTCGTAGATCCGAACCGCTGGCAATGCGCCGGCAAAATGTGGCAGCAGACGCAACGAAGCCTTGGTCCGGGCGTGAGCCACCCCACCGCTAGCGGTATCAGCGACGACGCTGATGGGATCCAAGACCGTGACGACGGTCCCAGGAGGCCGCGAAGTTACGACTGCCGAATTCGCAGCCACCTGGACCAACGCACCCGTGGATGACAGAGACTCCAGCTTGGCCTGCAATTGCGCCGGAACGAGGGTGGCGAGCAATATAGTCGCAACTGCAGCAGTCGGGAAAATTCGCATGGACTTCCAAATGCGACCGCTACGTGCAGGGAGGGGCGGCCAGTGATCGAGCCTTGATTGTATCGAATTCCGAGCGGCCAAAGTCCGCCGAGTCGAATCAAACTGCAGGCCAGGAGCAGACTAGGGTTTTCGGTGCCTTATAAGGATACCCCATGAACTTCCGAGCTCAACTCCTCGAAGCTATCGGGCTTGCGACGCTCGCACATGCTGGCCAGACCCGCAAGGGTTCCGACGATCCCTACGTGATCCACCCGATCCGGGTCGCCCGTTGCCTGCAAGATGCCCCCTTGCCCGAAGGTGTCTCGCGCGAATCCTGCATCCTCGCCGCCGTGCTACACGATATTCTCGAAGACACTGCGGTGCCCAGAGCCGTCCTGGTAGAGAAATTCGGCGAGGCAATCGTCTCGATCGTCGATGAACTCACCCAGGACAAGAGCCTGCCACAAGCGGAGCGCAAACAGCAGATGCTGGACGACTGCGCCACCATGAGTCCATCGGCGCAGGTCGTGAAGCTCGCCGATCGTCTCGACAACATGCGTGAAATGGGCTGCATGCCAGGCGAATTCATCGCCCGGTATTGCAACGAAGCCCGAGTCATGCTGACGGCCCTGAACGGGGCCTGCCCCATCCTTGAGTCAGAGATCGCGGCGATCATCGCCAATTACGACGAAGTAACGTAAGGATCCGACCGCGCTCAGCCGCGGCAGGTCGTTCCGGCTACTTGCCCCGGTCGAGGCTCTTGAGCAGATGGGCGTCGACCTGCGGTGGGTCCGCAGCCAACCAGGAAGCTCGCTGCAATTGGGCGGACACGAGGTTCTTGGCTCCGCGTAGGTCTGCCTCGGAGAGATTGGCCGAGGTCAGGTTTGCTCCGCCCAGATCGGCGCCAGCAAGCACTGCCCCAGCCAAGTTCGCTCCCTGCATCCGGGCATCGCGCAGATCGCAGTCTCGCAAATCCGACTTCACCAGGTTGGCATCCTTGAGATTGGCGTACCGCAACCTGGCCCCGTTGAGGTTCGGGCCGCGAAGACCAGTAAAGCGCGACGAACCGGAGTCCTTCGGAATGCGGCCCAGGGTGACCAACTCGGCTTGCAAGTCCGGATCGAGATGTGGAGGGCTGCCGTAACTCCAATTGGCCTTGTCCAGTTGTGAGGAGGTGAGATTCTCGACGCCGCGCAGGTCAGCATGAGTCAGCCACACGCCTGCCAGTTTGCATTCACGCAAATTCGCGCCGTGAAACTGGGCACCAACCAGATTCGTGCCCGAGAGGTCGGCACCGGAAAGATCCGCGTTGTTGAGGTAGCAGCGGGTCATATTGGAGTTCAGGATCTTCGCTCCGACCAGGTCGCAGTCGGTCAAATCGATCTTACTGAGGTCGCTATCACTGAAGTCAACTCCGCGACAATCGTTGCCACGCATCACCGCATGGGGGTAGTAGCTGCCCCGCATGTCCTTGCCGCGATACGACCGGCCGCGCAGATCCTCGCCACGGGTATCGAGACCCTTGGTGCTCTTGCCCCGGATGCTCTGCTCCGCGATGCGCTCGACCATCTCCTGCTCACTGAGTTGACAGGAGCACGCAATCAGCGGCACGAGGATGAGAGTCTTTTGGATCAGCACGGCTACATGCTAGCTTAGGGCTGTGGAAAGGTCGCAAGTAAATCCGTGGCTCCCGGCTCTCGCTGCCGTAGCCCTTGCAGGCATCCCTGGCACTGCTCCCGCGCAAGACCAACCCAAACAGCAGGAGTTCTCCGTCGCCGGGTTGATGCGCGATGGGTTCATCATCGATGGTCTCTTGAACTACACCGTCAAGAAGGACCCGAATTGCCGGCGCGACTGCGAAGGCGCGGTCATTGATCTCGCCAAGATGACGGAGACCACGGGAGTCCACATGGGCACCATGACCGTCTCGAGAACCTTGGACCGCGTCCGGCGGGTCGCGAGCTACGTCGACAAGCACCCTCACAGCCGGATCATCCGGACGTTCAACGACATGTGGGCCACCCGCCGCGACAAGGTGTACGGCATCATGCTGTACACCCAGCAGGTACCGATGATCCGCGGCAATCCGATGGCCGTACATGATTGGTTCGACGCTGGTCTGCGGATGGTCCAACCCGCCTACAGCAGCAAGATCCCACTCGCCCCACTGCGCAAGAAGAACAAGCTCGCAGGTGGTGCAGACGAACCTCGTCAGGGCCTGACAGTACTAGGGCGCCAGGTCATCGCAGAGCTCACCAAGCTACACGTCATGATCGACGTCTCGCATTGCAATGAGCAGACGACGATGGAGGTCATCGAGATGACCGATGGACCGATTCTCGCCAACCATGCCAACGCCAAGGCACTGACCCTGGCTGTTCGCGGCCCGATGCTGCTGGGTCGCAACAAGTCCAACGACGAACTACTGGCAATCGCCAAGACTGGTGGCGTGATCGGTGTCACCACCATCGCCTGGATGCTCGACCGGGACGGTGATACCAAGGCGACCATGGACGACTTCCTGGCCCACGTCGATTACATCGTCAAACTGGTCGGGATCGACCACGTCGGGGTCTCCTCCGACGCCAAGGTCGATGGCTGGGGCGTCGATGACATCCACTATTCGGATGCGGCCCTGGCCAGTCCAAATCGGTGGAGGATCCTGGCTCTACGCCTCCGAGACGAATACCAGTATTCAACAACGATGTTGGAGAAGCTCCTGGGACTCAACTTCAAGCGTGTCTACGAACAGGTAATGCCCGGTGTGCATCCTCCCCAACTGAGCAAAGGCAGTAAACTAGGGTTAGCCTTCGCCAGGTCCGTGCATCGAGGCGTAGCCAAGCCCGTTTATGACGTCGAACTCGAAACCTTCCAAGGCAGCGACTTCGTCGCCCTACGCCAGTGGAATGGAACTAAAGACACCGAACTCAACCCAGGCGACCTGGGACCTGGCCGCTATCGGTGGCGTGCCACAGCAGTAACCGGTGATATTCGTGCAACGTCGAACTGGGCAAAATTCGAGATCCGGTAAGCCGCTACGATTGTGCCAGAGGGGTGGGTAACTCGATCCATCACCTGGAACCGCCGACAGCATCGCGCAGTGAGCCCCAAAACACCCCCTCTGAGGCCTGCCCAAACCCGACCTCTGGTGTCCGACTACCAGATGACCTGCCTTCATGGATAATTCCCTCATTGCTCGTGTCGCAAAGGATTACCCTAACGTCAGATGTCTATGAACTCGTCACTCCTAAGCCTCAGCACAGCCTGCGCTATCACCGTCAGCCTGGCGGCCCAACAGCAACCATCTTCGCCGACACCCCACGCCATCACCTGGTTTGGAACCTGGAAGCAGGGCCTGGCGGAAGCTAAACGAACCGGGCGGCCTATTCTGTTGATTTCGGCAGCTCCTCATTGCCGCAACATCTCAGGGCTCTGGTGACCCGGTAAGCAACGAACGGATAGGAGTTTCCTATCCAACCCCGCAGTCATTCGCGCTTCTCGGAATTTCGTATGCATCCGACTAGCTACCTATGAAAACGCTGAAGAAGCGGTGATGCTCAAGTCGATTTTCGCAGGCCGTAACAACAACCTGGAAAACACGGTGTTCGCAATCCTCGGACCGGACGGCAAGCATCGACTCACACAGACGGGCCGCTCCCCGGGTTGGGCCTTCGGCGACTCTGAAGAGGCGCCAGCAATCATGGGTCAAACCATGGAGCGACTAGCCAAACGCTATGCCCGTAAGGGAGCGAAATACCAAGCCAAGCTCGCGCTGCCGACTCACGCAGACTTTCGTCTCGCACTCAACGTCGCTGCCTGCGATAGCCGGCCACTGGTTGTTGGATTTCACCCCAACAAATCCGGTCTCGCAAAACTAGCCGACCAATTGCGTGATGTCGCCTGGAACAAGAATTTTGCAGGCCACTGCGAATACGTTCTCGTCACTGACCCCAAAGAGTTGAAACCAGTGCGTTCGCTTGGTGAAAAACCGGCGCCGGGTACCTATGTAATCCGCCCTGGGATTTTCGGAGAATTTGGTCGTGTCCTCGGTGCAATACCAGCAAACGCCAAGCCAGACGAATTGCTTGCCCAAGTCAAGATCGCTGACTCCAAGTTCAAGGCCGCCGTGAAGAAAGAACAGCGCGACCACACCCGCCTCGGCGGCGAAATGGGCGTGCACTGGAAAACTGCGATCCCTGTCACGGACTCCCACGGCGAACGCTCTCAATCAAGGCGTCGCCGCGATCCTGATTCACGACGCAGGCGCTAAGTCCCAACGGCTTCTCCTAAGCCAGTGACGTCGCGAAGCGAAGTAAAACGACTGAGCTTCTACCGGCCTTCCATCTGCAGCAGGGCTTCGGCATAAGCCTTACCAATCAGTCCCATGGTCTTGGCACAGCCTAGATAGTGGTAGCCGGCGTTGGATGCCCCACGCTTGAACAGCGCGGCATCCGCGGGAGGGATCAAGTCGGCCCGGAACTTGTCAACATACGCCCGCTGCTGCTCTGCACTCATCTTGCCGGACTGGTTGGCAAACCGACCCTTCCCATTCTTGAGTTGACGAGCCACCTGTCGAACCTGCCCGCGCTTCTTATCGATGGCTGCCAGGGCATCATCCCAAAACGGTGCAGTCCGCACTGCTGCTACGTTGCCCTTGAACTCAGCCTGCAGTGAGGTCGCGACCATCGCCTCACGCAAGGCCGACATCTTCTCGTTCGGATTGGTACCGTTCACTCCGATCACCCCGATCACGAACTTCATATCCGGGGCGCTCAGGTCCTTTCGAACGTCGCGAATGAAGTCCGCCATCCAGCCGGTGTACTTGGCAAATCGCTTCTGCTTCTTCTCCGGGTAGACCGAGCGATTGACCAGGTCGTTCCATCCCTGGAACCAGACGAAGCCGGCGATCTCATAGCCCTTCTTCGCGTCATAGCCAGGGTAGACCCGCTTGATATCGCCAAGCACGTGTTGGACATGAGCGACCATCAAACGGTAGTAGTGACCGGTGGCCTTCTCGAGGGCAGCCTTCTGCTCGGCTGTTTCGAACTTCTTGCGTTTGATGTCGTCCTTGGTGGGTTGGTACGGACCAGCGCTGGGCGGACGGAAATCGGTGTGCAGCGACTTGCCCCCCCAAGCCGTCTTGATGATCAGGATCGGTTCCTCGGTCACCTTGTCCATGTAGAGACCAAACGTGAACTCCGGTCCGATCTTGCCGCCACTCTCGGCTGGCTTCCGGCGCGATCCATAACCCGCTGTGAGCTTGCCGAGACCCTCCCCATTGCCGCTGCGTCCGCCCGTCAGATAGGAAATCCACACGTCCCCGCATACCCGTGGCTGGCCATTCGACCCGCGCATCTCCTTCAGCATCGGGGCGGTCGCCGGGTCATCCCCGATGTAGTCGAAGGTCTCGATCTTCGCGTGGCCCTCCATGTTGGATTGACCAGCCAGGATGTAGACCTTCAATCCTTGGGCTTGGAGCGTTGTCGCGAGCAGAACAAAGGCACAAGAGGATAGTTTGAAGACCTGTTTCATCATCGGAGTGGATTCAGACTTGCCAGGCTATGGCGGTCTGTTTCACCACTCTTACCAAACGGCGCGACATCGGGAAACCCGCACCTTCAACACGGACGAATTGACGCCCACTCACGACAAAGCTAGGATGACCAGGGGCTTACGTTTCAAGCCCCGCCCTTCCTCGATGACCGTCCGTAGCAATGAACTTTGAAGGATGGCTATTCGGTATTCTCCTCTTCGCGGCATTCGTTCCGTTGTTGGCGAAGCTCGGGGGTTTCAGCGTGCAATCTCGCACCGCTGGATTCGGAGTTGTGTCACTCTGGCTCTGCCTCACTGGAGCGATGGTCTGGGCCGCGGTCCAAACCGACCAACGACCACCCGATCTGGCGGCGAACCGGCCCCGCGAAGTGTTGACCGACGGCTACGTCGGATCTGACACCTGTCGGAGTTGTCATCCAGGTCAGCATGCAACATGGAGTGACTCCTATCACCGGACCATGACGCAGGTGGCCACGCCTGAGAGTGTGATCGGGAAGTTCGACAATGTCCGACTTGTTGACGGCGTAGTCGAAGCGACCCTACAGCGTGAAGGCGACCAATTCACTGTGGACTTGACGGTGCGAGGCCAAGGCCATCTCGGCCGGTATCCAATCGTGATGACAACGGGTTCGCACCACATGCAGGCCTATTGGTTCACCACCTCAGACACATCTCGGATCATGTGCATGTTGCCGTTCATGTTTCTCAAGGAGGACCAACGCTGGGTCCCGCGCCGTGCCGCGTTTCTCGAAGAATCGACTTCGAATCGCCCCGGCCTTCAGACCCTGAATCAGGAACGAGGTACATGGAACAGGGTCTGCATCCGGTGCCATACGACCCACGGCCAGCCTCGGCCCATGTTCGATGACAAGGATCAATTCACGTCGATCGACACACGGGCCAGCGAGTTCGGCATTGCCTGCGAAGCGTGCCACGGACCAGGACACGAACATGTCCAAGCCAATCGTGACCCGATTCAGCGCTACGCGAACCACCTGTCAGACAAGCCCGATGAAACGATCGTCAATCCAAAAGGTCTGTTGCACGAGGTATCGTCCCAGGTGTGCGGCCAGTGCCACGGCGTCAACTTGACCCTGCACAAGGAAGCAGCCAGGAGATGGGAAGAAAAGGGCTTTGACTTCCGCCCAGGCGACGACATGAGCAAATCGAGCATGCGCTTCATGGTTCAACCTGGCTGCCTCTCGACTTCGCAGGTCAAGAGCAGGATGCCTGCCGGCTCACCGTCACTGGACAGTTGGTTCTGGGAAGACGGGATGATTCGCGTGTCGGGCCGCGAATTCAACGGACTGATCGAATCACCGTGTTTCAAGAGTGCAGACCCCCATCGCAAGAAGATGTCCTGCATGTCGTGCCACCAGATGCACCAGAAACCGGACGATCCAAGGCCGCGCAAGGAGTGGGCCAACGACCAACTCGGGCTTGGAATGGAGACAAATCGCGCGTGCATACAGTGCCACAGTCAGTTTGAAGACACCGACCATGTCGCCGCGCACACACACCACGCTACGGGTTCCACTGGTAGCCTCTGCTACAACTGCCACATGCCACACACCACGTATGGACTCATGAAAGCCATGCGTAGCCACACGGTCGATAGCCCGAGCGTGAAGGCAAGCCTCGAAACCGGACGGCCAAACGCCTGCAACCAATGCCACTTGGACAAGACACTCGGTTGGACCGCCGAACATCTTTCCAACTGGTACAAGATCCCGAAGCCAAAGTTATCGAAGGACGAGCAGGAAGTCGCCGCGTCCGTCCTGTGGTTGCTGAGCGGCGACGCCGGTCAGCGAGCCCTGATGGCGTGGAGCTACGGCTGGGATGACGCGAAGCAGGCCTCAGGTTCTCACTGGCAGGCGCCGTATCTGGCCCAGCTGCTCGAGGATCCCTACCACGCGGTACGGTTCATAGCCGAGCAGTCACTTCGGAAGTTGCCTGGGTTCGCAGACTTCGGTTACAAGTTCATGGGTAACAAGGCTCGTCGGACCACTGCCCGAAAGAGGGCGCTGACAATATGGGCGCAAACTGCAGCAACAGCGAACACCGCACACAGTCACAGCATCCTGCTCGGCGATGACGGGCGGATCCTACAAAGCGTCTTTGACCGCTTGTTGAAGGCTCGGAACAACCGACGGATCTATCTCTTGGAGTAAGTGGGAAAAGTAGCTTGAGCGATACACCGAGTGATCCAAAGTCGTCGTACGTAGGCCGCCATCTACAATTCGCCTGGTGGTCATTGCTGTGTTTTGTGACCTTGGGCATCACCCTGGAGGCGATGCACGCCTTGAAAATCGGCTGGTATCTCGACGAGCCCTTTGAGACCCGTCGCTTGATGTGGACCTTGGCACACACCCACGGCACCTTGCTAGCACTAGTCCACGCAGCGTTTGCGTTCACCATCCACGTCCTGCCGCCGAACTCCACCCGCCGTCGTGGCCTGGTGTCTCCACTGCTGGTTGCGGCGAGCGTGTTGATGCCCGGCGGGTTCTTTCTGGGTGGGTTCTTCATCTACTCAGGTGATCCCGGTCTTGGAGTCTGGCTGGTGCCAGTTGGTGCGGTGTGTCTGTTCACCAGCGTTCTCGTCACCGCCCTGGACCTCATGGCTGGCAAGACACGCAGCGCAGATTGACGAAGCCGGCTAGCGTGGTACCCATCAGGCCCGGGCAGCAAAGAACCGTGTTCTAGGCAAACAGCTGCGTGACAACCTTGCCATGCACATCCGTCAGCCGGAAATCCCTGCCAGCGTGCCGGTAGGTCAACTTCTCGTGGTCGAGTCCAAACATGTGCAGGATGGTCGCATGGAGGTCATGCATATGCACAGGGTCATCGGCCGCGTAGTGCCCGATCTCATCGGTCTGACCGTGGGCATAGCCCTGCTTCAAACCACCACCGGCTAACCAGATGGTGAAACCGCGTGGGTTGTGATCACGCCCATCCTTGGCCTGTGCAAACGGTGTGCGGCCAAACTCACCACCCCACCAGACCAGCGTGTCATCGAGCAGACCACGTGCCGCAAGGTCTACCAAAAGCCCTGCCACTGGCTTGTCGGTCGCCAGCGCATGGTCCGCGTGCTTGGGCATATTTGCATGTTGGTCCCACATCGGATTGGGAGTTTGATCCGAGTAATTGACCTGCACCACACGAACGCCCGATTCGCAGAGTCGACGAGCCAACAAACACTGCCGTCCAAAATCATCGGTCGGCTGCTCGCCGATACCGTACAGTTTCAGGGTCGCCGCCGTCTCTCCGGCCGTGTCCATGACCGTCGGCGCCGCAGTCTGCATCCTGAATGCCAGGTCCAGGGCCCCGATATCAGCATCCAACCTGTCATCACGACCGGCCCGTCGGCGCTGCTCGCGATTCAAGGCCTGCAGCAATTCGAACTGACGTAGCTGCGTCGCTCCTCGTATCCGAGAATTGGTGATGTTCTTGATCCCAGCACGCGCTACCGGCAAGCCAGCCCGCCCAATCGCGGTGCCCTGAAATGCCGCTGGCAAGAACGCGCTGCCATAGTTGCGCGGGCCACCATTGGCAGTAGATGGACTCAAACTCACGAATACCGGCAAATCGGGGTTGAGCGCTCCGAGCCCGTAGCCCAACCAGCTACCGAGCGATGGTCGGACCAGGTTGGTCGCACCGGTATGCATGAACAGCGTAGTTGGGCCATGCGCGACTCCGTTGGTGTGCATCGAGTGGATGAAGCACAACTTGTCCACGATCCGTGCCTGGTAAGGGAACAACTCGGACACGTACTGACCACACTCACCGTACTGACGGAACTTCCACAATGGTCCCATCAGCCTGCGTTGACTCTTCTTGCCAAACGTACCGAAACGAACCCCGGTAAAGTCGATGTTCTTGCCATCACTCTTGGCAAGTTCAGGCTTGTAGTCGAAGGTGTCGACGTGGCTAGGTCCGCCCTGCATGAACAGGAAGATCATCCGCTTGATGCGAGCCGGAAACATCGGCACCTTGGCAGCCAGTGGATTGCCGTCAGCGCCCAGGACGCCAGATCCCGGTATCGACAAGGCCCCCATGCCACAGGCAAGTTGCTCGATCAACTGGCGACGGGTCAGAGATTCATCCATGGAACTCAACCAAGATACCTGAAGTCAAGACACGCAAACAGCGTGTGGAACAACTGACCCCAGGCCTTCGTTTGGTTGTCAGAGGAAAATCGCGCCAGAAACTCTCGCGCAAGACGACGCTCCTCGACATCTGGGAGGCGCCCGATTGTTCGTAGATACGCACGATCAAGCAGTTGATTGACGTCCTGGTCCGCTTCAACCAAGAGCTGGCGAGCCGCAAAGTCGGCGTGTCGCATCACCCATGGGCTATTCATGAGGTAGAGGGCCTGGGTCGAAACGTGGCTGTTGATCCTACGGCCAGTCACGAGGTTTGGATCCGCAGCATCGAAGACGTTAAACATCTCCAGTCGGGTACCGCGGAACCTCGGCACGTAGACACTTCGACGATTCGACTCGAAAGCGTAGCCATAATCGTAGGTCGAGAATTTTCGGATGGTCGAGCCACCCATCTTCGGATCGAGCTGACCACTGACCACGAGAATCGTGTCACGCAGCGACTCAGCGTCCAATCGCCGCCGATTTGCATGAGACAGCAAGCGGTTGTCTGGATCGGGGGCGTGGTTTGCCGCAGTGCGAAGACGGTAGGCAGCAGACACTACGAGTTCCCGAATCAGTTTCTTGGACGACCAACCTCGACGTACGAAGTTGGCGGCCAACCAATCCAACAGCTCAGGATGCGAGGGCCTCTCCCCCATCTTGCCGAAGTTATCGGTAGTCCGGACCAACCCAGTTCCAAACAGATGGTGCCAGACACGGTTCACGTAGACACGGGCAACCAACGGATGTTTCGGGTCAGCCAGCCACTCAGCCAACTCACGACGACCGCTCTCGGTAGGCGGAATACTGGGGCGAGCATCGCCGCAGACCGTCAAGAACCCGCGTGGCACAACGGCGCCGAGGGTCCTGGGCAGACCACGAGAATGCACGTGACCGTCTTTTGGTTTGGCGACATCGCGAACTGCCATCGCCACTGGTGGCGCCGGCGGCGCGGCCTTCTTCAAACGGGCGAGTTCCGCCTCCAACGCCGTCTGTCGATCCCGGCGCTGAGCCGCGAGTGCCGCACGCTTGTCTGCCGGCGCCCTGAGTGCCTTCTCCTTCGCCTCACCGATTGGGATCAACTGCAAACCATCGACGATCACATGACCATTCGTACTGCTGGTCTTGACGGTGACCGCACCCAGCCGTCCCTTCTCGAAATGAAACTGTCCAACCGGCGCAATCTCGCCGCCAGCGGACCCTACGCTGCGCTGGCTCACGCTCACTTGTTGGTTGCCGCCAGCATGAGTGACTTCAACCGGCACGTTGGTCGCGCGGCTTGGACCACTCGTGAATATCAGCCGGATTTCATACTCCCCATCGTTTGGGATATCCGGGACGAACCGCACGGACTTCTTCCCCTTTGACTTGTTGTCGTCGTGGATATAACCCCGACCGAGGTAGCCAGCGACATGGGTCGAAGACACCCACTTCCCTACCCTCTTTGCATCCACATCATCAAGCACGATGCCCCGCAATGCGTCCTGCTGGAAAGCACGCTTTGAAGGCGCCTTTGCCTTGCGGAGCAACTTCAGTTGCTGCTGCACGGACTTCTGGCGTTTCTGATGAACGTGATATGCACGTAAGCCTGGACCACGCAGTTCCCGCTCGACGTATCCGGAAACATTACCTCGGGTGAGGAGCTCGGTGCTCCCGAAGATCCCCGCCAAGGCGTAGTAGTCCTCGATCGGCACGGGGTCAAACTTGTGGTCGTGGCACCGTGCACAACCCAGGGTCATCCCCATGAATACTCGTCCAACGGTGTCGATCTGCTCGTCAATCACATCCATGCGGAGCAACTGCTTGTCCTGCTGCTCGTAGTTGGTGGGACCCAATTCGAGAAATCCCGTCGCGATGACCTGCCGGTTGTGTTGATCATCGCTCTCGAACTGCAGCAGATCCCCAGCGAGTTGCTCACGGAGAAACTGGGCGAACGGTCGATCTGCGTTGTAGCTATCGATGACGTAGTCACGAAACCGCCAGGCATTCTTGAACATCAGGCTTCGTCCACCACCGCTCGACTCCGCAAACCGCGCGACGTCCAACCAGTGCCGTCCCCAACGTTCGCCAAATTGTCTCGACGCGATCAAGCTATCGACCAGGTTCTCGTAAGCAGCATCGCTCGGATCGCTGGCGAATCGCTCAACGACTTCAGGGGTCGGCGGCAAGCCCGTGAGATCGTAGTGCAAGCGCCGAATCAAGCTGCGCGGGTCGCTGGCCTGGACTGGCTGCAAACCCACCTCCTCCATCGCCGCCAGGAGAAAACGGTCCACCGGGCCGCGGGTCCAGCCGGTGGTTCGGGTCTTCGGGACCGCCACCTCTCGCACCGGCCGAAATGCCCACCAAAGACCGCCTTCCGAGTCGCCCGACTGCGAATAGGTCGAGTCCTGAGCCACTGCTACAGCTGCCAACAGCAGGACACTCGCGATCGACGCGAAACGAGATGTAGAAGACCCTTGGGCCATGCACTCATCTTAGAGTGCCAGCGGGATTTCAGCGACTACTTGCCAAGCACACCGATCTCCGCCGCCGATGCCCACGGCCCCCCGGCGACCTCAGACAACACCCGAATCAGTAGATACCGTCCTCTAGCCGGGTCGATGGTGACCTTCTGAACGCTCTTCTTTCTCTCGAACGTAGCAGTCAGATCCGGTTTACCGCTCTTGCCAAGCGCTTTGGGGTCATCCCCAACATAGAACTCACACTTCGCAAAGGCCCCATTCCAACCTTTGTCCTGTCGCGCCAGGTACAAAAACCCACGCACCCGACGCTGACTACCCATGTCGAGCAAGATCTCATGAGGGTGCTTCGGGGTCTCAGTACCGAACGCGGTATGCCAATGAGTCCGCGAGTCTCCATCAAGGGCGTACCGGGCTTGCCTCCCGTTCACCGGACTCTCGCTGGTGACGCGCATGACCTTCCAATCGGCCCGCGAGATCAAGCCGCGCTTTGGCAGACTTCGGCGCTTGCCTCCGGGTCGATAGACACCCTTGGCACGGCGATCCTTCTCATGGTCCGATCGATCCGCAAAAGTACCCGACTCCACTGGTTGATGTGCAGCGACAGCAAAACCCCGCATCCGCTCGAGCAATTCGGGATGCTCGGCAGCGACGTCATGCGCCTCCGAGAGGTCCTTGTCGAGATCGTACAGCGCCCATGGACCCTGCTTCTTGGTTTGGATCGCCTTGAACGAACCACACCGCACTGCAGTCTGCCGTCCGAGTTCCCAGTAGAGATACTCGTGACGTGCTTGTTCACGACCGAGTAGCTCGGGCAAGAACGAGATTCCATCGATGTCCGTCGGCACCTGGGCTTTGCCGATCTCGGCAAAGGTCGGCATGAGATCCGGGAAGTAGCACAGGTGGTCACTGGTCTGGCCCTTGGCGATTTGGCCGGGCCACCGGGCGATCATCGGAATCCGCAAGCCGCCCTCGTAGAGGTTGCCCTTATGGCCACGGAACTCGACGCCGGTCCGCGGATTCACGTTCGGTCCATGAAAACCGCGGGGGTGGGTGCCGTCCCGGAAGTAGTCGTTACCACCGTTGTCACCTGCAAACATCACCAGGGTGTTGTCCGCCAATCCCAGATCTTCGAGCAAGGTGAGCACTTCGCCGACCTGGCGGTCGAGCATGTTCACCATCGCGGCGTAGCGCCGCGCCGACTCACCCCAGGGCTTGTCCTTATAGAGTTGCCAGGATGGATCATCCTCGGGAATGTCGAACAAGCCGTGCGGTGGCGTGACTGGCATATAGCAGAAGAAAGGCCGGTCGTGGTTGTCGCGGATGAACTTCTTGGCGGCCTCGTGAATGACATACTGCGAGTACGTGGCACCAGATCGCCCGCCTTTGTTGCCGGGCAAAACTTGCTCCTTGCTATTGTGGATCAAATAAGCCGGGTAGTAGGTGTGGGCGTGTACCTGGTCGTAGTAGCCGAGGAAGGTATCGAATCCGTGCTCTTCGGGGACCCCCGTCGAACCACGACCGCCGCAACCCCACTTGCCAAAACCACCAGTTGCATAGCCTCTGTCCTTCAAGACCGAAGCGATGGTGACTTCGCCTGCACGTAGCGGGGTACCACCACCGTTGCTTCGCACCGAGGTGTGCCCGCTATGCTTGCCGGTCAACAGGGTACACCGGGTCGGTGCACACAGCGAAGAGCCAGCCAGGCATTGGGTAAATCGCAGCCCTTCGGTCGCCATCCGGTCGATATTCGGTGTCTGGATGTGCGGGTGTCCCATGCAGGACAACTCGAAGTAACCGAGTTCGTCAGCCATGATGTAGACGATATTTGGCAACCGACCCGCCGGGCGGACCGAGGCTGGTGAGGCACCATCCTGCACTCTTGAACCGGATCTATCGATCTGGCATTTAAGCGGAACCAAGGCAGTTGTGACAAGAAAGAGGGCAATCGACCGCATGGTAGAGCGTGGCATAGTCAATACGAACACACACAGAGGTGCGATATGTGGAACCTGGGGGATCATCCCACCATACTACGGGGCGCGGAATCTTGACCGTGCTGGGTCGCAGGAATCGTCGGTTTGGTTTTCCTCCTGAAGTAGCCTCTCACGATGCTATGGTGCCGACGTGCAAAGCAGTGACGGTCTCCCGAACCAGGTCCAAATCGGCGGCTACAAGTGTGGTAGCACGACGGTCGCTAGTGTTCTCGATCAGCATCCGGATGTCTGCATCAGCGACATCAAGGAACCCCAGTTCTTCACCTACAATTGGGGCAAGGGGATCGATTGGTATCGGCAGACTTTCTCGAACCATGCCGGCGAAAAGATCCTCGGTGATGCGAGTACCTCGTATAGCCAGTTCCTCGACCCACCAGGCAATTGGGGCGAGCCAATCAGCAGGATGCGCGAGACTCTCGGCCCCGACCCGAAGTTGCTCTACGTCATCCGCCATCCCGTCGATCGACTGATCTCAGCCCAACACTACCTGCTCCTTCGGAGCATGACCGACTCGACAAGCCTCTCGAATTTCGTCGAGGACCGGCCCCAGCACCTCGAGACCGGGCGGTACATGACGCACATCCAACGGTACCTCGAAGTCTTCGATCGATCGCAACTGAAGGTTGTCGTGATCGAGAGACTCAACGAGAACCCGGCCGCAGCCTATCGTGACATCCTCGAGTTCCTGGAGGTCGACCCAAACCACCAGTTCGCGTCCTTCTCGGCGCGGAACACCAGTGCCTCCCGGCGGAAGATGCCCTACTGGATGACGAGAACGGCAGAGTACATGCGAAGACGCCCCCCTCTCCTGAAGGTCTACCAGGTCCTTCGCAAACCAGCAGAGTCCTTGCTGTTCCGATTCGGCAAGAAGGTGCCGCGTCCCACCGTGACAACCGAAGAGTACAACTCGATCTACGAGGTATACCGACCGGAGATTGAAGCCCTCAGCGAGTGGCTGGGCGAAGACCTGTTGTCCATCTGGACAGCCCGAACCGTCGAGTAACCAAGTCAGAGGTTGGCGGCTATCGCGACGATCACGACCACAATCGCCACCATCGACACCACGAACAGCAGGATCTTGATCCAACTGTAGGGCCGCTCGCCCTGTACCTCACCAGTCGCCGCATTGACCAACACCTGGAAGCGCTTCTTGCCGTACTTGTAGGCCATCAACCACACCGGCAGCAGAAGGTGTTTGTAGGTCAACGCTCCATATTCTGTCTGGATCGAGTGTACTCGCTGCACGTCGCCTCCGATGCGCGAGCAAACATCCGAGTAGATCGCCGCGCCGATCCGTTGCTCAGCTTGCTCCAACCCGGCGCGCAGCGGCACGTCGTAGGTACGCGCAAGATAGCCCGCCAACACCTGTTGGTTGAACGGCAGGCAGCGATCGAGCGGCCACGGCTCCAGGGAGCGCACCCGTTTGCTAGAGAGTCCGCGCCCGGCGGCTACCAGGACGTCATCGAAAAAACGCCGGAACGACCCAGAGGCTGGATACCAGCGCGTGCGACGCTCTTGTACGGTCTTGTCGCCGCGCCGGACGGACACGTAGTAGTGCTCGCCACGCTCACCAACGTAGTCATTCATGGTCAGCGCGTCGTAGGTCCAATAGGGCATGTAGACACCACTGAAGCGACCCTGTGCTCCACGCTGCTTGAACTCGTTTGGCGCAAACCAACGTGATTGGACCCACAGTTTCAAGTTGGACTGGGCCTTCGAGCGTTCGACCTGGAAAGGCAGCACCCCATCTACCTTGATCCGATCCTCTGCATCGTGAATCCCCTCGAGTTGGATCGGGGTAGCACAGTAGGGACACTCCTTGCTGGTCAGGGTTCCGTGGAATTGCACCTGTGCCCCACAGTCCACGCATGCGACCTGCTTGACGTCTGACATCGCTTGCGACCCGCTTGAACGCCTGGTCGCCTGCTCGTCGAGAGCATCGCGGAGATCCTGTTCCTCGACCCGAGCGTCCTCGGCGATCTCGAGTGCCTTGACATGCCCGCAAAACGGACACTCCAAGCGTTGCACATCGATAGCGAATTCAAAATCCGCGCCACAACCGTCACACGGAAACACCCGCGACTCAGCCTGCTTCGCTTCACGACTCACATCTTCACTCTCGACCGGCGGCAGCGGCGGCACATCACTCATGGCAACGAATCTCCCAGGCGATGAGCTAGGCGGGTGGAGGAGGTGGCGGTGGTGGCGGTCCAAAGACAGCCGCCAGTTGCGGCACCTCGCCAGCAGCCTGCCAACCACCCATTCCAGCGTGCCAGACCATGGTGCCGCTCTCTACCTGACCAGCCTTGACCGCGGTCTCCATCTGGGTCTGGGAGATCGGTCCCATCGACTGTCCGTCCGCAGCGTAGTACCACTGCATCTGAGTCGGCAAGGGCGGTGGGGTAGCAATCGTGCCGCCGGCGCCGCCCTGGCCATAGCCCCGTACCATCTGGTTCGCCATCGCGAATCCCATTCCCAGGCCCATGCCATCGCCGGCGCCACCCCCAGGATTGGCGGCAGCCTCCGTCATGGCCTCAGCCATCTGGAATTGCTGGTAGCGACCGATGTCTCCGATCACACCCATCGAGGTCCGCTTGTCGAGCGCCTTCTCAACCTCTTCGGGGAAGGAGACGTTGACCACGAACAGTTGCGGAACCTCCAGGCCGTACTCGTCATCAATGTTCTCGCAGACTGCCTTGCGAAGCTCCTCACCGATCTCGGTGTAGTTGCTGGCCAGATCAAGCGCGGCGATCTTGGAGCTGCCCAATACGTCCGCGAGGGTTGATCCAATCACGCCACGCATCAAAGTCTCCAGTTCGTCGGTCTCGAAGACTCCGTCCGTGCCGACCAGTTCCGTGATCAATGCCCGTGGGTCCAAGGCCCGCATCGTATAGGTGCCGAAGGCTCGTAAACGAATCGGACCAAACTCCGGATCCCGCATCATCACAGGACTCGGAGTGCCCCACTTGAGATCCGTGACCACCCGGGTGTTGACGAAGTAGATCTCGCACTTGAAGGGGCTGTCGAAACCATGCTTCCAACCCTGCAGGGTGCTGAGGATCGGGACGTTGTTGGTTTCCAGAGTGTGCATCCCGGGTTCAAACACATCAGCGAGTTGACCCTCGTGCACAAACACGGCCACCTGACCTGGTCGAACGATCAGTTGGGCGCCGTTCTTGATCTGGTTGTGGTAGCGCGGGAAGCGCCAAACGAGAGTTCGTCGGGTGTCATCAATCCACTCGATAATGTCGACAAACTCGGCTCGTAGCTTGGAAAACAGTCCCATGGCATCAGTGTTCGGGTAGGGGGGTAGGGGTCAAGGGCATGGCCTGGTCAGTCTAGGTTTCTAAACCCCAGAAATTCAAAAGTCAGGTCTGGCAGGCGGACCGGCGGATTCGGATCCGTCGCAGGCAGAACGCCACTCGGCTCGCCGCGACCCTGGGTTTTCATCACGCATAATACGCCGTTTCGCCTGATTACAACCGAGGAAAGGACATTCCTAGGGATCGCGAGAAAGCCGTAAACCCCGGGCTCGCAAACGATTGGTCGCCACGGTTTTCGGGTGGTCGGGGTTCAGCGCCGGAGCACACCCAGCATGACCTCGAATACGTCGACGTTGTCGATGTACTTGCCACGCCGCGGGTCAACCCCATCGATCAGCCCGGCGAACCGGTGGCTCTCAATACCCCTGAAGTAGCACGGGATCAGGGAATTGGAGTGATGGCCAGTGTTCCACGCCCAATGCACCGGCTCTTCCGGGTCGATCATGCCGTCCGCATTGAGGTCATCCCAGCTGGCAACGGTATTCGTCGCGAAGTCGTACTGTTCCATGAGAATCCGTCCTTCGGTGACCTCGGCGAGCGGCAGGTCTGGGAACAACCCCGGGCCAGCGGTCAGCAGCCCAGTTTCGTGGTCACCGGTCACCACCAGCAGCGTGTTGCTCCAACTGCTTCCGTTGTTCGGAGCTTCGATCCACCGAATGACCTCCTCGACCATCTCGTCAAATCCAATCATCTCGCCGATCAGCTGACTCATGTTGTTGTTGTGGGCAGCCCAGTCAACAGCGCCACCTTCAACCATCAAGCAGAAACCTTTCGGCTGGCGCGCCAGGACCTGCAATGCACCACGGGTCATTTCCGCCAGGGTCGGATCCTCGGGGTCGAGCCCAGATCCGTCGTGCAGACGGAATGGAATGTTTCCGCCACCCGAACCGAACAGGCCAAATATCCGCCGAGTGGTTTGTTTGCCGCTGACCCCCAACAAAGTCTCTGCGGCGGACCGGCCGGATACCTTCTCGGCGATCTGCCACCCACCTGGGTTGCCGCTCTCTTTCTTGGCCTTCTCGAGTTGGAATGGGCTGACGTAGAGCCCAAACCCAAAGTCGGGATGGCCGCCTCCGATCACGACATGTGGAAGAACGTCGATCGTTCCACGCCCACCCCAACCAGAACCGGTGGCCGCTGGATCACCGAACAGCATCTCGTCGCCGATACTCAAGTAACTACCACGGGTGTCGTTGTGGGCTGCCCAGGCCGCGGGGGTTGCGTGCGAAATCGGCACGCTGGTGACCGCACCACTACCCAAGCCATTGCGCAGGGCCAACTCACTGACGCTTACCAGACGCCGACCGCTGGCGTGCGGCCCAACAGCAATCCGTCCGGAGTTGGTCTTTTGACCGGTGAAGAGAGCGGTGGCAGCCGAAGCGCTGTCGGTCACGGCGCGAACCAGGTAGCTCATGTCCGACCAGGCCTCTTGCGGGTCATAGGGCATCGGGCCGTTGACCATCTGGACGTCGGTGTCCCAGGTCGACATTGGCAGCATGTCCAGATCTTCGTATGGTGCGAGCGCGCCAGTGAAGGTCCTGACCGCTTCGATCTGCTTGTAGCCCCACCCATCCGCGATCAGCAGGATCACGTGCCGCTTACCCGCTGATACGTCACGGGTGAAGCGCTTGCTGACTGCTGGATTGGCCACGTCAGCACTGGCCACCAGCGTGAGATCACGGCCAGCAGCCGTCACCAGCAGGTTAGAAAAGGTCGCGACACCGCCTTGCGCAGACACCAGCAAGGACCCACCGAGCCTGGCGTTCCCGGTCGAATCGTGGACACGGATTCCGATCGGAATGGTGGCGTTCACGACCGCGCCCTTCTTGTCCACCACCTCCACCTCGATCATCTGACTGAATGGCAGACCAGCGAGGCCAGTATCCGGTTGCGTACGGAACCGCAGACTGTGCTTTTGGGGCGCAACCTGCGGATTCTTGTGTCCGGTAGTACCCGCGTCGTTCTTCTTGCCGCCCCCACCGGGCGTGGCCGCCGCTCCCCCGCCGCTTCCACAGCCGGGAAGGACGACCGCCAAGACCCCGGCGAGCGCCAGGGTGTAGAGCCGGTAGTAGCGGGCTGCGGGGGGGGGAGACATACGAACATGGTATCCTGTCCGGACCGGTTGGGTGCCAAACACAGCCCGGAATTCCTGTCCATGAATCTGTAGTTCTCACGCCACGATCGCAGAAATTGCGGCCGTGGCGTCACCAAGATGACCCTGTTCCTCGCCCACCACGACTCATCCACGATCGCGACCATCCTGATCCTCGCTCTCGCCCCGGCGACTGCCGGACAAATCAACCCCACCACGCAGGGGATAGACGAAAACGGCCGGATCCCAAAGGTAGAGATTCCGATGGAACTTGAGCATCCAGAACGATGGCGGTACTTCCCGGAGGGACGGCTCATCGAGGGCAACATGTTCGAACGATTCCTCGTCAGCAGCTTCTTCGCCCCCATCATCTTCCGCGACGCCGACGTCGGCACGGGTGGCGGCATCACCATTACCGACATCGATTTCCGCAATCAACGACGCCAGGAATTCGCCAACTTCGTGATGACCTATTCCAGCGAGGGTCAACAGACCATCAGTGCCAACTGGCGCCGGTGGACCAACCACATCGAACTGCCGGACGGCGGCGTGGTGCAGGACGAGCGCAGCTTCATGCACAACCACGCGTCCTATCAAAAAGCACTAACCAAGCGATACTTCGGACTCGGGATCGTCACCCCGAGGGGAGCTGAGTCCAGCTACACCCGCGAACGCACTGCCTTGTCGTATCACTACCAGTTCACCGAACCAAACCCGGCTGACGAGTTGATCTTCGACTTTGGAATCCAGTTCGAACACAACAACCTCTCTAGCGGCATGGTGTCGAACAAGCCCGACACTCGCACCCTCTACGCCGGTGACTTCGCGGCCGGTGACGATCACGACATGCTGTGGCTCAACCTCAACATTCGCTATGACACGAGGGACAGCCTCCACAATCCCTACCAGGGTTGGTATCTCGGTGCCTCAGCAAGCACTGCGGCGCTTCAAACCAACGGCGAGGTCGGCGCGATCTTCAGCGCCTTCGGAAGCAAGGTCTTCACCCTGCCTCCGCTCTTGCACGACGGCGGCGATGACCAGGAAGCGCACCCTCCGACCGACGGACTGGCGTTCGGGGCCTTCGTTCAGGCAAGCTCCGGAGAACTGCCATTCTACTCGCTTCCAACCCTGGGAGGTTCCCAGACGCTACGTGGTTTCATCACCAACCGATTCACCGATCGCACGGCCTGGCACGCGTCGGCGGAATACCGCATGTGGTTCATCCCCCGTGGATTCTCTCTGACCAGGCGAATTCGGATCGAACGGGTCGGCGCGGCGTTCTTCTTCGAGGCAGGTTCGGTCGCTCCAAAAACTGCAGGCCTGTTCGATCATGTCGAATGCAGCTACGGCACGAGCCTCCGCATCAGTCTGGAACGCACAGCGCTGTTTCGGGTCGACTTCGGTATCAGCGATGAGGACACCAACGTGTCGATCGCATACGGACTGACTTTCTAAGGAATCCGACCCGTTGTGGTCGCGACCTACCTCTGGCGATCGGTCCGCGAGAACGCCGCATCCTCCTCGCGAAGCCGCCGGGCACTCGCTCGGTGGGCCTTGGCATCCGCCGGTTTCCCCATCGCCTCGAGTCCATCGGCGATCTTCAGATGCAGGTTGGACGCCCGCACTCGAACATCCCGGTTCGCGGGATCTACCTTCACCGCAACTTCAAAGAGTCGTACCGCCTCCAAGACCATCGGTAACCCACCGGCAGCCGGGGTCAGGATTCCGATTGCCTCGTAAACCCGCCCGCAGTCACGCAGCGCGTCGACATAACGTGGGTTGATGGCAATCGCCTGCTCAAAATGTCCGATGATGCGGGTCAGGTGCGGTCTCAACTCGTTGAGACTCTTGACCGACGCCTGAAAATCCCCGCGACGCTGCGCATCGATGGAGGGCTGCAGGGTGTAGGTGTTGGCGAGCATCTTGCCCACCATGCAATGAGCGTAGGCATCGGGCTTGATGTGCGAACCCGGAGTAAGCGCAGGATTGAGTTTCTTGGTGATCTTGTAGAACTCAAATCCCCGATCGACCTCACCACGTACCACGTAGATCGCGGCGAGATTGTTGTGCGCAAACCAGGAGTCCGGGACCTCGGTGAGGATCTGGTTGTAGAGAGTCTCCTTGTTCTCGTAGAACCCGGCCTGCGTCCAAGTCTTGTAACCAAACAGACCCAATACCACGACGGCTGCCGGGATTCCGATCCGTGTGGGGACCGTCCGTGCCAGACATGCACACACGCTCACCAAGATGGCGAGGCTGGCGTGATACTGGAAGTGATCCGCAACGAACGAATAACGGAACGGGAACACCGTAATGAAACCGATCGCGGGGAACAGGGTGCCCCCGAACAAGAGAATCGCGACCAGGGGTCCCCGGCCGATCCGATTGCGCAGGGCAACGAGACCGACCAGCAACAGAAGCGTCGCGGCTGGGAATGCCCACTGCCAGATCTGCTCGGGATCGACTTCCCAGCGCTCGTAGATAAACACCAGTCGTTGCGGCCACAGCAACTTGCAAAAATAGAACCACGGCGTGCGCCCGGCGATCAGACACTTGTCGATCAGGCTCTCGTCGAACTCGGGTCCGTTCGCGCCGACGTGTGTGTGTTCGAGATAACTGGTAAAGACGCCGTAGCCGATACCCACCACCATGAACGGAATCAGCGGTTTGACGTCAGCCAAGCGCACGATCCCACGCTTCCAGTAGGTGATCAGGAGGAATGCAAACGGCAGCGAAAACGTCACCGACTTGCTGGTCAGAGCACAAAGAAACAGCCCGAAGGCCCACCACCAGCCTCTGGCCCGCTGTTCCTTCACAACGCCCGGCCCCCCGTCCAGGCCTGACCATCCCAGATACACGAGGGTAGACGAGAGGTAGAACACCATGGAGAGGACATTCTTCCGCTCGGTTACCCAGGCAACCGACTCCACCATCACCGGGTGCAGAGCAAAAACCGCGGTGACCAGCAAGGCACCCGGCAACGCCAAGCGACGGACCACGACGAACAACAGTCCGCAGGAGGTCAGATGCAGCAACAGATTGACCAGGTGGTAGCCGAAAGGTTGCTGCGCCCAGAATCGGTATTCCAGCCAGAAAGACGTATGGACGAGAGGGTAGTACTGCGGGATCGACGTCGGCTCGAACCAGATCCTCGCGATGCCACCCAGGGTGGCAAGGGTGGCATTGTCCTCGATATATGCATCATCATCCCAGATGAAGCCGGCCCGCAGCGCCGGGAGGTACGCAATCACGGCCGCGACGGCAATGAGAACGAGCATGAGGACAGTGCGCTGGCGTTTCGCTGACATTTGAGTTGGTAGCGGCCCATGCGTTGAGTGGGCTGCGAAAAGCGTGTACAAGTAGACACCCGGCGCCAGAGAAAACATGAAGACTTCCCAGTTCCACGCCTCAGGAATCGCGACTCTCATCTTGGTCGCAGCTCTGAGTCTGCTCTACGGCTGCGGTCAACCCCAGGAACGCAAGGGGCACTACCCGCCGAACACCACCCAGAAGGCCGACACCAAATTCGTGAGATTTCACGATCACGGCAACGGCGAGGGCTTGCTGGAGACCGCCATCGCCACCTACCGGGGCAAGAATGGTGAGAAGGTCGAGTTGATCAGCGCGGTGCACGTCGCCGATGCAGGTTACTACGCTCGACTCGCGAAGATGTTCGAGTCCTACGACTCCCTTCTCTACGAGATGGTCAAGGCAAAAGGCACCAAACCACCTCCGCCCGGCCGCCGCAAAGCTACGGAATCCGGTGGGATGATCAGCATGTTCCAGCGCATGATGCGCGACACCCTGAAGCTCGAATTCCAGATCGAAGCAATCGACTATCGAGCGAAGAACTTCGTCCACGCCGACCTCGACGCGGAGACCTTTTACGAACTCAGCGAGGAGCGAGGTGAGAGCCTGATCCGACTGATGTTCAACTCAGCCATCGCAGCGATGGGAAGATCAGGAACCGACAAGGACAAGTCCGATCCCAACATGGGAATGAAGATGCTCTTCGCGCTGTTCTCCAAAGACCGGGCCCGGCTGCTGAAGTATCTGCTGGCCAAGGAACTCCAAAACATGGAGGAGTTGATGGCTGGCCTCAGCAAGGGTCCCGACGGCAAGGGTTCGGTCATCCTCATCGAACGCAACAAGCAACTGATGAGGGTTCTGCACCAACGCCTGGACAAGGGCGAGAAGCAACTTGGCCTGTTTTACGGGGGCGCCCACCTTCACGATGTCGAGCAACGGATCTTCAAGGAGATCGGCTTGCAACGGACATCCGTCCGCTGGGAAAAAGCCTGGGAAATCCGCAAGCCGAAGAAAGCCACCGAAACAAAGGGACCGAAAAAGGTCAACTCGACGGACAAGCGCTGAGGTCTGCTTAGCGGCCCGGCATCGCCACTTCGATCCCTACTGGACAGTGATCCGACCCAAGCACGTCCCCATAGATTCGCGCGTCCGACACGCGCGGCCAGAGTTCTTCGTCGACGCAGCAATAATCCAAACGCCAACCAACATTCCTGGCCCGAGCACCGGCCCGGTAGCTCCACCAGGTATAGACGTGTGCGAGCTCCGGGTTGGCGCGCCGCCAGGTGTCGACGTAGCCGGAATCCAGGAAGCCGGTCATCCACTCGCGCTCCTCGGGTAGGTATCCAGGGTTCTTCTCATTCGGTTTGGGCCGCGCCAGATCGATGGGAAAATGCGAAACGTTGAAGTCGCCGGTGAGCACCACGTGCAGCCCGTCCTTGGCAAGCCGACCAAGAAAGCGTCGCATCGTGGCACCAAACCGCAGCCGGTAGTCGATGCGCTTCCCCTCAGCCTGGCTATTCGGAAAGTAGGCTGAGATGACGACCACGTCGCCAAAACGGGCTCCCAGAACCCGACCCTCCTCGTCGAACTCCTTCTTGCCCAGACCTTCGAACCACTCGTCGGGCTCCTCGCGAGTGTAGATCGCGACACCGCGGGAGCCCTTGCGCCTGGCACCGTGAATCCGGACCTGGTAACCCTCTACATCCTGGATCGGACCAGGCAACTGCTCAAACAAGGCCTTGGTCTCTTGAAGGAGCAGGACATCAGGAGCGTGCTCGGCCAGCAGCGGCAAGAACACACCCTTGTTGTGCACAGCGCGCAGACCATTCACATTCCACGAGACCAGCTTCATGAACCCAAGCTAGCGCAGATTGTTCATGAATCCACGCGCCAGCATGGGCGATCGGATCTCACGCCCCCATGAACGAGGGAATCTGACCAGCCAGCGCGCCAGGTAGGCTAGCGCAAATCCATCACGAGGCTTTGGCTGCCGAGAACAGCTCCGTGAGCAGGAGCGGGTCCTTGACGCCCGGCGCCGACTCCACTCCGTGGCTGACGTCGATCCCAAACGGCTGGTGGTCCAGCAGGGACTTTACATTGTCCGGCCTGACACCACCGGCAATGAAGGTAGCTGGCGGACAGTGCTCGCCGAGCACACCCCAACGCAACGATTCGTCAGTATCAGCCTCTCCGATATCGAGCAGACCCGGGCGGGCCGCAGACGGAATCGGGTCCTGGACTGACAATTCTCGCGAACGCGGATTGACCGAGTAGACCGGGTGAATGACGAGGCCGTAGAACCGCAGGATTTCGCATGCCTGTGGGTCGATCCCGTGAATCTGGACCCGGCGCACTCCCGTCTCACGACAGATCGAGAGGATCTCGGAGCCAGAGTTGCCGCGGAACACCAGAACGACCTCAGCGCGGCCGCGAGCCGCCGATGCGATACGCTTGACCTCTGGCACGGTTGCTCGGCGCGGCGAATCCTTGGCCATGACGCACCCGAGATATGCTGCGCCCAGATCCAGGCTCAGCTCCGCATCCTCGAGCCTACGCAGTCCACAAATCTTGACTAGAGGGTTCATGCGGCACCACCGTGTTGCTTGCGTTGTAGGGCTTGAATCAAGAACGTCCGCGGATCGGCAGCACACATCAAGGAAGTGCCAACCAAGACGGCGTCCAC
>JAYZDB010000275.1:0-14648 GCA_036338025.1 Planctomycetota bacterium
CCTGCAACCGGCGACCGTGCATCTTGGCTATCGCCAGGGCGACTTCCCGGTAGCGGAAAGTAGTGCCATGCGTGAACTGTCTCTGCCGGTTTCGCCCGAGCTGACCAGCGACCAGGTCTCCTTTGTCTGCGATGGGATCCATGACTTCTTCACAAACTGATGCGGTCCCGATCGCCGTGATTGGCGGATCGAGCGCTTTTCTGCCATCGCTGGCAGCCGCGCTCGCAGACCAGGCTGCGGACATGCCTCCGCTCGAACTGCGGCTCGTCGGTCGAGACCGAGATCGAACGTCCGCAGTCGGCCGCTTCTGTCGTCTTCACGCCGAGCATCGTGGTGCACCCCACAGCTACGTGATCGCAGACGACGTGGAGGCCGCCGCACGGGGCGCGTCCATTGTATTGAACCAGGTGCGCATCGGCGGGTTCTCTGGTCGCAGCCAGGACGAACAGTTGGCGCTTTCGTTTGGCTATCCCGGCGACGAAACGATCGGCCCGTCAGGATTGGCGGCGGCGATCCGAGCCACCGCACCGGTCCTCGATATTGCCCGGACCGTCGAGAAGGTCGCACCCGACGCGTGGTTCTTGCAGATCAGCAATCCGATGTCGATGCTCCTATCGAACCTGATCGCGAACACTGGCTTGCGGACTTTTGGTCTCTGTGAATTGCCGGACCGGACGCTAACCGAAGCCCTGGAATTGATCGGACGGAACAGCCAGCCAGTAACGAGCCAGTACGTCGGCCTCAATCATCAGGGGTGGTTCGTCCGCGTCGAGGCCGGCGGCGAAGACCTTCTCCCCGAGATCTTCGAGCATGTTCTTGAACTCGACGATGGCGGGTTTTTTGGCGTCGATGCTCAAGTGATGCGCGCGCAAGGTGGCCTGCCGCTGCCCTACCTCAAGCTCCTGCTGCACCGCGAACGGACGGTCGAAAAGATGCTGGCGCGACCGCATGACCGAGGCGAACAGCTGGCTGCCCTGGCTGAAGCCCTCTACGCACACTACGCAAGCACGGGAGATCCCGCCTTACCCGCACGCTTGCAAGAGCGGGAGATGTTGTGGAATGCGATGACCGTCGTGCCGGTTCTTGCCGCGCTACTCGGTGGCCCCGAGGTCATGGCATATGTCTCAGAACCAAATCGGGGACACCTTTCCTTCCTTGGTCCCGACGCAATCGTGGAGAAGCACGCTACAATCACGGCTGACGGTGTGGGTACGGTGTCGCCTTGCCAGCTGGACATCGAAGTGAGCCACCCGCATATCGCCGAGTCTCTACGCGGTATCTCTGAGTTTGAGCAGCTCGGCGCTACAGCGGCGCTAAGGCGTGACCCAACACTCGCTGTCGAAGCGCTACAGGCCCATCCCTTCGCGATCCCGTCGGCCGAGGCTCACGAGATGGTTGGAATGATGCTAGCGACAGAAGATGTCGGCACCGGGAGGCTCATCTCGTGAACGAACTCGATCACATCACCGCTGGTGAGCGCGAACGTCGCCTCGTGGAGACCTTGCACAACTGGCCAGGGTCCGAGCAAGATCTTGGCGACCATCTGCTCGAATTCTTCGTCAAGATCCAGATCCAAACGACCTCGTACTGCAATGCCAAGTGCATTACCTGTCCGTACCCCGAGACCAGCAGCGAACAGTCGATGGGGATAATGAGCCCAGATCTGTTCAAGGAAATCGTCGATCAACTCGCGGGTCGAGGTGTCGAGCGGACATCGTTGTTCCTGATGAACGAACCACTCGTGGATCGCCGACTCGAAGATCTCACGGCTCACCTGAAAGAGCGCGTGCCCGAAACGGTGGCGACGATCATCACCAATGGGACTCTTCTCGATGGTGATCGTGCCCGGGCCCTGGCAAATGCAGGGATGGGCGAAATCAGCGTGTCCGTGAACGGATTCTCCGCCGACTCATATGAGGAGACCATGTCAGGCCTCGGCTTCGACCGAATCGTCGCCAACCTGCTGGAGGTGGCGGCAGCCCAGGCGGCTGGAGAACTCGGCACCATGGAAGTTCGAGTCGTCGCTCTGGATATGGGTGACGCGGCGCAGCGCGCCGAGGAGTTCAGCGATCGGATTGGCTTGCCGGTTTACCTCAAGCCTGTTACCAACCGGGCGGGTTCGGTCGATGTCGACAGCCTCGACGCCTGGCCGGAACGCAGTCGGATACGTCGGCCTTGTCAGCGTCCGTTCGTCAAAGCATATGTATTGTTCGACGGTACAATGGTGCTGTGTAACTGCGACTGGCAGCGGACAACGGTCATCGGAAAGGTCGGTGAACAGACCTTGGAGGAACTCTGGCGCAGCCCGATCCTCGACAAGATCCGCACCCAACACGCGACCGGCTGCGTGCCACCCGACTCGACTTGCGGCGGTTGCGATTATCCCGGACTGATCTGACCTTGACGATGAAACTCTCACTCTGCCCACAAGCACTCTACGACAAGACCCTCGGCGAGGCCGTGGAGTTCATCGCCGCTCTTGGCATTCAGGCGATCGAGTTGCCGGTCGACAGCAGCAATCCCTGGATCGACGCTGCCGCGCTCGCCGCCGGAGATTGCGATGCTCTTCGCGGTGCCTTGCAGGAACACGGCCTTTCGATCTCCGCCGTCTCGGTGCACCAAGACGGCCAGTTGTTGCTGGGACCACATCACCGGGACACCGACTCTATTTGCCCCGGTACACCGGCGGAGAAGAGCGCGTTCGCCGCCGAGCGAATCCTGCGGGCGGGTCGAATAGCCCACCACCTGGGGGTCGACGTCGTTGTTGGTTTTGTCGGCTGCGAGGACTATTCCCGCTGGTTCCCATGGCCCCAGGCGAGTAGCTGGGAGGACATGATGCCGGCATTTCGTGAGCGCATGCTGCCGGTGCTCGACGAACTCGCCCAACTCGATGTGAAGTTCGCCCAGGAGCCGCACCCCAAGCAAATCGTCTACAACACGGAGACCGCGTTGGAGAGCCTCGGGGTTCTTGACGCCCATCCGAGTTGGGGATTCAACCTCGACCCTGGCAACCTCCTGCTGGCCGGGGTCGATCCCGTCATCTTCGTCGCCGAACTCCAAGAGCATGTCTTGCACGTTCACGCCAAGGACGGCGAACTCGTACCACATAATATCGGCCGTTCGGGTCTGCTCGCCCACGGGGCATGGCAGCGACCCGACCGCGGGTTCCGGTTTCGCATTCCTGGCTGGGGCGATGTACCCTGGAAGCGCCTGATCACCGAGTTGATTCTGACTGGCTATCGCGGTTACCTCGCGGTCGAAAACGAGGACCCGGTGTTCGCGCCGGCAGATGGGCTGCGCAAGGCCGTGGAGCACCTGCTACCACTGCTTCCCGGTGAAGATAGTCCCCAGGAGCAGTGGTGGTAAGGCAGCCCTTCTCCGCGGTTCCGCCGGATCTGCATGATGGGGCCGGCGTGATACTCTGCAATCCGGAGCATGCCACCCTCCTGTCCCAGATGTGCGCTGGGGTGGATCCGCAATCGTGGCACGACGGTCAGAGTGGCGAAACCGCGGCGGAAAGCGCAGAACGTTTTGCGCGGCAGGGCGTGCATGACCTGCGCATTCTCACAGGACCTCGAGATCAGCGCGGTGCCGAGATCCTACAGGCGGCGTGCCAGCAAGCGGGCCTTTCGGCCGAGATCCACCACACATCCAGCGATGGCACATCGGATCTGTTTCCCGCCGTGGAAATCCCCGTGTCCACCGCACCGGTGGTGCTCCGGTTTCCGGTCGAGGAGGAACGTCATGCGGAGTTTCTCGATCAATGTCGCGAACTCTGTCGGACACACGGGCCCGAGAATCTACGCCTCGCACCACCCCTTCTCATGCAGACGCCGCCCCGGCCAGAGCGTCGGTCGCCCTTACCGCAAGGCTTGGGGCTACACGATGCCGAGTGGCGCACTGCTCTGGTGTCACTGGTTACCGAGTGCTGGCCACGTTCGTTGCTACCGTTTCTGGCGACCGTCGGCATACACGACCTCGGCGCCAATCCGCTCGAAAACTGCTACGCAGGTCTCGGGCTGCGCGAGCGCAATGCAGACCTTCTCGTCAATATCGTCGACGTGACATGAATTCATCCTCGCGATGCTCACTGAATCCGGCACCGGGTCCGCTGTCCTGGCTGTTCCCCGAGATGGTCGCGTTCGAGCCGGGACAGATTGGCAGCCTCGTCGATCTCACTCGACGACCATACACAGCCGCCGAGTTGCAGGAGCATCTCGGCAGCTACGCCGAGGTCGCGGTCGCGGACGGTCCCCGGGGCCGGAGTTTGTGTCGCATCCTGAAGGCAGCGTTTCGCGCCGGCGGTCCCCGCGTGCGACTCGACGACAGCATTCCGCAGCTGGAATCGTCATTGGTCGAGCTTGCTGCAGCAGCCCCGGCAGGCGAGGTCATGCTCGACACCGGTGAGTGGCGTGCCGTTACTGAACTCGAAGCCGACCAGGTTGGGTTGTTGCCGCTACGTCCCTTGCAGGCCTTCGAAGACATCGACGTGGTAAAGAGAGCGTGGTCCACCGGCTGTCGCGGCCGGGTAGTTCCGGTCTTTCTCACGGATCCGAGTCCTGCTGAGCAGGCTTACACGCGCCTGCCGGAGCCGTGGTGGGGTTTGCTGCCGGGCGACCACTATCCCGATGACCTGCGGGCTGCGCACCACGATCTGTTGCGCACGCTCTGGCCCGATCGGTTCCTGCAGTTTCGCGCGTTTGAGAGCTACGCCCTGGCGGGATTCGATCTCTATGACGAAGTATCGAGGGGCCGCTTCGACATGGCGTGGAAGCGACCTCCGAGTGTGTCGTCCCGACGTCCGCTAGTTCTTGGAATCGATGGGATCGATGGCGCCGGCAAGACCAGCCAACTCAAGGCGCTGCGTCGCTACCTGGAATCACTGGGACTGGTCGTCGGAGTCCACAAGATCTACCGCCACGGCGTGTTCCATGAGACGGTCACCGAGTTGACTCGACAGTGTGCCGGAGATCGCAACCTGCATCTGTGGCCGCTGCAACGCCGGGTCAAGCTGTTCGATTCAATCAAGTACTACTACAGCTCGGTCGTTCCGGACCTGCAGCGATGTGACGTTCTCCTCTTCGATCGGTACGTGCAGACGCACCGAGCGGCCGGTCTCGGTCGCTACGATCACGATCCGTTCGCGCGGGAATTTGTATCGGTCTACCCCGAGGCCGATCGTGTCTACCTTCTGGACCTTCCGGAACCGACCGCTCTTGCCCGGATCGCCAAGCGCGAGAAGAGCACCGTCGACGAGAACTCCTACATGCTCGGGCGATACCGTGCAGCCCTGCTGGAAATGGCCTCGGATCCAAACCGATCTGACGGATGTCTCGTCCGCCTCGACGGGACGGCCAGCATCGCCGACAATCAAGCGAAGATTCGTGCCGACGTGGATTGTCTGCTGAAGGAGAGAGTATGAGTCTTTCCCTTCTCATCGATCCGACCTTCTCATCGGCGCCAGGCACCGACGGCAGCCGTGATCTGTTTCCGGACGATGGTGAATACGTAGGCGCTATTGCCGGTTTGCAGCGTGACACCACAATTTTGCACGACCTGCCCGATGCGGTCTTCATCGAACTTTACGCCTACGAGATGCTCGAGCGATCTTGTGAATTTGCACCAAAGGTTCGCGGCGAAGAGACCTGGAGAGTTCCGTTCTGGCCGGCGTCCTTGCTGGTGGCGGCAGACATCTCCGTTCATGCGCTTCGCGAGATTGAACGCATGATGGCGGTGTTTGATTCCATCATCCTCGTAAACCGACCGCAAACAGCGCTCGTCCCGGAGTCGAATCGTGTGCTCGGTGCGTTGCGATTCGACCCCGAGCTCTATGTCGCAGCAGTGACCGATCAAGCCCGAATTGAGGGATGGGAGGTGCAGTCGTGACATACCGGCCGGTCGAGCTCATCGCGGGAGAGAGCCCCACCTATCAATCGGCGGGCGGCGTGATCGTCGTTGCAGGCGCTGTGTTGCTGGAGCACCGGCCGAACGACCGCAAGGTCTATCCTGACTGTTGGGATATCCCGGGCGGACACCTGCATCCCGGCGAACCGCCGGAACGGGCGCTGGTACGAGAACTGCACGAAGAGCTGGGGATCGAGGTAGAGAAGGTCGCTCTGTGCACGGTTCAGGACGATTGTGAGCCCAAGTCGGGGCGGCTATACCGTCACTACAACTACGTGGTACGCAGTTTCCGGGGCGAGGTCGTGGCGCGTGAGGAACAGACCTTGCGATGGTGGCCAATCGAAGAAGCGCTAGCGTCGAACTCACTCAATCCGATCGCGACGTTTGTCCTGCGCGTATGCGTAGCCGAAAACTGGCTAGACGGTCTTTAGGACGCAATCGTAGACCGCGCGCAGTTCAGACCAATGATCGGCCATGCTCTTTGCCGGCGGCATCGCCGCGTTGCGCAGTGCGTCCAGGGCGGTGGGCTCGGCAAGGAAACCCTCGATCACCGTGGTGAGAGCTTTCGTGTCGCCCCCGGGAAAGGAGACTCCACGATCCCCGATACGTTCCACGGGAGCACCTCGATCGGAGGTAACAACCGGGAGGCCGAGCAGCATCGCCTCATCGATGACGAATCCGTGGGTCTCCAGGAACAGCGAAGGAAAGACCGCGAGGTCGTAACAGGGGAATTCGCGCTGCATCACGGCAGTGTCGAATGTGCCGTGCAGGGTCAACCGAGTCTGTCGAGCGGTGCCACGCAAGCGTTCGGAGAAATCAAAATCGATCACGCGACCATAGTGGTGCAGTTCGACCGGTTCCGAGAGGAGCTCGCAAGCGTCCAGGAGCACTTGCATGCCCTTGCCAGCGACGAGTCCACCCCAAGATACAATCCGCAAGATGTCGCCTTCGCGACGACACGATGGATGTGGCCGCAACTCTGGTCGTGGAAGTGAGAGGAGTTTGAATTCGAGACCACTGAGGGAGGGGACTTGTTGCAGGTAGCGCATCTGGCTGGCGGACAGCGTCAGCAGTGCGCCAGCGTGTTCGAGCTCCGTTCGGAATACCCCCTCGCGTTCCCGCAGGATGATTTTCACGTCGGATCTGGAATCTCCGATTCGCTCGGCGACACATTCTATACAGGTCTCTCGTGCCACATCCGTCGCGCAAATCTTGTCATCACGCATACGAAAGGACCAAGGGCAGATCGCGTGGAAGTCGTGCAATGTAACGACCGTCGGAATCCCCGCCATAGTTGCCCGGGCCACCAGATCGCTCGTCGTGTTGTGCCAGTGGTGGATATGGAGAAGGTCGAACTTCTCGTGACGCATCATCTCGACGAAGTTCTCGCCGAGGTCTGAATTCCGGACCGCGTGGTCGAGGTCACGTAACCAGGGACGAAGCCGAAGCACACGAAGCCCCCCGATGAACTCCTCGGCCCACACCGGCTCGTCCGTGCGCGAACGAGATGGATCAGGTTCGGTACTGGGGTGCCCCCGTTCCGTCCCGGCGAAGATCGTGACCTGTATCGATTCCTCACGCTGGGTCTGAGCCAGTTGTTCTACGTAGGACTCGGTGCCGCCGCGAGACGCTGGCGGAAACGAGTGGAGCACGTGGAGAACATGCAGGCTCGGAGTTGCGTTGGGGTTGTCTATGGCTCCCCTTCATGAACAGTGGGAATCCCAAGACGTCCATCGAACGTCTTGGGCAAGGTGTGGTGCTTCACAGTAATTGCGCTGCGGTCATTTCCCCTGGCGGGTTTGGTAGGTCCGCTCCTTTGCCTCCCCTCGCGCAACTGTGCCTGGGTAACCGCGCACCCAGACTTCTTCTTCCTTCCACAGGAAGTAGTTGGTGACCCGCTTCGTGAACAAGGGGAAACCCAAGACGTCGCTCTTGGTCGCCGCCAAGACGTTGTACACCGCAGCGTTTTCCACACTGTTGGCGCCACCGCCACCGATCAACGGTAAGCCATCAAGTGGCCCGCCGGGCCCGGTCGGGTACGCGAACTCAGACTGGCCGAGTTGAATGAACCCTAAGATGACGGTCGCCTTCGCGGATCCCTTCGCCATCTCGGAGGCGTAGGTGACGTTGATGTCTAGAGGATTCGCTTCGACGGGGAATTCACGTTCGCTCCCATAACCACGTTGTGTGGAGATACAGGACGTGATGAGAAGCGAAGTCACGAGGAGGAGTGCTTTCATGATTGGGTTGGATGAGAAAGGCTGAAGCTTTGCAAAATGGGCAGCCGAGACGAACTCGGCCGACGTCCTCAAGACTAGGAACCGACTCCTAGCCTGCGCAACGGTAGCCGGTTGGAAGTTGGTTGGAAGGAACTTCCAGCCCGGATGTGAGCATGGAAAAGTCGGCTTACCAGCTCCTGACCTTGTGTTGCTCGTGCTCCGGTCATTCTCCTGCCCACACTCGCTTTGTTGTTGCGCGTGTCAGCCTACCCCAGCACTCTGGTGGGACGACCATGAAGAACCCGAACACAAACTCCAAGAACCCTCTGCCCCAACCCCCCAACCGTCGCGACTTCATCAAGGGCGCCGCCAGTGCCGGGGCCCTCGCCGGCATCGCCCTCCCGCACGTCCACTCCGGGGTAGATGACACCATCCGCGTCGCCGTCATCGGATGCGGTGGCCGCGGAACCGGGGCGGCTCAAAATGCCCTGCAGGTTCCCGACAAGAACGGCCCGATCAAGCTCGTTGCCATGGCCGACGTCTCCGAGGCCAAGCTCAACCGCAGCTACGCGGCCATCAAGGCCAAGCACAAGGGCAATGACAAGGTGGACGTCCCAAAGGAGCGGCGGCACATCGGTTTCGATGGCTACAAGCACGCCATGGATGCCCTCAGGCCGGGGGACATTGCCATCTTCACCACGCCCTGCGCGTTTCGCTGGGTCCACTACCAGCAGGCCATTGAGAAGGGACTCAACGTATTCATGGAGAAACCGCTGACGCCGGACGGTTACAGCTCCCGCAAGATGCTGGAACTGAACAAGAAGGCGCAGGCCAAGAACCTGAAGGTCGGGGTCGGCCTCATGTGTCGGCACAGCCAGGCCCGCGGTGAACTGGTCCAGCGGATCCGGAACGGCGAACTCGGGGAGATCATGCTCCTGCGTGCCTACCGACTGCAGCCGCCGATCGTGACCTGCTTCTCGACCAAGAAACCCGAGGGAGAATCAGAACTCCTCTACCAGATCCGTCGCTTCCACAGCTTCCTGTGGCTCTCCGGCGGATCCTACAGTGACTTCTTCATCCACAACATCGACGAGTGCTGCTGGATGAAGGACGCCTGGCCGGTCAAGGCCCAGGCGCTTGGTGGACGCCACTACCGCGGCGACAACATCGACCAGAACTTCGATACTTACACGGTTGAGTACACCTTTGCCGACGAGGCCAAGATGTACCTCCACGGGCGCAACATGCCCGGATGCTACGGCGAGTTCGCCAGCCACGCGCACGGCACCAAGGGCTATGCCCTGGTCTCCGGCCCGGGCGGACACCGCTCGCAGGCCCGCATCCACAAGGGACTCGGTCCGGATAGCGACGTCGCCTGGGTGTTCGGCAACCGTAAAGGTGGACGCCGGGTCAAGGAGACCAACCCCTATCAGGATGAGTGGAACCACCTGCTCGACGCCATCCGCAACGACCAACCGTACAACGAGGTCGAGCGCGGCGTGGCTGCCAGCGTTGTCACCTCGATGGGGCGAATGGCCGCGCACACCGGACAGCTGATCACGTACGAGCAGATGCTGGCTGCCAACCAGTTTGGCCCGGGCATCGACAAGCTCACCATGGACTCGGACTCACCCCTGATGCCCGACAAGAACGGCGTCTACCCGATCCCCGAGCCCGGGGTCAAGAAGAGCAGGGAATACTAGGCTGGCCCCACGACAAGCGTCGGAACACAAGCACCTTTGAACAGGTCTGAACCAATCGACAGGTCTGGGGGATCAGGGCTGCGTTCGCACAATGCTATGCTGCGCGGCATGAAGTGGTTCCATTCCCTGAGCCTGACCGCTCTCGTGCTGGTCGCCTGCAACCGCGCCGACGACATCTCCAAGACCACCGCCTCGCATATCCACGGACCGCACGACGGTATGGTGGCGGCCTTTGGCAAGGGAACGTCCGCCGGCTACCTGGAACTCAAACTCCACGACGACAAAGGTGATCTGGAACTCTGGCTGAACCAGGACGACAAACACGCCAGGCCCTTCGATCTACCGCTCGACGCGACGATCGAGATCGAGTTCACCGACAAGTCCGGCCGGAAGGTCACGCTTCGGCCCCGCAACAAGACGAACAACGAGGACGAAAGCGGCGTGGCCAACGCCCGGGACGGCAAGACGAACTACTTCATCTTTCCTAGCCAGCCCGGTGAAGACGCATCTTGGCTGCAAGGCAAGGAATTCCACTCGACCGTGATCGTCCGTTTCACGCGAGACGGCGTCGCGTTTGCCTCTCAAAAGCTGAAGCTCGCGCCACACTCACACTGAGTTCTTGCGGCGCGCGCAGCTGGGGTCGATTGGCAGTGGATCGCTACTTGGACACGCGGATTGCCAAGGCGTTGGTAAATTCCTGGACCAGGGCCTGGACGTAGACGGTCACGCCCGCGGTGTTTGCTGGCAGTGCCGGGGTACGGATCCGGCTGGCGCCGTTGGCGTCCAGGGTCACCGGCGCGAGCACCATCGCGGCCGGGTCCAGCATGAGTGGCCCGATCGGGCCAAAGTCCCAAACGCCAACCCCGACGGAGACGCCGAGGATGCCAACGCCCCGCGGCGTGCCGCCATCGATCTGCAGGTCGAGGGTATTGCCGACCTTCGGCAGGCTGCTGCTGCGCAGGTCGGTACCGCCAGGACTACCGGTGCGGCGTCGGTCCATCGGAACCACCTTGCCCGGGCCGGTGCCGGTGACCGGTGCGCCACCGCTCGGCTCCCAGAGGTAGTAGATGTGGGGACCGCCATCGGGGACGTTGCCGTAGCTGCGATCGGACTTCTGCCGGGCGAACACGATGCCGTCGAGGGCCAGGTTGCCGCGCGCATCGGTGTCGATCAGGAACACCTCCTCGCCTTCGTCGCTGAGCTTGAAGCTTGCGTGCAGCGGACCGTCACCGGGTTCGTTGTCACACCAGATCCGCAGAAAACCACCAGCGAGGATCTTGGTATTGGCGGGGAACTCCCACTTCTTCGGCTCCGCGATGTCGTCGGTCAGGTAGTGGCCGCTGAGGTCGTAGTCGGCTGCGCTGGTGTTGAGCAACTCCAGCCAATCCTCCGCCTCGCCCTTGGAGTCCAGGTCACCGTTGTCGTTGTCCGCCAACAACTCGTTGATCAACACCGGCCCGGTCGAGCGCACCGGCAAGGTGCGCAGCGTCCGGGGGGCAAACTCGGGCCGACGCGGATGGAACCTGACCGAGAAGTTGGTGGCGTTGGCCCGTAGGTAGAAGTACCGGGTCTTGAACGCCGGCGCGGCCGGGAACGACCCACCGTAGACGCCGTCGTTGGCCTTGCCATCATGGTGCAGGCCATCGTCAAACATCGGCGTAAGCGAGTAGCTCGAATGCAGCACGTCGGTGGTGTGCAGGGTGACCTTCTTGACGCCGACCGTGGCAGTCACCTTGGCCTGCACCCAGACGGTCTGGCCAGGCACCGCTACCGAACGTGGGTACACCACCTCGGTGATCTGTGGAGTCGGCACATTGATCTGCGGGTGCTGACTCAGAAACGCGTGCCGCCGATCCACCAGGGGCTTCATCGCATGTAGGACACCAAACATCGAGCCAGTGACATCCTTCGTCAGGTTGCCGCGAAAGTCTGCGTAGGGAAACTGCCGGTTCGGATCAGCCTGGACCGCCGCGTCGATCATGTTCTGATAGCGGTCGTTGCTGGTCTTCATCACCGCGTCCCACTGGTAACTCTCATCCAACAGCGTGCGCACATGCGCCAGGTAACGATGCTTGTACGCGCCGATCCCGAGCAGGACCTTGACCAGGGGGCGGTTCGGCCAGGTCAAGTTGTGGAACAGCGGCAGCGTCCAGGGAGTAGGGCCACCCAGGTAACTGCCAAACGCCATGTTCTCATCCCACGGAATCATGTTCATCAGGCCCGTGTCCGGATCGATGTAGAAGTGGAAGTTGCGGCCAGCGCCGAGGTAGCTGTCCAGGTTGTGGATCACGTTGTGGGTCGCCAGGTACCACAGCGTCCGATCGACATTGATCACCTGTTCGATATTGCGCCGCAGGTTGGCGGCGGAGCTTCGATTCAGCTTGATTGTCAGGTTCAGCAGTTGATCCCAGGCCTTGGGATCCGAGCTCTTCAAGGTGTAGTGCGGATGGTTCACCGACGCAGTGGTGCCGCGGTATTCAAAGGTAGAGGTATCGACGTTCGGGCCAGTCGGCGGATCCCCTTTGAACCGACCACCTTCATCATCGCGGTAGAAGTGGCGCAGGAAGTCCTTGTTGGGCTGCTCAATCAGGATGTAGACACCCCAGTATTGACCGTTCATGTAGACCCGTGCGAACGCGGTCTGCGGCGACGGCAGGTATCTCGCCATGAGATCGTAGGTCAACACCTCGCGGGTGAAGGTCGGATCGATGAAGGCGTTGTTGAGGTTGATGGTGCTGTAACCGTAGAGCTCCTGGCCAGGGTTGAAGGCATCCAGGATCACATTGAACGGCAGCTTCCGAGTGTTCACCGCCCGTGAGGAGTTGCCCTTGATGTGCAAACCGACGCCCGGGTAGGTCACATTGTCGATCCGCAGGTCACACTGCACCGGCGTTCGTGTGTTCGCCGAAGCCAGGACCTGCGCCCACCAGTTGGTCTGCTTGAAGGTGAAGTACAGATCACGCAGACGAGACTTGTCGAACAAGGGGTCCGGAGTCTGCGCCGCCAACACGGAACCCAGCCCGAGCACAAGACAGGTGAGGAGGCGGCAGCAACTCGGTGCAAACATGGACAACCCGATGGGATGGAACAACGATCGGCGGACCCCCGTTAGTTTACCTCTCAAACCACTCCGAGGGGCTGGGTTCCGGCACTTTGACCGCAAACCTCAAATCACCACCCACGCGTATATGCACCGCGGTTCGCTGCCGTGGCAGGCCAAACACCCGAACCCATCGACCGTCCGGTAAGCGTCGACAGCGCAAGAGCGAGCACGATGGTATATTGTTCGTGGCACCTGGGTACGCGTCGCCATCGCACACCGCAGGCCTCCAACACTTCGACTCTCACCACAGCAGTAGCCTTCCCCAGTACGGGACCAGGAGAACTCCTGATGCAACTCCTAGCGATGCGAACATCCTTCCTGGCCTTCGCGATTTATAGCGCGGTCGGCTTCGGCCTCGCTGCGATGGCAAGCGCTCAGAAAATCTCTATCGGCAAGAAGTACGCGTACTTCAAGACCGTGCCGGGCCAGGCCGCTATCTACTATTTCGACAACGCTTCGGTTCATGGTGCGCATGACGTTCACACCGTTGGCCTGGGCGCATACGACCTCGGCGAACTGACCGACGGCACCCTGTCATCCAATGTCGGGATTCGCGGTGTCGCAGCCAACGCCCCGCCTGCCGACATCATTATCGATCTCGGCGGAGTGACCTTCGTTGGCGATTGCGTGCTCGGCACCCCCGTTGTCGCCTCGCTCAACAACAATGCGCCAGATGACGTCACGGTGTCCTACAGCATCACGGGTACCGCCCCGAACGATTTCTTCTCCGCCCAGTTCTACGACATGGAAGCCATGTATGGCCCCTTGGCTGACGGTCATCACGATTTGTTGTTGAAGGGCAGCGGCACTGTCGCCCGCTACGTAAAACTCGAGTTCGACGGTGGCTCGATGGCCGAGCCTGGCGGGTCGGACCCCGATGAGAAATGGATGCTGGACGAGATCTCGATCTACGGGCCACAGTGCCCGGCGTTCGCATACAGGTACGGCAAGGGCCTGCCCGGACAACTCGGTATTCCGACTCTCACCGCCAGTGCTCTGCCGAAGTTTGGCGCCAACATCAGCCTCCTGGCGTCAAATTCATCGGCGACCGCGACCCAGTGCATGGTGCTGTTGGGCATCAGTCGGGCGTCGATCCCGTTCCTCGGTGGCAAGCTGCTCACCGTCCCGATCGTCTTGTCCGGCCTGCCGATGCCGGCCGCCGGTCTCACCCTGCCGGTGACCATCCCCACCGGGAACTGCCTGGCCAGCGCCTACCTGCAGGTGCTCCAGCTCGATGCGGCTGCCGCATTCGGAGTCTCGATGAGCCCAGGGTTACGTCTGGACCCGGGCTACTAAACAGACCCGACGAATTCTGCTCGCAGGGTGCTGTGCCTGGTGGTGCGGTGGTGGCGGCGTTTGAGCAACTGTTGCCGGTTCGACGTAAGCCAGATCCCCAGAATACCCGCAAGAATCTCCGTCGATCCTGTTCGATTAGCCGCCTAACAGAGCTATTCCGTCTGCCCGGCCGCGGGTCTTACCCAATCCGACCTTTGGGTCGGCCTGGTCAGACTGAGAGAAATGGCGACCCAAAGCCGTTTCCGGCGCCTGCGGCGCCTGCCAGATATTTCATAACTCACTGCAAATATAGCAACATATGTCCACATCACGATGCATCGGAGTCTTCGCGTCCCTCTTCGTCATCTCCACACTCCTCCCCGCCCAGTACACCGAGGATCGGGACAACCGCAACCCGACGATCAAGACCTGGTACTACAACAT
>JAYZDB010000276.1:0-9922 GCA_036338025.1 Planctomycetota bacterium
GTCATAGTCGAAGTGCCATGCCGTGGCACCGGCCGCCAACCAGATCTGCTGTGCTGCGACCTGCCGGTTCATGATGCACTTGCTACCGTCCTCGAATTCCATCGTGAGGACGCCCATCGCGAGTTGAGAATCGAGTTCGTCGGGATCCAGTTCGTCCAGGATTTGAAGGACGGACTCCATGAACTGATCCGCCAGCATTTCGAATTGGTGGTCTGTGCTCATCAGGTAGCCACTACACCAATACCCGGCGCTTAAAAAAAGAGAACCGGGGATCGTATTCGATCCCCGGTCCTGAGGCCTCGGACTGAAAGCCCTCTCGGAGTTTCATAACCTGGTTCCTGTTGTTTTCCCTGCAAGATCCAGGCGATGGCCGAGGCCGCTCGTCCCATGCACCCATGTAGACGTTTGAGACCCGGATCCTTTCTCTTTTAGTAGAAGAAAACTTGTCTCTTCTAGTCCTGGCTCGCCTGGTCAGCGGCCTGCCGCCACCCGGCCAGCAGTTCACGGACCCCTACGCCCTCGGCGTCCGCCTCGAAAGACAGCACGACCCGGTGGAGCAAGCTCGGAAGTGTTGTGGCATCCACATCTTCCCGTGACACACAGGGTCGACCGTCGAGCAAGGCCCGGACTTTGGCGGTCAGGATGATCGCCTGCCCGGCCCGTGGACTGGCTCCGAACCTCACCAGGCGCTGGGTCTGGGGGTCGGAACCTGGATTCGGGTGGCTTGCCAGTACCAGGGCTGCGACATATCGCAGGAGGTGTTCGCCGCACAGAATTTGCCGCGCGATGTCCTGGATCTCGATCAGGTCGTTGCCTGAGAGGACTTCGTGATGCGTGGGCGGGGGGGTGCTGGTGGTCGAACCCAGGATTTTCACCAGATCGTCTTCGGACGAGATCTGGACCTCGAGCTTGAACAGGAACCGATCGAGTTGGGCTTCTGGCAGCGGGTAGGTGCCCTCGAGCTCGATGGGGTTCTGGGTCGCGATCACCGAAAACGGCCGGGCCAGTTCGAAGGTGGAGTTTGCCACCGTGACCGAGGCTTCCTGCATCGCCTCAAGCAGCGCGGACTGGGTCTTGGGTGTCGCCCGGTTGATTTCGTCCGCGAGCACCAGGTTCGAGAAGATCGGGCCTTTCTGGAAGCGGAAGGCCCGGTTGCCCTCGTGGTCCTCGATCACCCGGGTGCCGGTGACGTCGGCGGGCATCAAATCAGGCGTGAACTGGATGCGTGACGACTCCAGTCCCGTGCATTCGGCGAGGGTCTTCACCAGCAGGGTCTTGCCCAGGCCCGGGAGGCCCTCGATGAGCACATGCCCCCCGGCAAACACGGCCAGCAGGAGGTGCTCGATGAGCTCCTCCTGGCCGACGATCGACTTGGCGATCTCCTGCCGGAGAACCCGCGTGCGATCGACCAACTCACTCGCCCTGGCTTTCAGCGCGTTGCCGTCCGAGATTTCGGTCATGTCGAATGATTCTAGGTCAAGGTGGCCGGCCCGGGGATCTTTAAGTCGCAAGGGACTGCGCTGGGATCCAGAATACGGTGATGCAGCGGTGCGATCTGGTCCGGACTCTGTGCCTGTTCGGGATTCTCGGCATCTTCGGGGCGTGTTCGACCCCGGGTCCGAGTCCCGCGGAGTGGGAAGCTCTCGACTTGCCGAATGTCACTCTCGATGCCGAGGACCGGAACACGGTGGCCTCGCTCACCGAGGATGCGGGCCGGGCGCTCGCTGCGGGCCGGATCACCGAGGCGGCGAGGATTGCCGAGCGAGCGCTATGGGTGGATCCGCGTGCCGCCCTGGCACGCGCAATCCTGGGCATCGCGCTGCTGGAGCCTGCCATGCAGGAGGACCCACCAGCACTGGCGTGGATGGAACGCGCGGAGGGAGAGTTGCGCCTGGCCCGTCGGCTCGACCCCGACAATCCGCAGATCGCCATGTTCTATGCCAGGTTCCTGGAGGTCGATGGGCAGATGAGCCTGGCCGCCAAGGTGCTTGATGACCTCCTCGTCAAGCTCCCTGATCATCTCTCGGCCTTGCGAGTTGGTTCTCGCCTGCACTTCGAACTCGGGCATGAACGCCAGGCCGGTGAACTTCTCGAGCGACTGGTCGAACGGAGTCCGGAGGATTCCGATGCCTGGTATCGACTAGCTCTGTGCCAACTCCGGCTTGCCGAAGCGATCGAGAGAGGCGACACCGAGCTTCGCGTTGACGTACCCCAGGTGGTGCGCGACTCGTACCTGCGGTCGGCCGAGTCGTACCGGGCCTACATCGGTTTGCGCGGCGATGACGTGGAGGGGTTTATCGGGGAGGCGACGGCCCGCTTCCGGGCCTTGGTGGCGCACCAGGTGGAGGCCACCCGCAAAGCGGAGATTGCCGAGGTGCTCGCGATCCTGTCGAAGGCGGCGCGAGTTGATAGCAAGTCCGCCGCGCCGCTCCACAACCAGGCGCTGGTCCACCAGCACCTGGGTGATCAAGCCAAGGCTCGCGCGGCCTACGAGGCTGCCTTGCTACGCGACAAGAACTTCCTGCCGTCGATCCTGAACCTGGCACACATTCTCGATGCGGATGGCGAACACGCCGCCGCCCGCGCCCTCTGCCAGCGTGCGCTGGCACTGAAACCCACGGATTCCGAAGCCAGGCGGCTGCGGGCCTACCTCAGCTCCAAGCAGCCCTGAGCCTGGCGACTACTGACCGGACTGTGCGTGCTTTCGTCCCGGTAGCTCGGCCGCCGGGATGTCCTGGTAGAGTCGTGGCAACTGAGCCCCGGTGGACTTCAGCCAGGCCATCAATTTGGCCTTCAACTCGGCCGCCTTGGCGGGTTCGCGGCTGCGCAGATTGACCGTCTCACCGATGTCCTCGCCCAGGTTGAACAGTTCGTGATCCTGGTTGTCGAAGTGGTGGATGTACTTGTAGTCCCCACACCGGATGACGGCGCCCATGTTGTTCCGGCCGTGGTAGGAGTAGTGGGGGAAGTGTACGTAGATGGCGTCTCGGTGCATCGGTTGGCGGCCTGACGCAACACCGAGCAGGCTCTCGCCATCGAAGTCCGCCGCTGCATAGTCGACACCGGCGGCTTCCAGAAACGTCGGAGCGAAGTCCATCGAGATTGCGGGAGTCGCATCGACGGCGCCGGCGCGAATACGTCCTGGCCAGCGCATCATCAGTGGCACGCGGATGCCGCCCTCGTAGAGATAGCCTTTCGCGGCGCGAAGAGGATCCGCGGTGGAGGCGCCCGGCATCTGTCCGTTGTCCGAAGTGAACACGACCAGGGTGTTGGAGCTCAGACCCATTTTGTCGAGAGAGCGCAGGACCCGACCGACCGCGATGTCCATGCCCTCGACCATGGCCCGGTAGCGGAGCTTCATGTCCGGTTCTTTGACCGAGCCGTCGGGGTTGCGCTCCTTGGTGTAGTGACTGTAGAGCTCAGGCGTTGCCTGGATCGGGTAGTGAACCGTGTAGGTCCACAGGCAGAGGAAGAACGGCTTGCTGTCATCCTTGTGGGCGCGGATGTAGCCGACGGCCTCTTCAGCCAGCAAGTTTGGGAGGTACTCGCCGGTCTTGCCCGACTTGTAGTTGGGCATGTTGATCGGAGCGAAAAAGCTGCCTGGCCCACCCATGGCATTGCCGGCGACGTTGACGTCGAAGCCGTAGCTCTCCGGGAACAGCGAGGTGTCCGTGGTGCCCCATTCGGGGCCCGCGAGATGCCACTTGCCGACGAACCCGGTGTTGTAGCCCGCCGCTTTCAGGCGCTGTGCGATGGTGCGGTGCTTCTTGTCGAGCACGTGCAGCGATTTTCCTGGCCCCCACTTGCGCCCCTTCGGCCGGCTGTCCTTGTCGCCGGCAGGTTTGCGCTGGTTGTAGAAGCTCCAGCGGTCGGGGATGTGGTTGGTGACCTGCAGACGTGCCGGTGCCAGGCCGGTGATGCAGGCGGCGCGGGTCGGTGAACAGACCGGCGCAGCCGCGTAGAAGTCCGTGAACCGCGTGCTTTGCCTGGCGAAGGCGTCGAGGTTCGGCGTCACGAACTTCGCATTGCCCTGCGGACCGATGTCCTTCCATCCCAGGTCATCGATCATGATGAACAGGATGTTCGGCGGACCCTCTGAGCCTGCCCTGGCACCTGGTGCGGTGCATGCCGGGATCGCCAGCAAGCACGCAACCAACACGGGGCGCAGGATGTGGATCATGGTGCGGTCCGACCTCGGGCGGTGAGGTTTTGAGCGGCCCTATACGCCGAGGATCGAGACCCCCGAGTCGACGTAGATCACCTGTCCGGTAACCCCGTTGCTCATGTGCGACAACAGGTACGCGGCGGTGTTGCCGACGTCGTCCTGGGTCACGTTACGACGCATCGGCGCACGCTCTTCGATACCCTTGAGGATGTCACTGAAGCCTGAGACACCCATCGCCGAGAGCGTCTTGATCGGCCCGGCCGAGATTGCGTTGACGCGCGTACCGCCGGGCCCGAGGTCCGCAGCGAGGTAGCGCACAGAAGATTCCAGAGCAGCCTTGGCGACTCCCATCACGTTGTAGCTCTCGATTACCTTGACGGATCCGTAGTAGCTCAGCGCGAGGATTGAGCCGTCACGGCCTTCCATGAGCGGCTCGGCCGCCTTGGCCAGGGAAACCAGGGAGTAGGCTGAGATGTGTTGGGCCAGTTGGTAGCCATCGAGGGAGGTGTCGACGTAGCGACCTCCGAGTTCTTCGCGCTTGGCAAAGGCGATGCAGTGCACCAGGGCATCGACACCATCGGCGTGCTCGCTGAGATCGGTGAAGAAGGCGTCGATCTCCTCCTGCCTGGTCACATCACAGGGCGCGAGGTAGGTGTTGTCCGGCAGGTCCTCGGCCAACTTGCGAACGCCGGTTTCCATCCGTTCGTTCTGGTAGTTGAGGGCCACGCGCGCACCCTCCCGGACCATGGCCTGGGTGATACCCCAGGCGATGGAGCGCTTGTTGGCAACGCCGAAGATGACAACGGTCTTGCCGTCCATGAGTCCCATGTGGAATCCTCGCGATGAAAGTAACTGGCCAACCGGCTGAGGCCGGAATCGGGGCAGGGAGGATAGCAGCCGCCCGGCCTCGGTTCACGCCCCGGATTGTTCCTCGTCTAGCCCCGCCAGCCGGAACACCTTACGAGCCAATGTGGTCCACGGAGTGCCCGGGCCGGGAGCGGCAGAGACCAGGGGTGCTCGCAGCGGATCCCGGCAGGTGCCCCAGTGGGCGGTCAAGCGGATCCGGTGATGGGTGATTCCATGGCGCACTGTCCCGATCTCCCCTTCGATACCAAACCGGACGCCGAAGCGGTTTCTGAGCGTGGTCTGCAGATCGTCTGGGTCACAGCTGGTGAGAGGTCCCGAACCCGGCAGGTCGACCTGTCCGGCGTTGATCTCACCGCTGGGGATCCGTACGCCGAGAATCTGTCCGTTGTGGCGGGGCACCAGGACAGCCCGGGGTTCGACCTCGACGGCCGGGCGGCGCGTCGGCAGGACCGGCAAGTCGTGCACGCGCTTGTCGATGCGCGCGATGCAGTCATGCGCCACCGGACAGCGATCACAGCTCGGCGAAGTCGGGGTGCATATGGTCGCCCCCAGCTCCATGATCGCCTGGTTGAAGTCGCCCGGACGATTCCGGTCGAGGACCGATTCGGCGCTCGCGCGAATCGCCTTGGCGCCGGCGCCGCTCTTGACCTGCTGTGTGATGCCGCCGTGCCGGGCGAGGACCCGTTCGACGTTGCCGTCAACGGCCGTGATGGAGTGGCCGAACGCAATCGACGCGATCGCTCCCTGGGTGTAGGCGCCGACCCCGGGTAGTGCGCGCAGTTCTTCCAAGCCCGACGGCACCTTGCCGGCGTGCTGTTCCATGACGACTCGGGCACCATCACGGAGCAGCCGTGCGCGCCGGTAGTACCCCAGCCCTTGCCAGGCCTGCAGGACTTCGTCCTCGTCGGCCACCGCGAAGTCCGCTGGCTGCGGGTAGCTCGCCATGAACCGGCCGTAGATCTGGCGGACCGCTTCGACCCGCGTCTGCTGGAGCATGATTTCGCTGACCCAGATTGCCCAGGGGTCGGCCGTCTCACGCCAGGGAAGATCGCGGTGGCCCTGGTCGTACCACGACAGCAGGCGTCCGGCGAAGGTGGACTCAGAGAGCACTCGCGGGGGCCGCTCCTAGGCGGAGGTGATCGAGCCGTCCGGACGCTGCGTGATCTCCAGGCCGAGGCGTGCCCGCAGGTCGGCTTCGGCGTTGCCGAGCAAGCGGTCGAGTTCGCCCTCGTCAGCGTGCTCCCCAAACAGGCTGACCCGCAGGCTGACGTTGTCTTTGGCTCCCATCACCCGGGCCCGGGTATGGATCTCCGGGAAGCGTCGGTTGATGTCGGTGAGAATGCGCTTCAGGGCGGATTCGTCGCCGCCAGGCCACTCGACGTGACGGGCTTTCTTGACCACGCCCGGGCCATCGGCGGCCAGCGCCGGCACGACGTACAGATCGAACATCCGCTGCATCTCCTCCGGCACGCCTGGCAGGAGGAAAAACGACGTTTGGGCGACCTTCAGGCGGACCGCCGGTGCCGTGCCCATCGGGTTCTCGTAGCACACCGATCCGCCGGGCACCCGGGCCATGGCCAGCCGATCCTCGTTGAGCTCGGGATTCTCGACCACGCCACGCGCCGCAAGTCGTTTGTAGGAACGGCCCAACATCTCGACAGCCCGATCGTCCAGGGTCAGCGGCAGGTTGGCTGCCCTGGCGACAGATTCCCGGGTCAGGTCGTCGTGACCCGGACCCATCCCGCCGGTCGTGATGATGTAGGCCGGATCGCGTTCCAGGGCGTATCGGAAGGCCTCGACCATCTCGTCCTCGACCTCGTCAATTACCTGGATCGATTGGACCCGAAACGCCAATTTGTCGAGGTACTTGGCCATGAAATTGGCGTTCCGGTCGAGGACCGAACCCTCCAACAATTCACTACCCAGACAAAAGATAAAGACGTTCTTCGTAGTCACGAGATGATCCTAGATGATGTTCCCACCGGCAAAGCCCTCATACCATACAGGATGATGGCCCGCGGTAGATAGGGCGAATTCGGACCCGCGATAACGGCCCCCGGAAACCCGTAAGACCACCTCTGACCGATGACAGATACGCCTGCAGCCGACCCCCAACAAGAATTCCCTAATCTTCTTCTAGAGAAGGAGATGCGGGAGAGTTATCTGAACTACAGCATGAGCGTGATCCTGAGTCGCGCTCTGCCGGACGCCCGCGACGGCCTCAAGCCCAGTCAGCGGCGGATCCTGGTCGCGATGCACGACCTCAATCTCGGTCCGCGCTCCAAGCATCGCAAGTCGGCGAAGATCTGCGGCGACACATCCGGCAACTACCACCCGCACGGCGAGTCCGTGGTCTACCCGACCCTGGTCGGCATGGCGCAGCCATTCACCACCCGGTACCCCTTGGTAGACAGCCAGGGCAACTTCGGGGCCATCGACGGCAGTCCACCCGCCGCCATGCGCTACACGGAAGCCCGGATGGCGATGCCAGCCACCGACCTGCTCACCGACCGGGACAAGGAAACGGTCGATGAGACCGACAACTACGACGGCATGCGGAAGGAACCGGTCGTGCTACCGGGCCGATTCCCCAGCCTGATCTGCAACGGTTCGACCGGCATCGCCGTCGGCATGGCGACCAGCCTGCCGCCGCACAACCTCCCCGAGGTCGTTGGGGCGCTCAAGGTCTTGTTGAAGAATCCCGAGGCCACCCTCGACGAACTCCTTCAGCACGTCCAGGGTCCGGACTTCCCGACCGGCGGCACCATCATGGGTCGAAGCGGTCTGCGCGACGCCTACAAGTCCGGCCGCGGGGCTGTGGTCGTGCGCTCGAAGTACCACGTCGAGGAAGTGCGGGGCCGGAAACAGTTGGTGTTCACGGAGATTCCGTACCAGGTCAAGGTCAACACGATCCTCGAGCGGGTCGTGACGATCGCCAAGAGCGGTCAGATTGACTCGATCTCCGACGTCAACGACGAGACCAACGACCGGGTCGGCCTGCGCATCGTCGTGGAACTCAAGCGTGGGGTCGAAGACGAGAGCGTGCCGGTGAACCAGCTGTTCAAGCTGTCGCCGCTGCAGAGCAAGTTCAGCATCATCAACCTCGCGATCGTCGAGGGCGGCCCCCGCACTCTCGGTCTCAAGGAAATCCTGCAGTGCCACATCGACCACCGTGTCGATGTGATCACGCGGCGGACTCAGTTCCTGCTCCGCAAGGCGGAGGAACGACGGCACATCTTGGAAGGTCTGCGGATCGCGGTCCAGAACATCGACGACGTGGTCGAGATGATCAAGACTTCGAAGAGCCCCGACCACGCGCGCATCCGCTTGATGGAGAGCTTCGAGTTGTCGGAGATTCAGGCGCGGGCCGTTCTCGACATGCGCCTCGCCCGGCTCACCGGCCTCGAGATCGAGAAGCTCGAAGCCGAGTACAAGGAAGTCTTGGACAAGATCGCGTACTACAACACGATCCTGACCGACCGCCAGGTGCTGCTGGGCCTCATCCGCGAGGATCTCGATGAGATGGTCAAGGCCTATGGCGATCCGCGCCGGACCGCGATCTCCGACGAAGAGGTCGGGAACTTCATCGACGAAGACCTGATCACCGAGGAGATGATGGTCGTGACGGTCAGTCACGGCGGCTACATCAAGCGGACAGCGCTTGATCAGTACCGCGCTCAGAGTCGTGGAGGCAAGGGCATTCAGGCTGGCGATACCAAGGAAGGCGACTTCCTGTCCAAGCTGTTCGTCGCCAGCACCCATGACTACTTCCTGTTCTTCTCCGACCGCGGACGTGTTTACTGGCGCAAGGTCTACCAACTACCCCAGTTTGGTCGGACCGCACGCGGCCGGGCACTGATCAACGTCATTAAGACCCAGGTCGAAGGTGAGCGCATCACCCAGATCCTGCGGGTCGACAAGTTCGATGACGAGCACTTCTTGATCACCGCCACCGCCAAGGGCTTGATCAAGAAGACCCTGCTGTCAGCCTACGGCCGCCCCAAGAAGGGTGGCATCATCGCTGTCGGACTCGAAGAGGATGACCGATTGATCGGAGTCAGCATCAGCGCACCCGGCCAGTCGATCGTGCTCGGAACCAAGGAGGGCATGGCGATCCGGTTCGAGGAGTCTGGTGTGCGTGCGATGGGTCGGAGTGCTCGCGGAGTTCGCGGCATCAAGCTCAAGCACGATGGCGACGAAGTCGTCGACATGGTCATCGCGACCGATGACCAGACCCTGCTCACCGTTTGCGAAAAGGGCTACGGTAAACGCACCAGCGTGGCGGAGTACCGCACGCAGGGCCGTGGTGGTTCGGGCATGATCGACATCCGGACCTCGGAGCGGAACGGCAAGGTCGTCAACCTGCTGGCGGTCACCGATGAGGATGAAGTGATGATGATCACCCGACTCGGGCAGATCGTCCGCACCTCCGCCAAGGGCATCAGCGTGATCGGCCGTGCGACCCAGGGAGTGCGCTGCATTACCCTCAAGTCCGGGGACTCACTGGTCGCCTGCGCCAAGGTGACGTCGGAAGAACCGGAACCCGCCGAAGCCGACGGCACCTAGGCCGATGGGGAGCTACCTGTCGCGGATCACCGAGGACGTCAAGACAGCCATGCGCGCCAAGGACAAGATGCGCCTGACGGTCTTGCGGATGATGGTCGCCAGCATCAAGAGCGAACAAGACCGCCAGGGTGTCGAAGACCTGGCGGATGCCGAGGAACTCGCGATCGTTTCACGCGCCGTCAAGACCCGCAAGGAATCGGTGCAGCAAGCCCTCGACGCGGACCGGCAGGACATCGCAGACAACGAACTCGCAGAGATCGAGATCGTCCAGACCTACCTGCCGCAGCAGATGGATGGCGACGAACTTGCGACCAAGGTCCAGGA
>JAYZDB010000277.1:0-5254 GCA_036338025.1 Planctomycetota bacterium
GTTCCGGCCCGCCGGATCGCCCGGTAGCCGCGCACTGACCCGCGAGCCAAGACCAAGCTGAGGACCAACCATGAACCGTATCACGACCATCCTGATTGCCGGCCTCGTCGCCACACCGGCGATGGCCCAGGAATCGCTCCAGATCAAGCCTGCCAGCAAGGGCACCTTGAAGTATTCGATCCAGACCAAGTCCGAGATCAAGACCGCCCGCAAGATGCTCGTCGATGGCGAGGAGCGCAGCGGTGGACGTAACCGGGGTGGTGGCAATGGCATCACCAAGACCTCCCAGAAACTGGTGTTCGAACAGGGCCCGGTCGGGGCCAACTGGCGCAACTACATCACCGCCGAAGGCCAGGTGTCTCGCGACAGCGATGACGGCGAAGGTCAGACCAGCAAGATCGTCGGTGCCTTGCACGGCAAGAAGGTCTCCATGCAGGAAGAGGGCGGACGTCTGATCTTCAAAGCCGAGACTGGTCCGGCCGCCGATGGCGCCGACGACTCGGGCAACAAGGCTGCCGGCAACATCCCGCGCAACGTCTCCAATGGCGTGTCTGCAAACGTGGATCTCAGCGCACTCGGTAGCGCCCAGCCGGTAGCGGTCGACTCCAGCTACGACATCAGCGCTGGACTGGTGGCGGCGCTCAAGAGCACTCTCCATCCCGTGCGTGCAGCGCGTGCCAGTGGTCCGCAGGGCAACCGCTCTCGGCAGGCTGGCCAGAAGGGTAGCCAGAAGGGTGGTCAGAAGGGTAGCCAGAAGGGCAACCGCCGCAGCCGCCAGCAACGCGCCCGGACTCCTGCGACCTTCAACGATACCGCGCTTCGGCTCGTCAGTAGCGAGAAGGCGGTTGCCAAGGCCACCGGCACGCTGGTCTCGATTGTCGAGAAGGATGGCCAGAAGTTCGCGACCGTCGCCATCAAGGGCACGATCGTTGGCGAAGGCACGCCGACCGAGACCGGTCTCAGCCGTGGCCGTGGCAATCGGCGCAGCGGTCAGGGCCAGCGAAGTGGTGGTAGTGCCAGCGCCGGCGAAGCCAAGGTTTCGATCGGCGTGACGGGTACCCTGGTCATCAACCAGACCGAGCAGCGGGTCGAAACGCTGGATCTCGACTGCAAGATCGAGACCTCGTCGAAGACCGAGCGCACGTCCCGTGACCGCAAGATGGAGACCACCCAGTCCACCAGCGGCCAGCTCGGGATCCGTTTGAGCTGCGCCAGTAAGTAGCGGCTAGCGTTTCTGCAGGGCCTGCAGCTTGACGAGTGCGGCGTCGCGCCCGGGAGTTCCCGATGGCGTGCGCGCCGCCCTCTGCAGGGCCCGCAGTGCGCCCTCTCGGTCCTCGGGGAGTCTGGCTTCCGCGAGGCCGAGCCAGGCTTCGGCGGATTCGGGCGCATGGCCGAGGAGCTTCTCGAAGGCCGCGATCGCAGCCTTCTTGCGGCCGGATTTGGCGAGGGCGGTCGCCCGGTGAAAGAGCGCTTGCAGGTGTCGTGGCCGAACCAGCAGCACGGCTTCGAAGCGTTCGATCGCCGCCGACCACTCGCCCTTGGCCATCAGTGCTTTGCCCTCGGCGGCCACCTTGGGCAATTCTGACAGGGCTGGTTGGGTTCGGATCTGTTCCAGGCTGACCTTGCCGCTGCGTAGCTCTTGCGCCTGGCGTCCGATGCGGCGCGCTCGTACCCGCATGTCGCTCATGTGGTAGCGGTTGCCGCGTTGCTTGTAGAGTGCGTTGATCTGTGCGAGCAAAGGATCCGGTTCAAGGTCGATGACGGCCGAGGCAGCTGCCTCAGCGGCATCCGCCTCGCCGTGCAGGAGGCAGTAGTGTGCGAACAGCACCCGCATGCTGGCGTAGTGCAGGACCAGCGCCGTCATGTCCTCGTTCAACCGCAACTGCCGGGCGGCGACCGCGTGTGGCCAACACCGCTGCCAGAATTCGCGATTCCTCGCGATTGTCGCAGCCGGTTCTTCGGGTCGCGAGAGGTGGTGAAGCTCCGTGAACAGACCGGCTGGCCGCTCGCGTACGTGCTTCACGAGTTCCTTGCGATCCGAGGGTTGGAAGTAACCGAGCAGGTTCGCGGTCACGAACACGGGAACCTGCTTGGCGTTGCGTATCGCCAGCATCGCCGGCCAGTGGCTTGGGGTGTCGGATTCTTGGTAGAACGGGATGTCGAGGTCGGGTCGTCGGCGTCGTGCCCATTCCTGGTGCCAGTCGAGGGCGAAGCCGCGACAGATCACCAACAGTTTGGCGGGACCGCGAGACTCGACGGCCTGCGCGTACCAGAGCCCAAAGGTAACCGAGTCGACGTGACTCAGGACGATGCCGTCACGCTTAGGGAAGCTCAGGCTATCGCGGGCGAAATCGCGGGTCAGGGTCTGACCGCGAAGATCGTTGTTGCCGAAGTTGGCGGCGCCCAGCAGCACGGTGCTAGCCACTGCGACTCCGACCAGCAGCCCGGTCAGGCGCGTCGGCATCTTGGTTTGGATGGCAGCCAGTCCGAGGCCGGCGAGGGCCGCGATCGCGAGCGTCAAGGGGAGGATGAAGGCGTGAGCGTCGGCGGCCGCGTAGTTCGAGGCGAAGGCGAAGTTCGTCAAGACGAAACCCACCAGCCCGAGCAGGGGGCGTCGATGGTTCGGGGTGCGCCACCAGACTGCCAGCCCTAGCGGCGCAAGTAGCAGCGCTACACCGAGCCCGCGTGGTAGCGAGCTGAGCAGGGCCAGAGCTTGTTGCCCGAAGTCGCCGGAGAACAACAGGTGCTGGTAGATCTGTGCGGACACCACGTCTTGGAAGCGGTCGAGGGTCTGCGGGTCGCCGATGTTGAGGAGTGGATCGTTGGCCGCGCAGAGGGGTAGGTACAGCCAGCTCAGAAATGGCAGCAGGACTGCCATCACCAGGACTGACACCTGTCGGATGGATCCCAGGCAGGGCCGCAGAACCGGCCAGATGATCGGTAAGACGGCAAGGGCGTAGACCGCGTTGACGTTGCGATGGCAGATCCACATGGAGGTGCAGAGGGCGACTGGCACAAGACTCCGCGGTGTGCCGAGTTGGAAGCTGCGCACAGAGGTGTAGAGCAGGGCCGCTGCCAGCATGATGTCGAAGGCGTAGACCTCCGACACCACTGCCTGCGACCAGAACGTGTGGCCGACGCCGAGTGCCAAGGCAGCGTAGGCAGCCCCGAGGCGGCCGCCGCCCAGGCGCTTCACGACGCCGTACAGCAACAGTGCCGCGCTGACTGCGCAGACTACGGACATCAGGTTGAGCCGCCAACCGGGGTCCCCGAACACCAGTAGCCGTGACCAAAGGTTGCCGATCAAGCTGTAGAGTGCGTAGCCCGGCGGGTGTGCGACACCGAAGGTCGAGGCGGCGGTGGCGAGCTCTGGGGTGTCGCCCGTGTAGATCGTGGGGCAGAGGGTGACCAGGTACAGGCTGAGCAGTGCGACGGCGACGCCGACCGCGACGGCATCGAAGGTCCGTGGGACAGGCTTGCCCGTGGTGCCCTGAGTTGGGTCGTAGGGTTCATCAACCACGCAGGCATGACACCTCACCCGTGGTTCGACTGCAAGGACACCCGACAGGAATGATATCTGGGCGCTTGCTGTCGGCTGGGCGAATCGGCACGGTACTGGCACCATGCCTCAAGCATCGAATCCGAGCGGTCTCCGGCAGCCCTCGCCTGGGCGGCGGGCTTTGCTGCGGATCGGGATGATCTGCGCGGGACTGGTCGTGCCGGTTCTGTTGGTGGAGCTGGCGATGGTGGTGTTCGATCTGGGCGGCAGTCCCGACGCAGATTCGTGGAAGACACGAGGCATCCACCGCGCGGATCCGGATCTGATCTATTCCCTGCGACCTGGAGCTGAATCGACCTGGAAGTTCAAACAGTTCGACCAGGTGGTCCACGTCAATTCGCTGGGCTTACGTGACCAGGAGGTTGGTCCCAAAGGCCTGGACGAAGTGCGGATCCTGGTGCTCGGTGATTCCATGACATTTGGTCACGGTGTGCGAAACGAGGAGAGTTGGCCCAACAAACTCGAGAAGATCCTGTCGGCGGATCGCGGTAAGAGAGTCGACGTGATCAACGCTGCAGTGAAGGGTTACGGTACTGACCATCAGTACAAGTTCTTTCGAGATCGGTTGGTGTCTCTGAAGCCGGACATCCTTGTGCTGGCGGCATACGGTAATGACCTTGTCGACAACATCAGTCACCCCTTGTTCACCCTCGACCGAGAGGGGTTGTTGGTCGAGTTGGATGCGTCTGAGGATGCGATGTACACGGAGGGAAAACTGCACGGGGCCTTGCCCGGGTTGCTTAGCAACTCGCGGCTCGGGCGAAGTTTGATCCCGGTGTTATCAAGCCTGGTCGCTCGTGAGACGCTGCCGTACCAGAAGGATCCCGAGGCGCGGGATTCCTTCACCTGGGCTGGTCGTAAGGCATACGTCGCGATCTACCGCCTCTTTGAACTCTCCAAGCAGCACGGGTTCGAGTTTCTCGTCCTCGGTTTGCCAGTAAGAAACTGGAAGAACCACAGCTACTGGTGGCTCGAACCGGTGATCAAGGAGGGCATCCACGTGGTCGATCTGGACAAGGGTGAGGAGTGGCGCGGACAGTCCGAGACCCTGTTCTTTGAGGGTGACCGGCACTTTTCCAAGGCCGGTAACCTCTGGATGGCAGAGCGCGCCGCAGCGAGCTTGAGCCCGCTGCTGAAGTAGCTGCCCGCATCACCGCGGGCTCTTGTCCTGCGCTACCTCCGCTTGCTCGACTTCTTGGCCAACTCCTTGTCGATCGCTGCAGCCAGTTCGTCCGGTCGGAACCCGAAGGGGCCACGGCCGCCGGCGAATGCGATCTTGCCGTCCGTGCCGACCAGATAGAGGCGGTCCGGCATGGCGGAATACGCTGCATCGACCTTGTTGTCGATCCGGTCAATCACACTCGGGATCATCTCAAGTTCGAGTTTCGTCATGCAGATCTTGGCGACGCCGAAGCGTTCGAGGTCATTGATCGGTTCCTCGATCATTACCGAGGTCATCGGCCTTGGGCCGTCCATCGCGTGGGCTTCTCGGATGTAGACCAGGAGGAACTCGACGTCCTTGTTGTACTTGGCATACATGCTCTTCAGCTGACCAGCTGAGCGGCGGAAAGGCGGTCAAGTGTAGCTGCCGAAGATCAGTGCCACCGGCTTCTTGCCCTTGAAGGTCGACAGCCGGATGGTCTTTGTTGAATCCTTGACGAGCGGCAGATCGAAGTCCGGGGCGGTCTCGCCAAG